>NZ_JBVIDR010000005.1:369574-504636 GCF_055572275.1 Streptomyces sp. NPDC030798 | reverse complement strand
GCACGCCGGCGCTGGCCACCCGCGGCTTCACGGCCGAGGACTTCGCCGAGGTCGCGGACGTGATCGCCGAGGCGCTGAAGCCGTCCTACGACGCCAAGGCCCTCAAGGCCCGGGTGAAGGCCCTGGCCGACAAGCACCCGCTCTACCCGGGTCTGAACAAGTAAGTACCACCCCGGTGGGGCACTCGATGGGGAGTGCCCCACCCCTGTCCTGAGGAGTGACCGTGGCCATCTCGGTCTTCGACCTGTTCTCGATCGGCATCGGCCCGTCCAGCTCCCACACGGTCGGCCCGATGCGCGCGGCCCGCATGTTCGCCCGCCGGCTGCGCAACGAGGACCTGCTGGCATCCGTCGCCTCGGTGCGCTGCGAGCTGTACGGCTCGCTCGGCGCGACCGGCCACGGCCACGGCACCCCGAAAGCGGTGCTGCTGGGCCTGGAGGGCGCCTCGCCGCGCACGGTGGACGTGGAGAAGGCCGACGAGCGGGTGGAGGAGATCAAGGCGGCGGGCCGCATCTCGCTGCTCGGCGAGCACGAGATCCCCTTCTCCTTCGACGACGACCTGGTCCTGCACCGCAGGAAGGCCCTGCCGTACCACGCCAACGGCATGACCATATGGGCCTACGACGCGGCCGGCACGGAGCTGCTCTCCAAGACGTACTACTCGGTCGGCGGCGGCTTCGTCGTGGACGAGGACGCGGTTGGCGCGGACCGCATCAAGCTGGACGACACGGTCCTGAAGTACCCCTTCCGCACCGGCGACGAGCTGCTGCGCCTGACCCGGGAGACCGGCCTGTCGATCTCCGCGCTCATGCTGGAGAACGAGCGGGCCTGGCGCACGGAGGAGGAGATCCGGGCGGGGCTGCTGGAGATCTGGCGCGTGATGCGCGAGTGCGTGGCGCGCGGCATGTCCCGCGAGGGCATCCTGCCCGGCGGCCTGAGGGTGCGCCGCCGCGCGGCGAACACGGCGCGCAAGCTGCGCTCCGAGGGCGACCCGCAAGCCCTCGCCATGGAGTGGATCACGCTGTACGCGATGGCCGTGAACGAGGAGAACGCGGCGGGCGGCCGCGTGGTGACGGCGCCGACGAACGGCGCGGCCGGCATCATCCCGGCGGTCCTGCACTACTACATCAACTTCGTGCCCGGCGCCGACGAGGAGGGCGTGGTCCGCTTCCTGCTGGCGGCCGGTGCCATCGGCATGCTGTTCAAGGAGAACGCCTCCATCTCCGGCGCCGAGGTCGGCTGCCAGGGCGAGGTCGGCTCTGCCTGCTCGATGGCCGCCGGCGCCCTCGCCGAGGTCCTCGGCGGCTCGCCCGAGCAGGTGGAGAACGCCGCCGAGATCGGCATGGAGCACAACCTCGGCCTCACCTGCGACCCGGTCGGCGGCCTCGTCCAGATCCCCTGCATCGAACGCAACGGCATGGCCGCGGTCAAGGCGGTCACCGCGGCCCGCATGGCGATGCGCGGCGACGGCTCCCACAAGGTGTCCCTGGACAAGGTCATCAAGACGATGAAGGACACCGGCGCCGACATGAGCGTCAAGTACAAGGAGACGGCCCGGGGCGGGCTGGCGGTGAACATCATCGAGTGCTGAGGCGTCAGCTCCTGGTGTAGGTGACGATGCTGACACCGGAGTCGAAGTCGCGGCGTGCGGTGGGAAGGAAGCCGACGGGGGCGAACGGGCCGTCGAACAGCGGGATTCCGGTGCCGATGACGACCGGATTGCGCTTGATGACCAGTTCGTCGATCTCGTCGCGGAGCGCGGCGGCCAGCTTCCCGCCGCCGGCCAGCCACAGGCCCATGCCGTCGCGCTTCTTGAGGTCGCGCACCAGCGCGGCCGGGTCGTCGGCGACGATCCGGACCTCCGGGTCCGTTGCGGTCAGGGTGCGGGAGACGAGGTACTGCTCGAGGTGGGCGTAGGGGCTGGTGATGCCCGCCTTCAGGGCCGGCTCGTAGGTGCCGCGGCCCATGATCACGGTGTCGAAGTGCCGGTGCGCGGTGGCGGTCAGGCCGAAGGGCTCGCGGACGTGCACCGGCATGGTCTCGGGATACTCGGCGAGGATCGCCTCCTGAACCTCCCCCTCGAAGGGGAAGAAGTCGTAGCTGCCGTCGGGACCGGCGATGTAGCCGTCGAGGCTGGCAGCGACGTAGTAGGTGAGCGTGCGCATCCTGTCTCTCTTCCGCGCGGTGAGTGAGATGATCCGAACGTAGTACGAACAGGCCGCCGTTGGAGGCCGCACGGCCGGTGGGACAGCTGTGACCGGCCCCGGGATTACCCCCGTCCGGGGCACGGAGGCCGACACCCGGCACGCTCGGCGGTGCATTTCGGGCAGAACGTGTTTATTGCTGCCATGCACACACCTTCGCGGCGTACCCTGCTCCGTGCCCCACTCGCTGCCGCGGGCGCGGGCCTCCTGTCCGCCTTCGCCCCCGCCCGGTCGGGAGAGGCGGAGTATGTCGACCCCTCGGGCCCGGAGGTCCTCGCCGCCGAGCGCCGGCGCGGCAGCGGCCCGGAGCGCACCTTCCGGCTCACCGCGGCCGAGTCCACGCTGGACCTGGGCGGCCCGACCGTCCGCAGCTGGGCCTACGACGGGAAGCTGCCCGGCCCGCTGGTGCGCGTCACCGCCGGTGACGTCCTGAACCTCACCCTCGACAACCACCTGCCGACCGGCACCACCCTCCACGCCCACGGGGTGCGGCTGCGCTGTGACATGGACGGCGCCCCCGGCGTGACGCAGGACCCCATCCGTCCGGGCGCCGGCTTCACCTACCGCTTCGCCGTCTCCCACCCGGGCACCTACCTCCTCCACTCGCACGTCGGCCTCCAGCCCGACCGCGCGCTGTACGCCCCGTTCGTCGTCGACGACCCCCAGGAGCCCCTCTCCTACGACGAGGAGTGGGTGATCGTCCTGGACGACTGGCTGGACGGCGTGCAGGGCTCGACCCCGGACGCCGTGCTCCGCGAACTGCAGCACGGTACGCGCTCCGCCGGGGCGGGCCCCTCCCGGGTGCTGCACGACTCCCACAGCAGCCTGCTCGACGGCGAGGGCGGCAACGTGGCCTACCCGTACTACCTCGCCAACGGCCGTACGCCGAGCAGCCCCACGGTGTTCCGGTGCCGCCCCGGCGACCGCGTCCGGCTGCGCATCATCAACGCCGGCTCCGAGACCGCCTTCCGGGTCGCGCTCGGCGGCCACACCATGACCGTCACGCACACCGACGGCTACCCCGTCGACCAGCAGGAGACCGACGCCCTCCTCGTCGGCATGGCCGAGCGCTACGACGTGCTCGTCACCGCCGAGGACGGCGTCTTCCCCTTCGTCGCCCTCGCCGAGGGCAAGAAGGGGCAGGCCCTGGCCGTCCTGCGCACCGACAGCAGCCGGAACCTCCCCCCTGCCGAGGTCCGCCCGGACGAACTGGACGGCCGCGTCGTACCCGCCCATCTCCTGGAACCGGACGAGTCCGTGGCGCTGGAGGACCGCGAGCCCGACCGCGAGCTGCGCCTCACGCTCACCGGCGGCATGAAGAACTACGACTGGGGCTTCGACCACCAGCCCCACGACCCGCACCGGCGCCACCCGGTCCGCGCCGGCGAGCGGGTGCGGCTCACCCTCGTCAACGCCACCGACATGTGGCACCCCCTGCACCTGCACGGCCACACCTTCGCCCTCACCGGCGTCGACGCCGCCGGCGCGCTGAAGGACACCGCCGTCGTGCTGCCCCACCACAAGATCGTCGCCGACTTCGACGCCGACAACCCCGGCCTGTGGATGCTCCACTGCCACAACCAGTACCACTCCGAGAGCGGCATGATGACCACCCTCGGCTACCTCAAGTGACCCGCCCCGCCATCCCGGTTCGTCCGGGGGCTACCGAACAGTAATCCCTCTCTCCTACGCTTCCGCCAACTCAACGGCAGCGACAGGGAGTTCAGGGATGCGGACAGTGAGACGGATGGCGGCGCTGGTGGGAGCCGGTGCGCTGGTGGCGATGGTGCCCGGGCAGGCTCACGCGGCGTCGCCGAAGTTCTCCGAGACGACGGCCATCGGGACGCACAACGCGTACGAGAAGGACAAGTACACATACTTCGCGCAGGCCCTGGACTCCGGGGCCTCGCTGCTGGAGCTGGACGTGTACGTCGACAGCATCACCCACCGGTGGCGGGTCAGTCACAGCAACCCGTTCGGCAACGACAACAACTGCGAGGCCGCGAAGACCCCGGCCGAGCTGTACAGCAAGAACCGCAACCAGGATCTGGGCAGTTGCCTGGACAACATCGCGGCCTGGAACCAGCTGCACCCCGACCACCCGCCGATCGTCTTCAAGGTCGAGATGAAGGTGGGGTTCAACAACAAGGGGGGCATGGGCCCGGACGAGTTCGACAAGCTGGTCGCGCAGAAGCTCGGCAGCAGCGTCTTCAAGCCGGCCGATCTGCTCGGCGGCACGTACTCCTCCCTGGACGCGGCGGCGAAGGCCAACGCCTGGCCCTCGCGGGACGCGATGAGGGGCAAGTTCCTCTTCGAGCTGATCCCGGGCACGGTCGAGCAGTCCAACCCCTTCGACCACTACTGGACGGACGAGGAGTACGGGGATCACCTGCGGGATCTGTATGCCGCCGGGCGCGTCTCCGAGGCCCAGGCCTTCCCCGCGGTACTCGGCGCCGAGGGCGGGGATCCGCGCGCCGGCCGGTACGACGCCTCGATCCGGCCCTGGTTCGTCTTCTTCGACGGGGACGCGGCGACGTACGTCAACAAGGGCTACGACACCTCGTTCTACTCCGCGAACCACTACGTCTCGATCATGACCGGCGCCGACGGCGCGTCCCCGGCGATCTCCTCGACCGACCCGACCGACGCCGAGGTCGCCGCCCGGCTCGCGCTGCTGGCCAAGGACCACGCCAGCATCATCACCTCCGACTGGTCGGCCAAGCCGCCCTCGGTGCTGGGTTCGGTGACGGACCGGGGCTGAGGTTTCGGCCGGGCGCGCGGATCGGTGGCGCCGGGGTGGGGCATACATCCATCAACTCCTGGTCACCCCACTGGCACTTCAGGGAGTCCCCCACATGCTCCACGGCATCGACGTCAGCGCGTTCCAGTCGTCCTCGTACGGCACGGACGGCCTCTCCTTCGTCTTCATCAAGGCGACGGAGGGCCGTTCGTACGTCAATCCCAAACTGTCCGCCCAGACCAAGCACGGCCGCGACGCGGGACTGGTCGTCGGCTTCTACCACTTTCTGTGGCCGGGCCACATCGCCGCCCAGGCCGAGTACTTCGTCCAGCACGCCCCCGAGAAGGCGGGCGATCTGCTCGCGGTCGACTGGGAGACCACCAGCGAGGGCACGCACGCCAGCAACGCGGAGAAGGACCTGTTCATCCGCACGGTGAAGAGACTCCGCCCGCACAACAGGGTCCTGCTCTACGCCAACCGGCACTTCTGGCTCACCGTCGACACCACGTCCTACGCCGGCGACGGCCTGTGGATCGCCGACTACGTGAGCGCGGGCCACCCCCGCATCAAGGCCAAGTGGCGCTTCCACCAGTACAGCAGCGAACCCCACGACAAGGACGTGGCCGACTTCGGCAGCAAGGCGGCACTGCGCGAGTGGGCCACGCCCTGAAGAGGGGGCGGGACCCTAGCCGCGGAAGTCCGCCGGTCGTTCGGGGGACGCGGCCGTCAGGGCCTGCTTGACGGCGTCCGTGCCCGCCCGCAGGCCGTACACCGGTGTGCCCGGCTGCTGGCGCCAGGAGTCGTCGATGCCGCCCGCGTCGACCGTGTCGAAGCCGAGTTCGTCGATGAGGGCGCGGACCTTCGCCTTGGCGGCCGCGTCGTCGCCGGCGACCGGCAGGGCCATGCGCTCGGGGTCGCCGGCCGGGCGGGGCCGCTCCAGGATGTCCTGGGCGTAGGTGCCGTTGAACGCCTTGATCACGGGGCGGCCGAGATGGCGTTCCGTCCAGCGGCTCTCGGTCAGCCCCTCGTCCTCGATCCCGGCGATCCGGCCGTCGCGCTGCTGCGGGTAGTAGTTGCCGGTGTCGATCACGGCGGCGCCCTCGGCCGCGCCGTCCAGCAGGCCGGAGGGCAGGTCGGGACGGCCTTCAGCGGAACGGTGACCACGACGACCTCGGCGCCGTCCGCCGCCTCCTCGGCCCGTACCGCCCGCGCGCCGGTCTCCTCTGCCAGTTCCTTCAGGGTCTCGGGGCCGCGCGAGTTGGCCACGGACACGTCGTGGCCGAGCGCGGTGAGCCGCCGGGTGAGGTTGCCGCCGATGTTGCCCGCGCCGATGATGCCGATCTTCATGACAGGCCCTTCCAGGATCGATGCATGTGCATGCTTCCGTCGAGGGGCGACAACCGCGGCGGGTCCGGGACTATTCCGGTGGCTGCGGTGAACGGGTGAGACCGCCCGCCGCCGTTTCCCCGCGCAGCAGCGCCAGCGTGCGTTCCAGTTCCTCCCGCAGTGCGGTCGTGGCGGCCTCGGGGTCTGCGGTGACGACGGCCCGGACCAGGGCGCGATCGGCAAGGGACTGCGGAACACGCCCGGCGCGCGCGGGAGCTGGGCCTGCCCGAGCGGCAGGCACCCTGGGCGGTGCCGTACCTGCCGGCCGACCTCGGTCGGTCGTACGAGGCGGTCATCCGCGTCAACTCGCAGTCGGGCAAGGGCGGGACGGCGTACCTGCTGCGCACCCACCACGGCGTGGGCCTGCCGACCCGGATGCGGCCCGAGGTGGCGCGCCTGGTGCAGGACGCGACGGACACCAGCGGCCGGGAGGCCCCCCCGAAGGACGTGTACGACCTGTTCCGCGCCGCCTACCTGGACGACGGCGAGGTACGGCTGGACGCCTGGTCGGTGTTCGAGGAGGCGCCGGGCCGGCACCGCTTCGTCGGCACCCTGCGCACGGGCGAGCAGCGCGCCGGTGACCACGAGGGCACCGGGGCCGGTCCGCTGACCGCGTTCGCTGACGCGCCGGCCGGTGCAGGGTTCACGGTGGAGGTGCTGGACGTGGTCCGCGCCGGGCGGTTCGCCTTCGCCGAGTGCCGGGTGAACGGCACCACGCTGTGGGGCGCGGCCGAGGACGACCGGGAGCCGGCCGCCGCGATCCTCGCGGTGCTGTCCGCGGTGAACCGGGCGATGCTGCGATGACGGTCGTGCTGGGCCGCAGGCTGGGCCGGGCCGGCGCACGGGAACTGCGGTCCCGCGTCGGGAGCGTGCGGGTGCGGCGCGGCGTATGACGAAGGGGGTGCCCTCCGGGTCGGACGGGCACCCCCTTCGGGTGGGTCACTTGTTCAGGTAGGTCCAGAACTCATCGAAGGACAGGACCTTGTCGCCGTTGAGGTCGCGGGTCTTGATGATGGCCTCCGCGACCGTCTCGGTGACGTTCCAGTCACCCTGCTGGGCCAGGGCGGACTTGAACTCCGCGGCGGTGATGAACCCGTCACCGTCCGCGTCGATCCGCTGGAACTGCTTGCGTGCTTCCTCGATGTCCGCCACCGATCCGCCCCTTTTGTTCGTGTTTCTCATGCCGTGCCGGCGTACTGTCGCAGGTCAGATTAACGGCCCGCGCACGCCCGCAGTGCGGCGACCACCCAGGTCCCACTTCCCTTCAGGGCGGGGAGGACGTCAAGTCTGCGAGTCTGGGCCTTCCAGTCGGTGGAGAGTCAAGGAGCGGTGTTGGAGACCTTGCGGGACATTCTCGACGCGGCGGCGCGGGGCGTGTTCCCGCCGGCGGACGGCCGCACGACCGTGGTGGCGCAGCACGCGCCGCGGGACGCGGGGGTGCTGGCCTTCACCGCGCACTCCGTGGTCTTCACGGACGAGGACCCGCGGTGGGTGCACGACGCCCTCGGCGCCGTGGACTGCGATCCTCTCGCCGCGACGCTGAACCCCGCCTTCCTCGCCGCCTTCATGGCCCGCACCGGACGCCGGACGGAGACGGTCGACGCGCTGCTGGTCGGCTCCCCGCTGCCCGGCGGCCCGCCACCGGCACTGCGCGAGATCGAGGACGCCGGCCATCCCCGCATCGCCTACGCCCGCGGCCGGCGCGACGAGGTACGGGCCTGGACGACGGAGGGCGGGGTGCTGGTGCTGGGGCGCGGGGTCGGCGGCCGGCTGGAGGTGTCGGTGGAGGTGGACGAGGGGGTACGGCAAAGGGGGCTGGGGCGGCTGCTGCTGACCGCCGCCCGGCACCTGGTCACGGAGCCGCTGTGGGCGCAGGTCGCGCCGGGGAACGCCCGCAGCGTGCGGGCGTTCCAGGCGGCCGGTTACCGCGCGGTGGGCGCGGAGGCGCTGCTGCTCGGCGGCTGACCGGCGCTGTCGGGGCGGTCGGCCGGGCTCTCAGCGGAAGATGCCGGTGTGGCCGAGCGAGTAGCGGCCGGGCTGCGGGTAGACGGCGAGGCCGTGCGGGCCGCTGCCGACCCTGATGCGGGCCAGTTCCTTTCCGGTGCGGGTGTCGATGGCGTACACCTCGGAGTTGTAGCGGCCGGAGAGCCACAGCACCTTGCCGTCGGCCGAGACACCGCCCATGTCGGGGCTGCCACCGCCGGGCAGGTGCCACTTCTCGGTGAGCCGGTTCCGGGTGAAGTCGAAGAGGGAGATGGAGCCCTCGCCCCGGTTGGAGATGTACATCTCGCGGGAGTCCCGGCTGATGTACAGCCCGTGGGCGCCCTTGCCGGTGGCGAGGAACCCGGGCTTGGCGAAGGTGTCGCCGTTCAGGATCCACAGCCCGTTGGCCACCATGTCGGCGATGTAGAACCGCTTGCCGTCCGGGGAGATCTTGACGTCCTGCGGCATGGCCCCGTGGTACGGCAGCTTCTGCTGGCCGACGACCTTCATGCGCGCGGTGTCGACCTTGAGCAGTTCGCCGCTGAACTCGCAGGAGACGATGAAGTACCGGCCGTCGACGGAGAAGTCGGCGTGGTTGACGCCGTAGCAGCGGACCGGGACCGTCTTCACGACCTTCATGGTGTGCGCGTCGCGGAAGACGAGTTCGCGGTCCATGGAGGCCATGACGACGGCGTACTTGCCGTCGGGCGTGAAGTACAGGTTGTAGGGGTCGTGCACGGGGACGGGCTTGCCGGCCTTGCCGGTCCTCGGGTCGATGGGGGTGAGGCTGTTGCCGAGGTCGTTGTTGACCCAGAGCGTCTTCAGGTCCCAGGACGGCACGACGTGCTGGGGCTGCCGGCCCACCGGGAGGGTTTCGATGATCTTGTACGTCCGGGGGTCGATGACGGTGACCGTGTCGGAGTTGGTGTTCGGCACGTACACCCGGGACGGGAAGTCCTTGACCACCGGGGAGAGCCGGCCCGGGCGGTCGGCGGCGTAGATGTCCTTCGGGTCCTCGACCGGGGGCATCCCGGGCAACACGTTCACCTGCTGTCTCGTCGCCTGCGGCCGGGCCGGCGCCGTGCTGTCACGGGCCTCCTTGGCGGCGTGCTGTCCCCCGCCCCCGCAGGCGGACAGCAGGGTCAGGGCGGTGAGGGCGGCTCCGGCGGCCAGCAGGCGGGCGGCTTGGGTGGTGGGCATCAGCTCAGCAGCTCCGTGGTGGTGACCGCGCGCAGCCGGCGGCGGCCGAGTTCGAGGAGTACGGCGGGGAGGGCGGCGACCGTGTCGGAATATCCGAAGTGCAGGCTCACCACCGAACCGGGGCGTACGTCGGCGAGGACCTTGCGGGTGACGGCGTCGGCGCCGGGGCGGGTGTAGTCGAGGGAGTCGACGTCGTACGACAGCACGTGCGGGTAGCCCGCGGCGCGGGCCAGCCGGGCGACCAGGGGGGAGGCGGTCGGGGACCGGGAGGGGCGGAACCAGGTGCCGATGGACCCGGTGAGCCGTTTCAGGCGCTCGGCGCAGTCGGTGATCTCCCGGCGGGCGCCGGCCTCCGACATGGCGTTGACGGAGACGTGCCGCTGGGTGTGGTTGCCGAGGTCGTGGCCGCCGTCGAGGATGCGCCTCGCGAGGCCCGGGTGTTCGTCCAGCCAGGTGCCGACGGCGAGCACGGTGAGGCGGGCGCCGTGCTGTTCGGCCGTGGCCAGCAGGGAGGTGGCGAGGGCGGGGTCGCCCTGGCCGTGGAAGGTGAGGGCGACCTGGGGGCGGGTGCGTGGGCCGTGGGTGATCTGGGCGGGCTGCCCCGGGTAGGCGCGCGGGGCGGGTGCGGTGCGGGTGGTGGCCGCGGGGTGGCCGGACGCGGGCGCGGACCGGTCGGACGCGGAGGCGGCGGGCGGGGCCTCCTGGCCGGCGCCGCCGCAGCCGGCGGCGAGCGCGCCCGAGGCGACGAGCCCCGCGCTCGTGCGCAGCACGTCACGTCGGTTGGTCGTGGTCACCCGCACCATTTAAGGGGTGTCGGGCGAGAAAACGGCCGATTCGCCCGAATGGGGGATGGTTTCGGGTCGCCGTGCGTCGGGCCGGTCAGCGGTCGGCGACGCGCATCTCGAACCAGGTGGTCTTGCCCCGCGGCAGCAGGTCGACGCCCCAGCGGTCGGCGAGTTTGTCCACCAGGAACAGGCCGCGGCCGCTGACGTCCATGTCCTGGACCGGCATCAGGCAGGGCAGTCCGCGTGAGGGATCGCGGACCTCGACGCGGATCCAGCCGCGGCGGCGGCGCATCCTCAGGCCGAAGACCCGGGCACCCGTGTGCCGTACGGCGTTGCCGACGAGTTCGGAGACGAGTAAGACCGCGTCCTCGGTCATCTTGGGGGTCAGACCCCAATGGCGCAGGACGACGACCTGGGCCAGCCGGCGCGCGGTGGCCGCCGACTCGGGACGGGACGGCAGCGGGACCTCCGCCTCCGTCGGGTTTCCGAACAGTTCGAGCGCCTTGAGCGCCTGTTCGTCCTCGACCGCGGGCGACCAGCGCGCCGCGGCCGCACGGCTGTGTCCCCGCGGCTGTTCGATGCCCTCCAGCCCCGCCATGCCCCCATGATGGCCGTCCGGAGTCGCGTCCGTGGCCGTTCCGAAGGAATACGCCCCCCGCACGCCCCCTGTCCGCTCCATTCGCGCGGCATATGCCGAGGGCACGTCGGCACCCGGTGCAGCCCAACTGACCTGCGGCGACGGCTCACTTCCGGGCAAGCGACGGGCTCCCTCGACGAGGCAGACTTAAGGTTGCCTTAAGGCTCCCATAAACCGCCCCATCGGGGGACCCCGGATCAGACGTCACGTCAACTGCAAGTGATTGCGGGGAAGTTCACACCATGACGCGCACGGCGGCCGTCAGAGGAACTTGGCCTTCCCCGGCCCCTCCTCCACGAAGCTGCGCATGCCGCGCTCGCGGTCCTCGGTGGCGAACAGACCCGCGAACCAGCCCCGTTCGACGGCGAGCCCGGTGTCGATGTCGGTCTCCAGGCCGGTGTCCACCGACTCCTTCGCGGCGCGCAGGGCGATGGCCGGTCCCTGCGCGAGCTTCGCGGCCCAGGCGTGTGCCTGCTCGTACACCTCGGCGGCCGGGACGACGCGGTCCACCAGGCCGATGGCGAGCGCCTCGTCGGCCTTGACCTGACGGCCCGTGAAGATGAGGTCCTTGGCCTTGGAGGGGCCGATCAGCCGGGGCAGGCGCTGGGTGCCGCCGGCGCCCGGGATCAGGCCCAGCAGGATCTCCGGCTGGCCGAGCTTGGCGTTGTCGGCGGCGATGCGGTAGTCGGCGCACAGGGCCAGTTCGCAGCCGCCGCCGAGGGCATAGCCGGTGATGGCGGCGACGACGGGCTTGGGGATGCGGGCGACGGCGGTGAAGGAGTCCTGCAGGGCGCGGGCGCGCAGGACCATCGCGGTGTGGTCCATGTCCTGCATCTCCTTGATGTCCGCGCCCGCCGCGAACACCCGCTCGCCGCCGTAGATCACCACGGCACGCACGTCGTCGCGCCCCGTGGCCTCCTCGGCGAGCTCCTTCAGCCGGTCCTGCGTGGCGACGTCCAGCGCGTTCATCGGCGGCCGGTCCAGACGCAGGGTTCCGACGCCTTCGGCGACTTCGAGAGTGACGGTCATGGTGAGCAGGTTAACGGGGACTAACGGCAACGGGACCGGTGCGCTGGATCACACTCGGCCGGGGGTCTGGGGGTTGCCCCCCAGGCAGGCACAGCACGGGGACTAACGGCAACGGGACCGGTGCGCTGGATCACACTCGGCCGGGGGTCTGGGGGTTGCCCCCCAGGCAGGCACAGCACGGGGACCAACGGCAACGGGACCGGTGCCGTGGCTCACAGCACCGGGCCCGCCTCGGACGAGGCTCACTTCTTCCAGTCGTCCCACGACATGTTCCACCCGTTCAGCCCGTTGTCGGGAGACACCGTGCGGTCGTGGGAGTGCTTCACGACCACCACGTCGCCGATCATGGAGTGGTTGAAGAACCAGGCCGCCGGAACGCTCTTGTCGTAGCCGCCGCGCACGTCGCGCAGGCCCACGCACCCGTGGCTGGCGTTGTAATTGCCGAAGGCGCCGCCGCCCCAGTAGTTGCCGTGGATGAAGGTGCCGGAGTTGGTGAGGCGGATGGCGTGCGGGACGTCCTTGATGTCGTACTCGCCGCCGTAGCCCACGGTCTCGCCGTTCATCCGGGTCACCGTCAGCTTCTCGCTCATCACCATCTGGCCGTTCCACGTGTCGTAGCCGGGCTTGCCGGTGGTGACCGGGATGGTCTTGACGACCTTGCCGTCCTGGGTGACCTTCATCGTGTGCTTCTTGGCGTCCACGACGGAGACCTGGTTGCGCCCGATGGTGAACTTCACCGTCTTGTGCTGCTTGCCGTAGACGCCGGCACGGCCCTCGACGCCGTCGAGGTCGAAGTCGACGGTGACCTTGGTGCCTTCCTTCCAGTACTTCTCCGGGCGGAAGTCCAGGCGGTCGTTGCCGAACCAGTGGCCCTCGACGTCGACGGCCGGCTCGGTCTTGATGCGGATGGCCTTCTCGACCGCGTCCGGGCTGGTGATGCCCCGGGTGAAGCGGACGGAGAACGGCATGCCGACGCCGACGGTGGAGCCGTCCTCGGGGGTGAAGTAGCCGACGAAGGTGTTCTTCGGCGTCAGCGTGGTGAAGCTGGAGTCCTCGGCGGCCTCGCGGCCCGCGGAGTCCTTCGCGACCGCGTGCACCGTGTACTTGGTGCCGGCCGCCAGGTGTGTCGACGGCGTCCAGGAGGCGCCGCCGGCGGCGATGGTGCCGTCGATCCGGCTGCCCTTGGCGTCCTTGACCACGACCTCGGTCAGCTTGCCCTTGGCCACGTTCACCTTCAGGGCGCCGCTGGTGTCCACGCC
Source organism: Streptomyces sp. NPDC030798 (assembly GCF_055572275.1). Taxonomy (NCBI): domain Bacteria; kingdom Bacillati; phylum Actinomycetota; class Actinomycetes; order Kitasatosporales; family Streptomycetaceae; genus Streptomyces; species Streptomyces sp. NPDC030798. The sequence continues at coordinate 491,413 of NZ_JBVIDR010000005.1, read as the reverse complement.
GGTGGCGCCGGACTTCGGCGCGATGCTGACGGCGGCCGTGGACTGCGCGCCCTGCTGGGTACGGGAGTCCTTGCCCTTGCCGGCTTCCCCCTTGCCGGACCCCGAGTCCCCGCCACCGCCGCACGCGGTGACGGCCATCAGCAGGGCGCCGGTTATCAGCACCAGCCCCTTACGGCCGCGTCCCCGCCCCACCGACGCCCCCGATATCGGCCGCACGTTCAAGGTGTTCTCCCCTCCCAGGACCAGGTCAGACCTGCTCCCCCACCACACTGGTGCGCGCATATTAACCGGCGGGTTTTGAGCACGGTGTCAGGTGAATGTCACCGTTCCGTCGCAACTTCAACCTGTCGCCGTGACCCCCTCAACCCCGCCCTCACCTGGTTACTTCACCGCGCTGCCCGCTTTCCATGCCTTCCAGGCCATGTTCCACCCGCCGAGGCCATTGTCGGGAGAAACCGTTTTGTCCTTGCTGTTCACGACCTCCACCACGTCACCGACCAGACTGCGGTCGAAGAACCAGCCCGCCGGGGTGTCCGAGCCGCCGCCCTTGTCGTCCCTCAGGCCCACGCAGCCGTGGCTGACGTTGACGTGCCCCGGGGCGTCCGGCGACCAGTAGTTGCCGTGCAGGAAGGTGCCGGAGTCGGTGAGCCGCATGGCGTGCGGGACGTCGGGGATGTCGTACTCGCCGCCGAAGCCGACGGTGCGGCTGTTCATGCGGGTGACCTCGAGCATGTCCATCACCACCATCTTCCCGTTGTACGTGGGATGCTTCGGGGCGCCCGCGGTGATGGGCACGGTGGCGAGGAGCTGTCCGTCGCGCCGCACCTCCATCATGTGCCGGGCCGCGTCGACCACGGACACCTGGCTGCGGCCTACGGTGAAGGTGAAGGTCTTGGACTGCAGGCCGTAGATGCCGGGCGCGCCCTCGACGTCCCTGAGGCCGAGGTCGACGGTGACCTCGGTGCCGGGCTTCCAGTAGTGCTCGGGGCGGAAGTCCAGGCGGTTCTTGCCGAACCAGTGCGGGCGGATCTCCACGGCGGGCCGGGCGGTGACGCGTACGGCGCGTTCCACGGCGGCGCGGTCCGCGATCTCCTGGCTGAAGGCGAGCGAGACGATCATGCCCGTGCCGACGGTGGAGCGGTTCTCCGGCGTGACGTAGGCGATGAACCGCTGCTCGGGGACGTAGGTGGTGAAGGTGGTGTGCCGCGCCGAGCGGCGGCCGTGGGAGTCGAGGGCGACCGCGTCGACGGTGTACTTGGCCGCGAGCGCCAGCTTCCCGGCGTCCGGTTCCCAGCTCAGCCCGTCGGCGCTGATGTGCCCGGGGACCGGGGTGTCCTGGGCGTCCTGGGAGGCGACGACGGTCACCTTCTCCAGCCGCCCGTCCGGCACCCGCACCCGCAGCCGCTCGCCGGGTCTGACGGCCTTGCTGCCGTCGTCCGGGGTGATCCGGATGGCGTCCTCGGCGGCCGGGTGCTTGCCGAGGACCCGGTCGATGTCCAGTCCGCCGGAGCCGCCCGCGGTGCAGCCGGCCAGCAGTCCCGCCCATGTCAGTACCGCGGCCAGCGCGGCCCCCGCGCGCCGTGCGCGCCCTTGTACGTGCCTCACGTGGGTCTCAACGACCGGGCCCGCCCCGGGGAAACGTGAGTGCGACCCCCGGGCTGGGCAGAACACTGGGGAGGACGACCAGAAGGGGAGCCGCGCCCGCGTCGGAGCCGTCGGGCGCGGCCGGACCGGGCGGCCGGGCGTGCCGGGGCGCGCCCGGCCGTTCGGCACGGCCGAGTGCGCCCCGCGGGCGAGCCACTGAAAGAGGGGCCGACTGGTGACGAGCGCAGCCGAGCAGCGGGCACGGGCCGCGGGCGGTACCGCCGGGAGCGGGCATCCGGCGGCCGCGGTGAACGGCGCCCGGCGCGCCGCGGTGCCGTCCCCGCCGGTGTGGCCGGGGGCGCCGACCCCGCTGGGGGCCCGGTTCCGGGTGGGTCCGGACGGGGTCGCGGGCACCAACTTCGCGCTGTGGGCGGCCGGGGCGGAGGGGGTCCGGGTGTGCCTGTTCGACGAGCGGGGCCGGGAGACCCAGGTTCCGCTGACCGAACTGACGCACGAGATCTGGCACGGCTTCGTGCCGGGCGTGATGCCCGGGCAGCGCTACGGCTACCGGGTCCAGGGCCGCTGGGACCCGTGGACCGGGGCCCGCTGGAATCCGGCGAAGCTGCTCCTCGACCCCTACGCGCGGGCGGTGGACGGGGAGTTCGGGCTGCCTCCGGAGGTGTACGGGCATGTGCGGGACTGGCCGCAGCAGCAGGTGGCCGACACCGTGCGCGACGACCGGGACTCGGCGCCGTTCGTGCCCAAGGGCGTGGTCGTGCACGATGACGACGACTGGTCCGACGACCGCCGCCCGAAGACGCCGTGGGCGGACTCGGTGATCTACGAGCTGCATGTGCGCGGGTTCACCAAGCTGCACCCGGGCGTCCCCGAGGAGCTGCGCGGCACGTACGCGGGTCTCGCCCACCCGGCCGCCGTGGAGCACCTGGTGAAGCTGGGCGTGACGGCGGTGGAGCTGCTGCCCGTCCACCAGTTCGCGCACGAGGACCATCTGCTGCGCCGGGGGCTGCGCAACTACTGGGGGTACAACTCCATCGGCTACTTCGCCCCGCACGCCGGCTACGCGGCCTCGGGGACGACGGGCCAGCAGGTCGGCGAGTTCAAGCGGATGGTGCGGGCGCTGCACGCGGCGGGCATCGAGGTCGTCCTCGACGTGGTCTACAACCACACGGCCGAGGCGGGCGAACTGGGGCCCACGCTCTCGCTGAAGGGCATCGACAACCGCGGCTACTACCGCCTCCAGCACGACGCCCGCCGGTACGCGGACTACACCGGCTGCGGCAACACGCTGCACGTCGTGCAGCCGCAGGTGCTGCGCCTGATCACGGACTCGCTGCGCTACTGGGTCACCGAGATGGGCGTGGACGGCTTCCGGTTCGACCTCGCGGCCGCGCTGGCCCGCTCGATGCACGACGTCGACATGCTCTCGCCCTTTCTGGCGGTCATCGCCCAGGACCCGGTGCTGCGCCGGGTGAAGCTGATCGCCGAGCCCTGGGACATCGGCTCGGGCGGCTACCAGGTGGGCGCCTTCCCGCCGCTGTGGACGGAGTGGAACGACCGGTACCGCAACGCCGTCCGGGACTTCTGGCGGCACGCCCTGCCCGACGTGCGGGAGATGGGTTACCGGCTGTCGGGCTCCAGCGACCTGTACGCCTGGGGCGGCCGCCGTCCCTACGCCTCCGTCAACTTCGTCACCGCGCACGACGGTTTCACGCTGCGCGACCTGGTGTCGTACGAGCGCAAGCACAACGAGGCCAACGGCGAGGACAACCGGGACGGCACCGACGACAACCGGTCCTGGAACTGCGGGGCGGAGGGCGAGACCGCGGACGAGCGGGTACGGGCTCTGCGGCGCCGGCAGCTCAGGAACCTGCTGACGACGCTCCTGCTGTCCACGGGCGTGCCCATGCTGGTCGCCGGCGACGAGCTCGGCCGCACCCAGGGCGGCAACAACAACGCCTACTGCCAGGACAACGAGATCGGCTGGCTGGACTGGTCGCTGCTGGACGACCCGGCCTGGCGTCCGCTGTTCGACCTGACCTCGCGGCTGATCGCCCTGCGCCACCGGCATCCGGTGCTGCGCCGGCGCGCCTTCTTCTCGGGCCGCGCGCACTCGGCGGACGGGCTGCGCGACCTGGCGTGGTTCACCTCCAGGGGCGCGGAGATGACCGAGGGAGACTGGTACGCCCCCGCCGCCACGCTTGGCATGTATCTGTCGGGTCGGGACATACCGGGCCGTGACGAGCGGGGCGCGCCGGTCCTGGACGACAGCTTCCTCGCCGTCCTGCACGCGGGCGAGCGCCCGACCGCGTTCGTGCTGCCGGGCGCGCCGTGGGCCGAGCGCTACGAGGTCGTGGTCGACACCTCCCGGGAGGAGCAGGCCGAGGCGCCGGGAACGGTCCATCCGGCGGGCACGCAGATCACCGTCCCGGCACGCAGTGTGCTGCTGCTCCGGGTCGCCGACGCCGCGTGACCCCCCTACGTGACGCGGATCACGTCCGGCGAGTGCAGCGCGGACGGGGGTCCAGGGCCTTTCTCCTGGTGTGGACAGCCGGCGAGAACGGGGACCGTGGGAATGGAGCAGGCTCGGGCCGGTGAGTACGACGCGTTCGTGGCGGCCCGCTGGTCGGTGTTGTTCCATCTGGCCCGTCTGCTCACCGGAGGGGATCGGCATCGGGCCGAGGACCTGTTGCAGGACTCCTTGGTCAAGCTGTGGTTCGTCTGGCCGAAGGTCGCCGACGAGGCGCCGGAGGCGTATGTGCGCACGGTGCTGGCCCGGGCCGCGGCCCGCTCGGCCCGCCGGCGCTGGTGGGGCGAGCGGCCCGTGGAGGAGCTGCCCGAGGTGGCGGCGGCCGGTGACGTGTCGGCGACCGTCGCCGAGCGCTCCCGGCTGGAGGCGGCGCTGGCGCAGCTGACCCCGCAGCAGCGGGCCGCCGTCGTACTGCGCTACTACCAGGACCTGCCCGACCGGCAGGTCGCCGAGACCCTGGGCTGCCCGGTGGGTACCGCCCGGTCCCATGCCGCGCGCGGGGTGGCCCGGCTGCGCCGGTTGCTGGCCGACGTCATCGAGCCGGTGGGGTGAGGGAAGAAGCCATGGACCACTTCGAACGGCAGCTCACGCGGCTGATGCACGGCACCCGGGAACCGGCCGCGTTCGAGCCCGGGCAGCGGGAGCGGCTGTACGCGGGGGTGCGCGCCCGGCGCCGGGTGCGCGCCGTCCGCCGGGCCGCCGGGTCGGTGCTGGCGGTCGCCGGGGTCGGGCTGGGGCTGCTGCTGTGGCCGCACGCGCCGGCCGACGACCGGCCGAGCGCCCCGCATCCGCGGCCCGTCATCAGCCCGGCTCCCGCCCCGAGCACGTCCCCGACGCCGGACGACACCTCCGGCCCGACGCCCGGTTCCACCGCGACCACCCGGCTCCCGAACCCGGGCGGCACGAGGGAGACCTCCGTCCCGCCCACGACACCCGGCAGCCCCGGGACGTCACAGCCGCCGCCCCCCACCGACACGGCGACCGCCACCCCCGGAGGCCGTGCCACCACCTCCCCGCCGGCCACCGACTCCGCGACGCCGCCCGGCGTCTCCTCGTCCACGCCCACCTCGGTGGCGGGCACGGCCGGCTGACCACCGGCCGCCGCCGCACGCCCGAGGGCGCCTGCGGCACGCCTCCGACCAGAGAACACAAGGGACTTACGTGATAAAACTCCGATCCCGCCGGACCGGTCCGGCCAGGACACCCCTGCCCCGGCACGCGCCGCTCCCGGCCCCGCACGAGGAGCCCGTCCTGGACCTGGCCGTGCCGGTGTTCAACGAGGAGAAGGCCCTGGAGCCGAACGTCCGGCGGCTGCACGCGCATCTGCGGGACACCTTCCCCTACCCGTTCCGGATCACCGTCGCCGACAACGCCAGCACCGACGGCACCGCGCGCATCGCCGCCCGGCTCGCGCGGGAGCTGGCCGAGGTGGAGTGGACCCGGCTGCCCGAGAAGGGGCGCGGGCGGGCGCTGCGGGCTGTCTGGTCCACCTCGCGGGCGCCCGTGCTGGCGTACACCGACGTGGATCTGTCCACCGGGCTCGCCGCCCTGCTGCCGCTGGTCGCGCCGCTGATCTCGGGCCACTCCGACCTCGCCGTCGGCACCCGGCTGGCGCCCGGCTCCCGGGTGGTGCGTGGCCCGAAGCGGGAGATCATCTCGCGCTGCTACAACGTCCTGCTGCGCTGCACGCTCGCCGTCGGCTTCTCCGACGCGCAGTGCGGGTTCAAGGCGGTGCGGCGCGATGTCGCCGAGCGGCTGCTGCCGCTGGTGCGGGACGGGGAGTGGTTCTTCGACACCGAGTTGCTGGTGCTGGCCGAGCGGGCGGGGCTGCGCATCCACGAGGTGCCGGTGGACTGGGTGGACGACCCCGACAGCCGGGTCGACCTGCTCGCCACCGCGCTGGCCGACCTGCGCGGGATCGCCCGGATGCGCCGGGACGCGGGCCGCCGCCGTACGACGGGACCGGCTGACGTATGACCACGGCCCTGGACCTCGACCCGGAGGCGGCCCCCGAGGAGGGCGCGCCCGGACCGCCCGGACGCCTGAGCGCCGCGCTGCGCCGGCACGGCCCGGTGCTCGCCTTCTACGGCGCCCTGAAGCTCGCCGGTTTCTGCTCCTTCCTGTACCTGCTGGACTCGGCCGGGGACTTCCGCGGCAAGGACCCGCGCTTCGGCGGCGGGGCGCACGTGTGGGACGTGCTGGCCACCTGGGACGGGTGGTGGTACCAGCAGGTCGCGCTGCACGGCTACGACCCCAAACTCGTCCCCGTGCCCGGCGCCACCGGCATGATCACCCTGGAGGGCAACTCGGCGGCGTTCTTCCCGCTGTATCCGGCGCTGATGCGGCTGACGTCCGAGGTCACCGGCCTGGGCTCGTACGGCGCCGGCCTGCTGGTGTCCGTCCTCGCCTCCTTCGCCGCGGCCCTCGGGATCTACGCCGTCGCGGAGTGGTTCGGCGGCCGGCGGGCCGGGCTCGCGGCCGCCGGGCTGTGGGCGGTCTGGCCCGGCTCCGGCGTGGAGTGGGCGGTCTACTCCGACTCGCTCTACGTCGCCCTCGCCGTGTGGGCCTGCTACGCCGTCATGACCCGGCGCTGGCTCACCGCGGGCGTCGTCACCTTCGCGGCCGGCCTCAACCGGCCCACGGCCGCCGCGCTGATCGCCGCGCTCGGCATCGCCGCCCTGCCGGCGCTGCGGGACCGCCGCGACGGCGTCCTGCGCCCGCTGCTCGCCATGGCCCTGGCCCCGCTCGGGCTGCTCGGCTACCTGGGGTGGGTGGGACACCGGATGGGTGACTACGGCGGCTACTTCAAGCTCCAGTCGGGTGCGTGGGCGCACGAGTTCGACTACGGCAGGCAGACCCTGGACGTGCTCACGTCCGTGCCCGTGGGCCACAACACCTACCTGTTCGCCTGGCCCTTCGCGGACGTCGTCGGGGTGGGGGTGGTGCTGCTGGCCCTCGTGCTGCTGCCGCTGCTGTTCCGGCTGCGGCCCCCGCTGGTGCTGGTCGTGCACACCGTGCTGACCCTGGCCCTGGTCCTGGGCAGCCAGCAGATCTTCGCCAACGTCTCGCGCTATCTGCTGCCCTGCTTCCCGCTCTTCCTCCCCCTGGCGGTCGCGATGCGCCGGCTGTCCCTGCCGGTCCAGGGCACGGTGCTGGGCATCGCGGCCCTGGCCTCCGGGTCGTACGCGGGATACGTCCTGTTCGAGCTGGGGGTGCCGTAGGCCCGGCTCCCGGGGGCCTCCTACGCCAGGCTGTCCCGCCACGCGCGGTGCAGGTCGGCGAACCTGCCGGTGCCCTCGACGAGTTCGTCCGGGCGGCCGTCCTCGACGATGCGGCCGTGCTCCATGACCAGGACCCGGTCGGCGATCTCCACCGTGGACAGCCGGTGGGCGATCACCACCGCCGTACGGCCCCGCAGCACGGTCGACATCGCCCGCTGCACGGCCCGCTCCCCCGGGACGTCCAGCGAGCTGGTCGCCTCGTCCAGGATCAGCACCGCCGGGTCGGCGAGCAACGCCCGGGCGAACGCGACGAGTTGGCGCTGCCCGGCCGAGATGCGGCCGCCGCGCTTGCGGACGTCCGTGTCGTACCCGTCGGGCAGGGCGGCGATGAACTCGTGCGCTCCGATCGCCTTCGCCGCCTGTTCGATCTCCTCCCGGGTGGCCTCGGGCCGGCCGATCGCGATGTTGTCCGCGACCGTGCCGGAGAACAGGAACGCCTCCTGGGTCACCATGACCACCCCGCGCCGCAGCTCGGGCGTCGCCAGCTCGCGCAGGTCGACGCCGTCCAGCAGCACGCGTCCTTCGGTGGGGTCGTAGAAGCGGGCGAGCAGCTTGGCCAGGGTCGACTTGCCGGCGCCCGTGGAGCCGACGACGGCGACGGTCTGCCCGGCCGGCAGGGTCAGGTCGAAGCGCGGCAGCACCTCGCCGCCGGTGCGGTAGGCGAAGCGGACCTGGTCGAAGACGACCTCGCGGCCCGGGAACTCACCGCGCAGCGGCGGGAGTTCGCGCGGCCGGGCCGGTTCCGGCACGGACGGCGTCTGCGCCAGCAGCCCGGCGATCTTCTCCAGGGAGGCGGCCGCCGACTGGTAGGAGTTCAGGAACATGCCGAGCCGGTCGATCGGGTCGTACAGCCGGCGCAGGTACAGCACCGCCGCCGCCAGCACCCCCAGCTCCAGCGAGCCGGACGCCACCCGGTAGGCGCCCCACAGCACGATCCCGGCGACCGCCGCGTTGGCCACCAGCCGGGAACCGACCACGTACCGGGCCATCTCCAGCAGCGCGTTGCCGTTGGTCCGCTCGTGCCGCTGGTTCAGCACGGCGAACTCGGCGTCGTTCGCGGCCTCCCGGCGGAAGGCCCGTACCGGCCGGATGCCGTTCATCGTCTCGACGAACTTCACGATGACCGCCGCGATCGCCGTGGACCGCGCCCGGTACACCCGCCCCGCGCGCCGCTGGTAGACCCGCACCAGCAGGTACAGCGGCACGAAGGAGGCCACCGCGACCGCCCCCAGGCCGAGATCCAGCCACAGCAGCATCGCCGAGATGTAGACGAAGGACAGCACGACGGTCACCAGCTCCTGCAGCCCCTCCTCCAGGAGCTCGCGCAGCGACTCGACGTCGGTGGTGGAGCGGGAGATCAGGCGGCCGCTCGTGTATCGCTCGTGGAAGTCGATGCTCAGCGCCTGGGCGTGCCGGAAGATCCGGCCGCGCAGGTCCAGCAGCACGTCCTGGCTGACCCGGGCGGAGGCCTCGATGAACAGGAACTGCAGCCCGCCGGAGAGCAGCGCGCACAGCAGATAACCGACGGCCACGGCGATCAGCGGCCCGTGGTCCCGGTGCCGGAGCGCCGGTACGGCGTTGTCGATGGCGTACGCCACCAGCAGCGGGCCCGCCTGCACCGCCGCCTGCTGCAGGAGCAGCAGGACCGTGGTGACGGTGACGCGGCCCCTCATGGGGGCGAGCAGCGAGCGCAGCAGGCCCGCCGTGGCGCCGGGCGGGGTGGGCAGGACGTCACGGTCGAAGGAGTCGCCGTCGCCGGTGCCCGGCGGGCGCGGAAAGTCGTCTTCCTCGGTTACCGGGGCGGCGGTCGTCGTGGTGGTCATCGGTGGTCCTCCCGTTCCCCGGCCTCTTCCCCGGACATCAGGTGCGCGTACTCGGGGTTGGCGCGCAGCAGTTCCTGGTGGGTGCCGACGGCGGCGATCCGGCCGCCGGACAGCAGCGCGACGCGGTCCGCCAGCAGCACCGTGGACGGGCGGTGGGCCACGATCAGCGCGGTGGTGTCCGCGAGGACCTGGCGCAGCGCGGCCTCCACGGCGGCCTCCGTGTGCACGTCCAGGGCGGACAGCGGGTCGTCCAGCACGAGGAAGCGCGGCCGGCCGACGACCGCGCGGGCCAGTGCGAGGCGCTGGCGCTGCCCGCCGGACAGGCTCAGGCCCTGCTCGCCGACCTGGGTGGCGGTGCCCTGCGGGAGCGCGTGCGCGAACTCGGCCTGGGCGATGGCGAGGGCGCGGCCCAGCTCCGCCTCGCCGGCCCCGTCCGAGGCGCCCATCAGCACGTTCTCGCCGACGCTCGCGGAGAAGAGGGTGGGTTCCTCGAAGGCGACGGCGACCTGCTCGCGCAGTTCCTCGAGTGACATGGCGGTGATGTCGACCCCGTCCAGGGTGATGCGGCCGGAGGAGACCTCGTACAGCCGGGGGACGAGGGCGGTGAGCGTCGTCTTCCCGCTGCCGGTGGCGCCGACGAGGGCCATGGACTCGCCGGGGCGGATGTGCAGGTCGATGCCGTGGAGGAGGGGCGGGGAGTCGGGTGGGGCGTCGGGGTAGCGGAACCGGACGTCGTGGAAGCGGAGCCCGGCGTCGGTGCCGGGCGCCGCACCGGCGGCACGACTGCCCGCGGCCACGTCCTCCGGCTCCTCGTCCATCACCTCGAAGTAGCGTTCCGTGGCCGTCGCCGCCTCCTGGCTCATCGCCAGCAGGAAGCCGATGGAGTCCACCGGCCAGCGCAGCGCCAGCGCCGTGCTCAGGAAGGCGACGAGCGTGCCGGCGGACAGCTGCCCCTCGGCCACCCGGTACGCGCCCAGCACCAGCGCCGCCCCGATCGCCACCTCGGGGAGGGTGACGATGACGCCCCAGATGACCGCGAGCAGCCGCGCCTTGCGCAGTTCGGTGCCGCGCAGCGCGCCCGACAGGTCGCGGAACGCCCGGGCCTGGCTGCGGTGCCGGCCGAACCCCTTGATGATGCGGATGCCGAGCACGCTCTCCTCGACGACCGTCGTCAGGTCCCCGACCTGGTCCTGGGCGCGCCGCGCCGCCTCGGCGTAGCGCCGCTCGAAGACCACGCAGGTCCACAGCACCGGCACGGCGGGCCCGAGGACGACCAGCCCGAGCACCCAGTCCTGCATCAGCATGATCACCACGCCGACGGTGATCGTCACCCCGTTGACCAGCAGGAAGGTCAGCGGGAAGGCGAGGAACATGCGCAGCAGCATCAGGTCGGTAGTGGCCCGGGAGAGCAGCTGGCCCGAGGCCCACCGGTCGTGGAAGGACACCGGCAGCCGCTGCAGCCGGCGGTACAGGGCCGCCCGCATCTCCGCCTCGACGTGCGACAGCGGGCGGGCGACCAGCCAGCGCCGTATGCCGAACAGGACCGCCTCGGCGATGCCGAGCAGCAGCAGGCAGAGCGCGCCGAGCCGGACCCCCGCCGGGTCCCGGTCGGCGACCGGTCCGTCGACCATCCACTTCAGGACGAGCGGGATCACCAGCCCCGCGCAGGAGGCGATGATCGCGACGAACGCGGCCGTGAACAGCCGGGCCCGCACGGGACGGACGTACGGCCACAGCCGCAGCAGGGTGCGGACGGCGGAGCGGTCCTCGGTGGTTGCACGTGTCGTGGGCATCATCGCGAGCCTACGGACCGGCACTGACATCGCCCACCGAGTTTCGGCCGGACAGGGGTCGGTCGCTGGTCCTACGACCTGCGCGTTCGAGGAACCGGGCAGGGCAGTCGTACCCCGGCATCAACCGATCGGACGATGCCGTCCCGAGCGGACCGGCGAGGTGCCGGCCCTCGTCGCCAAGAGCACGTCGAACCGGGAGATCGCGCGCGAACTGTTCATCAGCGAGGCCACGGTGAAGACCCACCTCACCCACCCGTACGCCAAACTGGGCGTCAGCGACCGTGCGGCGGCGGTGGCGACGGCGTACGACCGGGGAATCCTCGGCTGACGGAGTCGGCACCTGCCGCTTTATTGGATGGAGCGGCCCTCCCCGCTCTCGATACCGTCGCAACGTCCCGGCGGGGCGAGCGGATCGAGGAGTGGATGATCGACGCGTACGAGGATCCGGGGGAGCCCGACACGCGGGGCGGCTGGCGGTTCCTGTGGTGGCTGGTGCTGCGGCAGCCGGGGCGGGCGGTGGCCGGGGCGTTGCTGGGCAGCGTGTGGATGGTGCTGCTGGCCGCGCAGCCGTACATGATGGCGCGGGCCGTGGACGACGGGCTGATGCCGGGCCGCATGGGGGTGCTGGCCGCGTGGACGGCCGCGATGTTCGCCCTCGGGTCGCTGAACGCCTGGCTGAGCATCATGCGGCACCGCACCATGACCCGGGTGCGGATGGACGCCAACTTCCGCACGGTCAAGCTGGTGGTGGGCCATGCGACGCGGCTCGGGGCGGTGCTGGCGCGGCGGACCGGCGCGGGCGAGGTCGTCACCATCGGGGTGGGTGACGTGCAGACCCTGGCGCTGGCGCTGACCGTGGTCGGGCCCGGGGTGGGTTCGGTCGTGGTCTACCTGGTGGTGGCCGGGCTGCTGCTGGCGATCTCGGCGCCGCTCGCCGCGGTGGTGCTGCTCGGGGTGCCGGTGATCGCGCTGCTCACCGGTCCGCTGACGCTGCGGCTGCAGGGCGCGGAGAGCGAGTACCGGGAGCGGCAGGGGGTGCTCGCGGCCCGGATCGGGGACCTCGCGGGCGGGCTGCGCGTGCTCAACGGGCTCGGCGGCAAGGGGCTGTTCGCCGACGCCTTCCGGGCGGACTCGCAGCGGCTGCGCGCGCAGGGGTACCGGGTGGGCGCGGTGGCGAGCTGGGTGCAGGCGCTCGGGGTGGGCCTGCCCACGCTGTTCCTGGCCGTGGTGACCTGGCTCGCGGCCCGGCTGACCGCCGAAGGCAGCATCAGTGTCGGCCAGTTGGTGGCCGTCTACGGCTATGTGGCGGTGCTGATCGGTCCGGTGGCGTTCTTCGTGCAGATGGCCTACGACCTGAACCGGGGCGTGGTGGCCGCCCGCCGCGTCGTAGGGCTGCTGCGGCTGGAGCCGGAGCCCGACGAGGGCACGCTGCCGGCGCCGGCCGGGGCCGCCGAGCTGTGTGATCCGGTGTCCGGGGTGCGGGTGGCGCCGGGGCGGCTCGTCGCGCTCGCCGCCGCCCGGCCCGCCGAGGCCGCCGCCGTCGTCGACCGCCTCGGCCGGTACGGCGCCACGGACGCGACCTGGGGCGGGGTACGGCTGGACGCCGTGCCGCTGGCCGACGTGCGGGCCCGCATCCTGGTCGCGGACAACGAGGCGGACCTGTTCGCCGGGCCGCTCAGGGAGGTCGTGGCCGCCGCGCATCCGGCCGACGAGGCCGCGCTCGGCCGGGCGGTGCACGCGGCCGCCGCCGACGACGTCGTCCGCGGGCTGCCGGACGGGCTGGACTCGGCCGTCGCCGGGCAGGGCCGCAGCCTCTCCGGAGGGCAGCGGCAGCGGGTCCGGCTGGTGCGGGCGCTGCTGGCCGACCCCGAGGTGCTGCTCGCCGTCGAACCGACCTCGGCGCTGGACGCGCACACCGAGGCGACGGTCGCCGAACGGCTGCGCGCAGCGCGACAGGACCGTACGACGGTGGTGACGAGCACCTCGCCGCTGGTGCTGGACCGCGCGGACACGGTGCTGTTCCTCGTCGACGGCAAGGTCGCGGCGAGCGGTCCGCACCGGCGGCTGCTCGCCGAGAGCCGGGATACCGGGCCCTGGTGGCCCGCGACGCCGAGGACGCCGAGGAGGTCGTGCGGTGACGACGGGTGAGGGGCTGCTGCCGGTCGCGGACCGGGCCGGGGTGCGGCGGGCCACCGTGGGGCTGGTGCGGGCCGACGGGCGGGCGTTCGCCGGCACGCTGGTGCTCAACGCGCTGGCGGCCGGGGCGGGGCTGGCCGGGCCGTGGCTGGTCGGGCGGATCGTCGACGAGGTGCGGGCCGGGCACGGGACCGGGGCGGTGGACCGGCTGGCACTGTGGATCCTGCTGTGCGCGCTGGCCCAGCTGCTGCTGGCCCGCTGGGCGCGGTACGTGGGGCACCGGTTCGGGGAGCGGACGCTGGCCCGGGTGCGCGAGAGCTACGTCGACCGGGTGCTGGCGCTGCCCGCGTCGACGGTGGAGCGGGCCGGCACCGGTGACCTGACCGCGCGCGGCACGGCCGACGTGGCGACCGTGGGCATCACGCTGCGTGACGTCGGCCCGGAGCTGCTGGTGTGCACCGTGCAGGCGCTGTTCGTGCTCGGCGCGGTGTTCGCGCTGAATCCGCTGCTGGGCCTGTTCGGGGTGCTGGGCCTGATGCCGATCTGGCCGGCGCTGCGCTGGTATCTGCGCCGGGCCCGGGACGGGTACCTCGCCGAGGGCGCGGCCACCTCCGAGGTCGCCGAGATCGTGGCGGCCACGGCGGCCGGGGCGCGGACGGTGGAGGCGTTCCGGCTGCAGGCGCGGCGGATCGGGGCCGGCCGGGACGCGCTGGAGCGGTCGCGGCGCACGCGCTTCTACACGCTGCGCCTGCGGTCGGTGTTCTTCCCGGCGGTCGAGGTGACGTACACCGTGCCGGTGGTGGGCGTGCTGCTGGCCGGTGGGTGGCTGCACGAGCGGGGGGCGGTGGGCGTGGGCGCGGTGGTGGCCGCCGCGCTGTACCTGCGGCAGTTCACCGAGCCGCTGGACCAGATCCTGATGCGGGTGGAGCACCTGCAGAGCAGCGGTGCCTCGTTCGCCCGGGTCGAGGGGCTGGCGCAGGCGCCGCGCGCGGACGCGGAGGGCGCCTGTCCGGAGCCGGCGGACGACCGGATCGACGTGCGCGGGGTGCGGTACGCCTACGAGCGCGGCGGCGAGGTGCTGAGCGGGGTGGACCTGACGGTACGGCCCGGGGAGCGGCTGGCCGTGGTCGGGCCGTCGGGCGCGGGCAAGACCACACTCAGCAGGCTTCTCGCGGGCATCGACTCACCGGGGTCGGGCACGGTGACGGTGGGCGGCGTGCCGATCGCGTCGCTGGAACCCGAGCGCCTGCGCCGGCAGGTGGTGCTGGTCACCCAGGAGCACCACGTGTTCCTCGGCTCGGTCCGCGACAACCTCCGCATCGCCGAACCGGCGGCTACGGACGCCGATCTGTGGAACGCGCTGGCGGCCGTGGGCGCCGACGACTGGGTCCGCGCCCTGCCGTCCTGCCTGGACACCTTGCTCGGCCCGGGCGGCCACCCCACCGACGGCTCGCAGGCCCAGCAACTCGCGCTGGCCCGGGTGGTGCTGGCCGACCCGCACACCCTCATCCTCGACGAGGCCACCGCCCTCCTCGACCCCACCACGGCCCGCCACACCGAACGTGCCCTGGCGGCCGTCCTGGAGTCCCGCACGGTGATCGCCATCGCCCACCGGCTGCACACCGCCCACGACGCGGACCGCGTGGCGGTCATGCAGAACGGCCGGCTGACCGAACTGGGCACCCACGACTCCCTGGTCGCAGCGGGCGGGGCCTACGCGTCCCTGTGGCGCACCTGGCACGGGGACGCACCCGGGGAGGCGCCTGAGGACCTGTCGTTCCCCGGGTCCGCCCAGCCCTCGATGTTGGAGTGGGACTCGTAGGAGTAGCGCGTCCCACGCGTCCACTCCTCCCCGGTGAGCCGCTCGTACGCCCGGTCGGGCACGTACAGCAGCCGCTCCGCCCACACCGGGCCGGTGGCATGGGGGACGAAGCGCGCGGGGTCGCCCAGCACGGCCTCGTACTCCGCGCGCCCCGCCGCCACGACCGCGGCGCGCGTGTACAGGAACGCGTCCCCCGACAGGCCCTCGCCGTACTCCCGTCGGTCCAGCCGGTGGAGCGCCCAGGCCAGTTGCTCGGCGAAGCCGATGACCGTCGCGAGCGGGCCCGCGGACAGCCGGGCGGTCAGGGCCGGGGCGAGCCGGTGCGCCTCGGGGTCGGGCGTGCCGTCGCCGCATGTCTCGATCAGCCGCCAGAAGGAGTCCTCGTTCACGGCGGACAGCCTGCCCCACGGCACTGACAGGGCACGGGGGCGGGGCGCTGACGCGGTGCGGAGGCCGGGGTGGCGCAGTTCGGCCAGCTGTCCGGATAGCGAACATGAGCATCCGGACAACGGACCATTTCCGGCCAAGTTTCTGACGCGGTCCTGACAGGTGCGCTGATCACCTGTCACTCTTCCCACGGCCGACGCACAGCGACCCCACAGATTTCGCACGCTCCGCGTCGGACCGGTTCCGCACCTGCACGTGGTTCGCGCACCACCCCTGTTCTGCCCGGACGTCACCCACCGTCCGGTCTCCCCTGGCCGCGCACCCCGCGGTCACGCAGAAGGAGTCAGTGTGAGCAGCACCTCTCGCAGACGCACCTCCCACACCCCGCACCGCCGCACCGCCACCGTCGCCCTCGCCGGCGTCGCCGCGCTGATCGCCGCAGCCGTCCAGGCGGGCGCCGCCCACGCCACCCCGGCCACCGCGCCCAAGGCGGGCCAGGTCGATCCCGCCCACGCGGCCCTCCGCCTCTCCCCCTCGCAGCGCGCCGAACTGCTGCGCCACGCGGACGCCGAGAAGGCCGCGACGGCGCGGTCCCTCGGCCTCGGCAGCAAGGAGAAGCTGGCCGTCCGGGACGTCGTCAAGGACGCCGACGGCACCCTCCACACCCGCTACGAGCGCACCTACGCGGGTCTGCCCGTCCTCGGGGGCGACCTCGTCGTCGACACCACCGGGTCCGGTGCCACCAAGCGCGTCATCAAGGCGAGCAACGCCACCCTGAACGTCGCCGGGCTCACCCCCGCCGTCACGAAGGCCGCCGCCGAGAGGCAGGCCGTGCGGCGCGCCCGGGCCCTCGGCAGCACCAAGTCGGCCGCGGACAGCGTGCGCAAGGTGATCTGGGCGGCGAGCGGCAAGCCGGTCCTCGCCTACGAGACGGTCGTCGGCGGCCTCCAGGACGACGGCACCCCGAACCAGTTGCACGTCATCACCGACGCCGCCACCGGCAAGAAGCTCTTCGAGTACCAGGGCATCCGCACCGGCATCGGCAACACCCAGTACAGCGGCCAGGTGACGCTGACCACGACCCAGTCGGGCTCGACGTACACGCTGAACGACGGGGCGCGCGGCGGCCACAAGACGTACAACCTGAACCACGGCAGCTCGGGCACCGGCACCCTGTTCTCCCAGTCCAGCGACACCTGGGGCAACGGCACCACGTCCAACGCCGCCACCGCGGGCGCGGACGCGCACTACGGCGCGGCGGTCACCTGGGACTTCTACAAGAACACCTTCGGCCGCAGCGGCATCAAGAACAACGGCGTCGGCGCCTACTCCCGCGTCCACTACGGCAACTCGTACGTGAACGCCTTCTGGGACGACAGCTGCTTCTGCATGACCTACGGCGACGGCTCCGGCAACGCCGACCCGCTGACCTCGCTGGACGTCGCGGGGCACGAGATGAGCCACGGCGTCACCTCCAACACCGCCGGCCTGGAGTACTCCGACGAGTCGGGCGGCCTGAACGAGGCCACCTCCGACATCTTCGGCACCGGCGTGGAGTTCTACGCCAACAACTCCTCGGACGTCGGCGACTACCTCATCGGCGAGAAGATCGACATCAACGGCGACGGCACCCCGCTGCGCTACATGGACAAGCCCAGCAAGGACGGCGGCTCCGCCGACTCCTGGTACTCGGGCGTCGGCAACCTCGACGTGCACTACTCCTCGGGCATCGCCAACCACTTCTTCTACCTGCTGTCCGAGGGCAGCGGCGCCAAGGTCATCAACGGCGTGAGCTACAACTCACCGACCGCGGACGGGCTTCCGGTCACCGGCATCGGCCGGGACAAGGCGCTGCAGATCTGGTACCGGGCGCTCACCACCAAGTTCACCTCCACCACCAACTACGCGGGCGCCCGCACCGGCACCCTGGCGGCGGCCGGTGAGCTGTACGGCACCTCGAGCGCCGAGTACAAGGCGGTGCAGGACGCCTGGGCGGCCGTGAAGGTCGGCTCCCGCTCCGGCGGCGGGGGCGGCGGCGGAACGTCGTACGAGAACAACACCCCGCTGTCGATTCCGGACAACGGGCCCGCCGTCACCTCGAACATCACCGTCTCCGGCAGAAGCGGAAACGCGCCGAGCAACCTCCAGGTGAGCGTGGACATCTCGCACACCTGGCGGGGCGACCTGGTGATCGACCTCATCGGTCCGTCGGGCACCGCGTACCGGCTGAAGAACTTCTCGTCCTCGGACTCGGCGGACAACGTCAACGAGACCTACACGGTCAACGCGTCCTCCGAACCGGCCAACGGCACCTGGAAGCTGAAGGTGCAGGATCAGGCCAGGTACGACACGGGCACGCTCAACGACTGGAAGCTGACGTTCCCGTAGAACGCAGGCCGCCGGCCCGGCAACAGAGCGCCGCCCGGGGGTGCACCTCGTCCCGGGCGGCGCCTTGTTACACACGTGAAACGTTCACCGGTCAGTCGACTTTCGGTCAACATCACATCAGGGTCCTGACATGTGCACGCCCTTGATGTCACTCTCTCTCCACCCGCCGCAGCAGCACCGCAACTTCACAACGCCACATGCTCCGGGCAGTAACCCCACGCTGACCGGACTCCCCCACAAGAAGGAGCTTCTGTGAGCCCCCTCTACGCGCGTCACAAGCGCACCACTCTGGCCATCGCCACCGCTGTCGCCGCCGGAGCCCTCCTCTCCACCGGTCTGACCACCAGTGCCTCCGCCCAGACCCCCGCGGAGTCCGCCAAGCCCCTGGCCGCCGCGCCGACCGCGCTGTCCGCCGCTGCGCGCACCTCCCTGATCCAGAAGGCCGAGGCCGGGGCGTCCGAGACCGCCCGGTCCATAGGCCTCGGCGCCAAGGAGAAGCTCGTCGTCAAGGACGTCGTCAAGGACGCCGACGGCACGCTCCACACCCGCTACGAGCGCACCTACGCCGGGCTGCCCGTCCTCGGCGGCGACCTGATCGTCCACACCGCCAAGTCCGGCAGGACGGAGGGCGTCACCAAGGCGGCCAAGTCGGCCATCAAGGTGGCCTCGCTCAAGCCCCAGATCACCGCCGCCAAGGCCGAGAAGCAGGCCGTGGGCGCCGCCAAGACCCTCGGCTCCGCCAAGACCTCGGCGGACGGCGCCCGCAAGGTCATCTGGGCCGGCTCCGGCAAGCCCGTCCTCGCCTACGAGACGGTCGTCGGCGGCCTCCAGGACGACGGCACCCCGAACCAGCTGCACGTCATCACCGACGCCGCCACCGGCAAGAAGCTCTTCGAGTACCAGGGCATCGAGAACGCGACCGGCACCGGCAAGACGCTGTACTCCGGCACCGTCAGCCTGAACACCACCCTGTCGGGCTCGACGTACCAGCTGTACGACACCACGCGCGGCGGCCACAAGACGTACAACCTGGCCCACCGGACCTCGGGCACCGGCTCGCTGTTCACCGACTCCGACAACGTGTGGGGCACCGGCAGCGCCTCCAGCTCCTCCACCGACCAGACGGCGGCGGCCGACGCCGCCTACGGCGCGCAGGAGACCTGGGACTTCTACAAGAGCACCTTCGGCCGCAGCGGCATCAAGAACAACGGCGTCGGCGCCTACTCGCGCGTCCACTACGGCAACTCGTACGTGAACGCCTTCTGGGACGACAGCTGCTTCTGCATGACCTACGGCGACGGCGAGGGCAACGTCAGCCCGCTGACCTCGCTGGACGTGGCCGGCCACGAGATGAGCCACGGCGTCACCGCGAACACCGCGGGCCTGAACTACTCCGGTGAGTCCGGCGGCCTGAACGAGGCCACCTCCGACATCTTCGGCACCGGCGTGGAGTTCTTCGCGAACAACGCCTCCGACAAGGGCGACTACCTCATCGGCGAGAAGATCGACATCAACGGCGACGGCACCCCGCTGCGCTACATGGACAAGCCCAGCAAGGACGGCGGCTCGGCGGACTACTGGTCCTCCTCGGTCGGCACCAAGGACGTCCACTACTCGTCCGGCGTCGCCAACCACTTCTTCTACCTGCTGTCCGAGGGCAGCGGCGCGAAGACGATCAACGGGGTGTCGTACAACTCCCCGACGTACAACGGCTCCACGGTCACCGGCATCGGCCGCGCCAAGGCGCTGCAGATCTGGTACAAGGCGCTGACGTCGTACATGACGTCGACGACCAACTACAAGGCCGCCCGCACGGCGACCCTGAACGCGGCGTCCGCGCTGTACGGCTCCTCCAGCACCGAGTACCAGACGGTGGCGGCCGCCTGGTCGGCGGTCAACGTCAACTAGGACCGGCAGGACAACCAGGACGAAAAGGCAAGCCGCGGACTGGGGCGGCACCCGGGCGGAGGACTCCCCGGGTGCCGCCCTACCCTTGTGACCCATGTCCCCGGCGCCCTTCACCTACGAGCCGGTCGGCGCGACCCGCGACGACCTCACCTTCTGCCCGCCCGGCTTCCACCCCATGCTCGTCCGCACCCGCCTCGGCGAGGGCGAGCAGGTCTTCCACCGGGCCGCCGAGGCGGTCCTCACCTGGGAGATGCACCGGGCGATGGGCGTCGGCATCGACGCCACCGCCGACCGGGCGGCCCCCGGCGTCGACGTCACCGTCACCCTGGCCGGCCTGATCAAGGCGCCCTGCCGCATCGTGTGGACCACCGAGGACCACCGCCGCGCCGGCTGGGCCTACGGCACCCTCCAGGGCCACCCCGAATGCGGCGAGGAGGCCTTCGTCGTCGACCGCACGGGCGACGGCACGGTCTGGCTCACGGTCGCCGCCTTCAGCCGCCCCACCAAGTGGTACGCCCGCGCGGGCGGAGCGGCGACCCGGGGCCTGCAGCACGCGTACGCGCGCCGCTGCGGAACGGTACTGCGACGCCTGTGCACCGGGCAGGAGGGGGACTGACCCTCCGGGCCGGTCGGGGGCTGCAGCGTCTCCTGTGGCCCTGCCGCGACGATCTCGCGAAGCGCCGCCACCATGGCGGGCACCCCGGGCTCGGGCACGAGTACGAGGTCCGGCCACGCGAAGACGACCCCGCCGCCGCACTCACGGCTCGCCTTCCAGCGCCTCAGCACTTGGTCGACCGCTTCGTCCTCCATGGGGCCCATGGACCTCCACGGGTCACATCGTGCACGTCCTCCACCGGACGTCCGCGCGCGACCAGGCCGGGTCAGCGCAGCCGAGGTGGGGTCCAGTCGTGGTGGCGGAGGATCATGCGCACGGTGGCGCGGGAGGGTGTGAGTCGCATCGCCGTGTTGCGCAGGGCGACGGCCAGGGGATGGGAAAGTCGCTGTCCCATTCGCCCCGCCTGCCGGGCGGCCCGGACGACAGCCTGGCTGCGCGGTCGTCGCTCGGTGTCGTAGCGGACCAGCGCCGCTTCGACGGTGGGCTCGTCGGCGAGCGCGGCGGCCAGGGTGACCGCGTCCTCCAGCGCCTGGCAGGCGCCCTGCCCGAGGTGGGGTGTCATCGCGTGCGCCGCGTCGCCGAGCAGTGCGATGCGGCCGGCCGTGTACGAGGCGAGCGGGGTGCGGAGTTCGTTGACGTCGTGGTGCAGCACGGCGCCGGGCCGGGTCGCGTCGAGCAGCGCGGGGATCGGCTCGTGCCAGTCGTGGAACCGTCGGCGCAGTTCGGTCAGCGGATCGGCGAAGCGTGTCCCGGCGGGGAGGTTGAGCACGGCGTGCCACTCGGCCCGCCCGTCCCGGAAGGCGATGTGCCCGAACTCGGCGCCCCGCCCCCAGGTCAGCTCGAAGTCGCCGGGCACGTCGACCGGTTGCTCCGTCACGGCGCGCAGCACCGTGGAGCCGCTGTGGACGGGGCCGGGGTGGGCCGGGAAGAGCAGGCCGCGCACCTTGCTGCCGATTCCGTCCGCCGCCACCACCAGTGCGGCGTCCAGCATCGTGTCACCGCAACCGACACGCACCTTCCCGGGGCCGATCTGCTGGACCGAGCCGGCCTCGGAGCCGAGCTGCAGTGCCCCGGCGGGCAGCGACTCGCGAAGCAGCTGGTGCAGGGTGGAGCGCGGGATGCCCATGATCGGCGTGCCGACCGCCCTCTCCAGCGCCGCGCCGTCCATCCGGGCCAGCCAAGCACCCGCCGGCGTGCGGGTGCCGCCGCTGTACTGACCCCGCGAGGCCGCCCGCACCGCCTCGCCCACGCCGAGTTCGTCCAGTGCCCGAAGGCCGTTGGCGGCCAGCGAGATGCCCGCTCCCGCGTCGTCGAGCACGGACGCGCGCTCGAGCACCGTCACCTGCCAGCCGATGCGGTGCAGACCGATCGCGGCGGCCAGCCCTCCGATCCCCCCTCCGACGACCACTGCCGTGTTCCCCATGCCGAACCCCCGCCTCTTTCTACACCTGTAGAAGAACGACACTACCTGAAGCTCTACAGGTGTAGAAAGGAGCCATGGCTTCGGATCGGCGCACCCTTCTCGCGGACGCAGCTCTCGCCGTACTCGCCGACGAGGGGATGCGCGGCCTGACCCACCGCGCGGTCGACCGCAGAGCGGCCATGCCGCCCGGCACCACGTCGGCGTACTTCCGCACCCGAGCCGCACTGCTCACCGGACTCGTCACCCGCCTTGTCCAGCTCGACCAGGCGGAACTGCAGGCGACGGCAGAGCAGTTCCCACCCCTCCGCACGGCCGAGGAACTGGTGGACGGCATCGCGCTGCTCACCCGGCAGCGACTCACCGGCGAGGGCCGCCGCCGCTCCCTCGCCCGCTATGCCTGCGCCGTCGAGAGCGTCCGCGACCCGGAACTGCGCGAGATCCTCGTCCCCCGCGAGAACGCCGGCCGCGAAGCCGTCCGCCTCTTCCTCGCCGGCCAAGGCGTAACGGACGTCGAGAACCGCACCCACACCCTGCTGACCTGCATCGACGGACTGGTCTTCGACGGGCTCGTCACTGGAGGAGCCGTACCACGCGAAGCCCTCGAAGGCCTGGTGACCGCCGCCCTGCGCGGACCGACCACCTCGGCCCCGACCTGAGGGTCGGCCATGAAGCGGCGGTGCGCTCCGCACAGGCAACACCATGACGCGAGCCCCGCTGTCGAAGCTCCTCGTTACCCTTTGGAAATCAGCACGGAATCCCGATGTGCGACTCCCGACCCGGCACAGTCCGAGTCCCTGGGACGTGACCAGATGTCGTAACTGCGACACGCCACGAGCCCGTCGCCGTGGTCCGACTTCAACGCCAAGCAACGGACCCGCGAGGCGTGAGCTTCTGGTACACCGGAGAACCTCAGCATCTCTTCGACCTGCAACGGCTCGGCAATGGCAAGAGTGAGCGGCCTGTACACCATTTTCAGCTTCATTCCGACCACGCCGTAGAACGTCACCTCGATAACCTCGCTCACGGAAGCTGGTTCGACGCTTCGCAGAATGAGCCGGGAATGGCCGACACCGTATCGCCATGGCCGGAAGCTCCGGTCAAAGGAGAGGGGAAGGCTCGGAGCAGTTGTCTGTGGTGACCCCTCATGAGAAAGCGAATCGGTCGGCAACGAGGACTTCCGTTTCTGAAGGAGGCCGTACGAACGACGGAGACAACTGAGCGAAGGCGGTACGGACAGGTGGCGCCGGGAAGCTCGGTGCCAAGGTTACGGCCCTGTCGGGCGGCAGTTGGCGTTGGTACTTCCCCGGCACGGTGACGACCGCTCGGGTCGTGTCGGCCGGGGATTTTGTGCGGCTCCGGTAGCGCCTGACGGGTCGGGTGTCAGCGCAGTAGCACCCCCGCCCCTTCCACCACCTCCTCCGGTGGCACCGTGACCAGGCCCAGTTCTGCGGCGGAGGTGAGGAGGGGGTGTGAGGGGAGGATGCGGACCGTGTAGCCGTAGGGGCCGGTGCGGTCGAGGGACATGGGGCCCTCGTAGAGCAGGCGGCCCTCCAGGTCGGGGGCGCCCGTCGGCTTCAGCGGGACCACCGTCGCGTCGGTGATGCGGTCCTGCGCGTCGACGCGGCCGGAGACCGCCTGGACCTCGACGTCGTCGGTGGTCAGCTCGCCCAGGCCGACCCGGACGCGCAGCCCCACGGTCGTGCCCAGTTCCGCCGTGGCCGTCGTCGCCGTCGTCTCGACGTGGTCGACGCTCACGCCGGACCAGGCCGCCCGCACCCTGGCCTTCCACGCGGCCAGGTCGCGGGCCGTGTCCGGGGTCAGGGCGCGGTGGGACTGGGCGGCGGGGGCGTAGAGGCGGTCGACGTACTCGCGGACCATGCGGCCGGCCAGCACCTGGGGGCCCAGCAGGGTGAGGGTCTGGCGGACCATCTGGATCCAGCGGTCGGGCAGACCCGCGCGTCCGCGCTCGTAGAAGCGGGGGGTCACCCGCTGCTCCAGCAAGTCGTACAGTGCCGCCGCCTCGATGTCGTCGCGGCGGTCGGGGTCGGTTCCCGCGCCGTCCGCCGTCGGGATCGCCCAGCCGAAGTCCGGCTGGAACCATTCGTCCCACCAGCCGTCCAGCACCGAGAGGTTGAGGCAGCCGTTCAGCGCCGCCTTCATCCCGCTCGTGCCGCAGGCCTCCAGCGGGCGCAGCGGGTTGTTCAGCCAGACGTCGCAGCCGTGGTAGAGCTTCTGGGCCATCGCCATGCCGTAGTCGGGCAGGAAGACGATGCGGTGGCGGACCCGCGGGTCGTCGGCGAACCGCACCAGTTCCTGGACCAGGCGCTTGCCGCCGTCGTCCGCCGGGTGCGCCTTGCCCGCGACGACGATCTGGAGGGGGCGCTGCGGGTGCAGGAGCAGTTCCATCAGACGGTCGCGGTCGCGCAGCATCAGCGTCAGGCGCTTGTAGGACGGGACCCTGCGGGCGAAGCCGATCGTCAGGACCTCCGGGTCCAGCACCCCGTCGATCCAGCCCAATTCGGCGTCCCCGGCGCCCCGTTGCCGCCAGGAGGTGCGCAGGCGGTCGCGCACCTCCAGGACGAGTTGTTCGCGCAGGGTGCGGCGCAGCTCCCAGATCTCCTGGTCCGGGATGTCCGCCACCGAGTCCCAGCGCTCGGAGCCGCCGACGGTCAGCGCGTCCTCGGCCCGCTGGGCGCCGATCTGCCGGGCGCCGAGCCGGAGGACCTCCGGGGCCACCCAGGTCGGGGCGTGCACCCCGTTGGTCACCGAGGTGATCGGCACCTCCTCCGGGTCGAACCCCGGCCACAGCCCCGCGAACATCTCCCGGCTCACCTGTCCGTGCAGCAGCGACACCCCGTTGGCCCGCTGGGCCAGCCGGAGCCCCATCACGGCCATGTTGAACAGGTTGGGCTCGCCGCCGGGGTAGGTCTCCATCCCGAGCGCCAGGATCCGCTGCACCTCGATGCCGGGAAGCTCGGCGTCGGGCCCGAAGTGCCGGGCGACCAGTTCCCGGTCGAAGCGGTCGATGCCGGCCGGGACCGGCGTGTGCGTGGTGAACACCGTGCCGCCGCGCACCGCCTCCAGCGCCGCGTCGAAGTCCAGTCCGCGCGCGCACAGTTCGGCGATCCGCTCCAGGCCGAGGAAGCCGGCGTGCCCCTCGTTGGTGTGGAACACCTCGGGCTCCGGGTGCCCGGTGAGCCGGCAGTACGTCCGCACGGCCCGCACGCCCCCTATCCCGAGCAGCATCTCCTGCAGGAGCCGGTGCTCGCTGCCGCCGCCGTAGAGCCGGTCGGTGACCCCGCGTTCGCCGAGGTCGTTCTCCTCCACGTCGGAGTCGAGCATCAGCAGCGGCACCCGGCCCACCTGGGCCAGCCAGATCCGGGCGTGCAGCGCCTTGCCGCCGGGCAGGGCGAGCAGGACGCGGGCGGGGGTGCCGTCGGCCTCCTTCAGCAGGGTGACGGGCAGTTCGTGGGGGTCGAGCACCGGGTAGTGCTCCTGCTGCCAACCGTCCCGGGAGAGGGTCTGGCGGAAGTACCCGTGCCGGTAGAGCAGGCCGACGCCGATCAGCGGGACCCCGAGGTCGCTGGCCGCCTTCAGATGGTCGCCCGCGAGGATGCCGAGGCCGCCGGAGTACTGCGGCAGTGCGGCGGTGATGCCGAACTCCGGGGAGAAGTAGGCGACGGCGGCGGGGAGTCCGGCGTCCTGAACCTGATACCAGCGGTCGCCGGTCAGATAGTCGTTCAGGTCGTCGGCCACGGCGGTGAGCCGGCGCCGGAACCGCCGGTCCCCGGCCAGTTCGGCGAGGCGGGCCGGCCGGACCCCGCCCAGCAGCCGCACCGGGTCGCCCTTGACGGCGGCCCAGCCCTCGGGGTCGACGGACTGGAACAGGTCGCGCGTTTCCGCATGCCAGGACCAGCGCAGATTGCGGGCCAGGTCGCTCAGCGGCCGGAGGGGTTCGGGGAGAACGGGACGGACGGTGAACCGACGGATCGCCTTCACATTCCACCTCGACGCGTTGCGGGGTGAGACGCACGGCGCTGTACGTCTCGTCGTCCCTGTCGACGGTAGTGGTTACCGGGGGGTCGGTGGGGAGGTGCCCGAAGCGGGTGTCGGGGCGCGACGGGCGCACGGCACGGCCCGCCAAGGGCTCAGCAGCGCGCCGCACCGGCTGGATCGGGGCCGCACCCGCGCCGGTGGTGGCGTGGACGCGCAGTCGGCGGGCACTTGGAAAGGGGCCGGTCTTCCCCGTAGACATACGCGGGAGTAGTTAACAAAGTGCCGGATTGCCCACCCGAGGAGGATGGGAAGGCTCACCCGGTACACCCCACAGGCGCACCACAGCACCACCCGCAGGACCCACCTCCCCACAGCCCTCCGCCCACACCCTCGTTGACGCGGACAGGAGCGGTCATGCCCGCCACGCACCACTCGTCAGCACCACCGACCACCAGCAAGGCAGCGGCGAAGAAGTCACCGGGCAGGAAGTCCGGCAAGCCCGCCGCGGGCGCCCTCGACCCGCCCGCCACCACGGCCGAGGAGCCGTCCGCCGCCGCGGATCAGCCGGCGGCGGCCGCCCAACACCCGCCTGCGCCAACGGAACACCGGCCCACCGTTCCCGAACATCCGTTCGCCGCCAAGCCCGTCGTGGGCCGGATACCCGTTCTCGACGTCCGCCCGGTCGTCCAGCAGGGGCGCAAACCCGCCAAAGCCGTGACCGGCGAGTCGTTCCAGGTGTCGGCCACCGTGTTCCGGGAGGGCCACGACGCCGTCGCCGCGAACGTCGTCCTGCGCGACCCCGCCGGCCGGCCCGGCCCCTGGACGCCGATGCGTGAACTGGCCCCGGGCACCGACCGCTGGGGCGCCACCGTCACCCCGGACGCGCCCGGCCTCTGGACGTACACGGTGGAGGCCTGGTCGGATCCCATCGCCACCTGGCGGCACCACGCGCAGATCAAGATCCCGGCGGGGATCGACACGGACCTGGTCCTGGAGGAGGGTGCGCGGCTGTACGAACGGGCGGCGGACGGGGTCCCGCGGGAGCAGCGGGGTGTCGTCCTGGACGCCGTGGCCGCGCTGCGCGCGGAGGACCGCCCGGCCGCCTGGCGACTCGCTGCGGCGCTGGCGCCGAACACCAGGGCCGTGCTGGATCGCTACCCGCTGCGGGAGTTGGTGACCGCCTCGGACCCGATGCCGCTGCTGGTGGAGCGGGAGCGGGCGCTGTACGGCTCGTGGTACGAGTTCTTCCCGCGCTCGGAGGGCACGGCCGAGCAGCCGCACGGCACGTTCCGCACGGCCGCGCGCCGGCTGGAGGCGATCGCGGAGATGGGCTTCGACGTCGTCTACCTCCCGCCGATCCACCCGATCGGCACGACGTTCCGCAAGGGCCCCAACAACACCCTTACCGCCGGCCCCGACGACGTCGGCGTGCCGTGGGCCATCGGCTCCCCCGAGGGCGGCCACGACGCCGTCCACCCCGGCCTCGGCACCATCGAGGACTTCGACCGCTTCGTCGGCCGGGCACGGGAGCTGGGCCTGGAGATCGCCCTCGACTTCGCGCTGCAGTGCTCGCCCGACCATCCCTGGGTGCACAAGCACCCGGAGTGGTTCCACCACCGGCCGGACGGCACCATCGCCCACGCCGAGAACCCGCCGAAGAAGTACCAGGACATCTATCCCATCGCCTTCGACGCCGACATGGACGGGCTGGTCGCGGAAACCGTCCGGATCCTGCGGTACTGGATGGACCACGGGGTGCGGATCTTCCGGGTGGACAATCCGCACACCAAGCCGGTGGTCTTCTGGGAGCGGGTCATCGCGGAGGTCAACCGCAAGGACCCGGACGTGATCTTCCTGGCGGAGGCGTTCACCCGCCCGGCGATGATGCACACCCTGGCCCAGATCGGCTTCCAGCAGTCGTACACGTACTTCACCTGGCGCAACAGCAAGCAGGAGCTGACCGAATACCTGACCGAGCTGTCGGGTGAGGCGGCGGCCTACATGCGGCCCAACTTCTTCGCCAACACCCCGGACATCCTGCACGCCTACCTCCAGCACGGCGGCCGGCCCGCCTTCGAGGTCCGTGCCGTGCTCGCCGCCACCCTCTCCCCCACCTGGGGCATCTACAGCGGCTACGAGCTGTGCGAGAACACGCCCCTGCGTGAAGGCAGCGAGGAGTACCTCGACTCGGAGAAGTACCAGCTCCGGCCCCGCGACTGGGAGGCCGCCGCACGAACGGGCCGCACCATCGCACCGCTCATCACCCGGCTCAACACGATCCGCCGGCAGAACCCGGCCCTGCGGCAGCTGCGCGACCTCCACTTCCATCACACCGACAAGGAAGCGGTGATCGCCTACTCGAAGCGCAGCGGATCGAACACGGTTCTGGTCGTCGCCAACCTCGACCCGCACCACACCCAGGAGGCCACGGTCTCGTTGGACATGCCGCAACTCGGCCTGGACTGGCACGAGTCGGTGCCGGTGTGCGATCTGCTCACCGGCGAGACCTATCACTGGGGCAGGGCCAACTATGTGCGACTGGAACCGGGCCATGGGCCCGCGCATGTCTTCTCGGTTCTGCGACCGTCCACCCCGCAGATCGGAGGGTCACCCACAACATGATCGTCAATGAGCCCGTCCCGGACACGTTCGAGGACACTCCCGCCCAGGACCGCAACCCGGATTGGTTCAAGAGCGCCGTCTTCTACGAGGTCCTGGTCCGCTCCTTCCAGGACAGCAACGGCGACGGTGTCGGCGACCTCAAGGGCCTGACCGCGAAACTCGACTATCTGCAGTGGCTCGGCGTGGACTGCCTGTGGCTGCCGCCGTTCTTCAAGTCACCGCTCCGGGACGGCGGTTACGACGTCTCCGACTACACCTCCGTGCTCCCCGAGTTCGGCGACCTGGCCGACTTCGTGGAGTTCGTGGACGCCGCCCACCAGCGCGGCATGCGCGTCATCATCGACTTCGTCATGAACCACACCAGCGACCAGCACCCGTGGTTCCAGGAGTCTAGGCGGGATCCGGACGGTCCGTACGGGGACTACTACGTCTGGGCCGACGACGACAAGCAGTTCCAGGACGCGCGCATCATCTTCGTCGACACCGAGGCGTCCAACTGGACGTACGACCCGGTACGCAAGCAGTACTACTGGCACCGCTTCTTCTCGCACCAGCCGGATCTGAACTACGAGAACCCGGCCGTGCAGGAGGAGATGATCTCCGCGCTGAAGTTCTGGCTGGACCTCGGCATCGACGGGTTCCGGCTGGACGCCGTGCCGTACCTGTACCAGCAGGAGGGCACCAACTGCGAGAACCTGCCGGCGACCCACGAGTTCCTGAAGCGGGTGCGCAAGGAGATCGACGCCCAGTACCCCGACAAGGTGCTCCTCGCCGAGGCCAACCAGTGGCCCGAGGACGTCGTCGACTACTTCGGTGACTACGCCGCCGGCGGCGACGAGTGCCACATGGCGTTCCACTTCCCCGTGATGCCGCGCATCTTCATGGCCGTACGCCGCGAATCGCGCTACCCGGTCTCGGAGATCCTCGCCAAGACCCCGGCGATCCCCTCGCGCTGCCAGTGGGGCATCTTCCTGCGCAACCACGACGAGCTGACCCTCGAGATGGTCACCGACGAGGAACGCGACTACATGTGGGCCGAGTACGCCAAGGACCCGCGGATGCGCGCCAACATTGGCATCCGACGCCGCCTCGCCCCGCTGCTCGACAACGACCGCAACCAGATCGAGCTGTTCACCGCCCTGCTGCTGTCCCTGCCCGGCTCGCCGATCCTGTACTACGGCGACGAGATCGGCATGGGCGACAACATCTGGCTCGGCGACCGCGACGCCGTGCGCACCCCGATGCAGTGGACGCCCGACCGCAACGCGGGCTTCTCGTCCTGTGATCCGGGGCGCCTGTACCTGCCCACCATCATGGACCCGGTCTACGGCTACCAGGTGACCAACGTCGAGGCCTCGATGTCCTCGCCGTCGTCACTGCTGCACTGGACCCGCCGCATGATCGAGATCCGCAAGCAGAACCCCGCCTTCGGACTCGGCTCGTACAACGAGTTGCAGTCCTCCAACCCGGCGGTCCTCGCCTTCCTGCGCGAGTTCGAGGACGACCTGGTGCTGTGCGTGCACAACTTCTCGCGGTTCGCGCAGCCCACGGAGCTGGACCTCAGGCGGTTCACCGGCCGGCATCCGGTCGAGCTGTTCGGCGGGGTGCGCTTCCCGGCGATCGGCGAACTGCCGTACCTGCTGACCCTGGCGGGGCACGGCTTCTACTGGTTCCGGCTGCGGCGGGAAGCCGCATAGACCACCCCCCGGTGGGGCGGTTTCCTCCGTCCCACCGGGGGCACGCATCAGTAACACCCCCGACGACCCGGGGAAAGGACATGACGCCCATGGCGGAAACGGTCACCCCCTCCGGCACCACCCGTCCCACCGGTCACCTCCTCGCCTCGCTCGACCCCCTGCTGCGCGAGTGGCTGCCGAGGCAGCGCTGGTTCGCGGGCAAGGGGCGGCCGGTCACCGGCTTCACCCTCGTCGCGGCCACCGAACTGCTGCCCCCCGAGGGCCGGCTCGGCCTGTACCACCTGCTACTGCGCGTCCACCAGCCGCCCGTGCTCGGCGCCGCCGCGCACCCCGGCGACTGCTACCAACTGCTGATAGGCGTGCGCGAGGCGCTGCCGCCCCGGCTGGCGCCCGCGCTCATCGGGCATGTCACGGACGGACCGCTCACCGGACGCACGGTGTACGAGGCCCTGTACGACCCGAGGCCCGCCGAAGTGCTCCTGGAGGCCCTGCGCACCCGGGCGCGCATCGGCGGGCTGCGTTTCGAACGGGACCCGGACCAGGAGATCCGGGAGGGCCTCGTGGCCCGGCTGATGACGGCCGAGCAGTCCAACTCGTCGGTCGTCTACGGCGATACGTTCATTCTGAAGCTGCTGCGCCGGGTGCTCCCCGGTGTCAACCCCGACCTGGAGCTGCCCCTGGCCCTCGCCCGCGAGGGCTGCGCCCGGGTGCCCGCGCCGACGGCGTGGCTGCACGCCGACGTGGACGCGGAGTCGTACGTCCTCGCCGTGCTCCAGCCGTTCGTGAACGGGGCGAGCGACGGCTGGGAGCTGGCCCTGCGCGAGCTGGCCAAGGGCGAGGACTTCGTCGCCGAGGCGCGGGCCCTCGGCCGGGCCACCGCCGAGGTGCACACCGCGCTCGCCCGCGCCCTGCCCACCGTCACGCTCGGCCAGGCCCAGCTCCGGCTGCTGGTGGACGGTATGACCGAGCGGCTGGAGGCGGCCGTGCAGGCGGTGCCGGGGCTGCGGCCGTACGAGCGCGGGCTGCGCTCGGCCTTCACCGCGCTGGACGACCTGGCCGCCGAGGGCCGCACCTGGACCGCCCAGCGCATCCACGGCGACCTGCACCTCGGCCAGTGCCTGCGCTCGCCGTCCGGGCAGTGGTCGCTGATCGACTTCGAGGGCGAGCCCGCCCGGCCGCTGGCCGAGCGGCGCATGCCGCAGCCGCCGGTGCGGGACATCGCCGGGATGCTGCGCTCGTTCGACTACGCCGCCCACTCGGCGAGCCCGCCCGCCCCGGAGTGGGCGCACCGGTGCCGGGCCGCCTACTGCTCCGGATACGCGGAGGTCGCGGGCCGCGATCCGCGCACCGATCCGGTGCTGCTGCGGGCCTACGAGACCGACAAGGCGGTCTACGAGGTGGTCTACGAGGCCCGCCACCGCCCCGACTGGCTGCCCGTACCGCTGTCGGCGATCCGTCGCCTGGCCGCGTCCGACCCGTTCTGACCTCGCCCGGGAGACCCGTCCGTGACGTCCAAGAAGTCAGCCACCGCGAAGAACAAGTCCGGCAAGAACCCCTCCGGCAAGAACCCTTCCGGCAAGAACCCTTCCGGCAAGAACCCCTCCGGCAAGAACCCCTCTGGCACGAGCAGGAGCAAGGCGGAGACGAACGGGGGCACGGAGGCGCAGAGGGACGGGCGGCCGGCCGTGTCCGAGAGCGGTCCCGTCGCCATTCCGGGCGCCCGCCGGCCGGAGCCGGACGCGCGGGAACGCCCGCTGGAGGTGGCGGTCTCGCCCGCCGTGGACGCCGGTGACCGGGAGCGGCTCCTGCACGGCACCCACCACGCCCCGCACTCCGTGCTGGGCGCGCACCCGGTGCCCGGCGGCGTCGCCTTCCGCGCCTTCCGCCCGTACGCGCAGGCGGTCACCGTGGTCTCCGGCGACCTGCGGGCGGAGCTGCACGACGACGGCGACGGCTTCTTCTCCGGCCTGCTGCCGCTCACCGAGGTGCCCGCCTACCGGCTGCTGGTGACGTACGACGGCACGGTCCACGAGACCGAGGACGCCTACCGGTTCCTGCCCACGCTCGGCGAACTGGACCTGCACCTGATCGGCGAGGGCCGCCACGAGCAGCTGTGGCGGGCGCTCGGCGCGCACGTCACGACCCACCAGGGCGTGACGGGGACCCGGTTCGCGGTGTGGGCGCCGAACGCGCGGGGGGTGCGGGTCGCCGGGACCTTCAACTTCTGGGACGCGGGTGCCTTCCCGATGCGCTCACTGGGCTCGTCGGGCGTGTGGGAGCTGTTCGTGCCGGGCGTCGGCGAGGGCGAGCTGTACAAGTTCGAGATCACCCGCCCGGACGGCTCGCGCACCCTGCGCGCCGACCCGCTGGCCCGCCGTACCGAGGTGCCGCCCGCCACGTCCTCGATCGTCACGGCCTCGCACCACGAGTGGGGCGACGGCGAGTGGATGGCCCACCGCGCCGACACCCCGGTGCACGAGGCGCCGTTCTCCGTCTACGAGGTGCACCTGCCCTCCTGGCGCCCCGGCCTCACCTACCGGCAGCTTGCCGAGCAACTGCCCGCCTACGTCCAGGAGATGGGCTTCACGCACGTGGAGCTGATGCCGGTCGCCGAGCATCCCTTCGGCGGCTCCTGGGGCTACCAGGTCACCGGCTTCTACGCGCCCACGGCCCGGCTCGGCACTCCGGACGACTTCCGGTACCTGGTGGACCGGCTGCACCAGGCCGGCATCGGCGTCCTGATGGACTGGGTGCCGGCGCACTTCCCGCGCGACGACTGGGCGCTGGCCGAGTTCGACGGACGGCCCCTGTACGAGCACCACGATCCGCTGCGGGCCGCGCATCCCGACTGGGGCACCCTGGAGTTCGACTTCGGCCGCCGTGAGGTGCGCAACTTCCTGGTGGCCAACGCCGTGTACTGGTGCGAGGAGTTCCACATCGACGGCCTGCGGGTGGACGCGGTCGCCTCGATGCTCTACCTGGACTACTCCCGCGAGCCGGGCCAGTGGACGCCGAACGAGCACGGCGGCCGGGAGAACCTGGACGCGGTGGCCTTCCTGCAGGAGATGAACGCCACGGTGTACCGGCGCTGCCCGGGCGTGGTGACGATCGCCGAGGAGTCCACGGCCTGGGACGGCGTCACCCGGCCCACGCACCACCAGGGCCCGAGCGGATTCGGCGGGCTCGGCTTCGGCCTGAAGTGGAACATGGGCTGGATGCACGACTCGCTGCAGTACATGAGCCACGACCCGGTGCACCGCAGCTACCACCACCACGAGATGACGTTCTCGATGGTGTACGCCTACAGCGAGAACTATGTCCTGCCGATCTCCCACGACGAGGTCGTGCACGGCAAGCGGTCCCTCGTCTCGAAGATGCCGGGCGACTGGTGGCAGCAGCGCGCCAACCTGCGGGCCTACCTGGGTTGCATGTGGGCGCACCCCGGCAAGCAACTGCTGTTCATGGGCCAGGAGTTCGCCCAGGGCGCCGAGTGGTCCGAGGCGCACGGCCCCGACTGGTGGCTGCTCGACCCGTCGTACGGTGCCGAGGCCGACCACCGGGGCGTGCGGGACCTCGTACGGGACCTCAACGCGCTGTACCGGGCGGCTCCGGCGCTGTGGCAGCGGGACACCGACCCGGCGGGCTTCCAGTGGATCACCGGGGACGCGGCGGACGACAACGTCTTCGCGTTCCTGCGCCACGACGCCGACGGCACTCCGCTGCTCGCGGTCTGCCACCTCGCCCCGGTGGTCCGCCACGACTACCGCATCGGGGTGCCGGAGGACGTACCGGCCTGGCACGAGTCCCTCAACACCGATGCCGCGCGGTACGGCGGCAGCGACGTCGTCACCCCCGACGTGGTCAAACCGGAGCCGCAGGCCTGGCACGGCCGGCCGGCGAGCATCCGGCTCACCCTGCCCCCGCTGGCCACCGTCTGGCTGAGGCCCGCGTAGCGCTCGTTATAGTGCCGGGGTCAACAGGCGTGCACCACGGGGGGAATGAGGCGCGTGCGACCCGATCGATCAGTCACCGCCCTGCTGTGTGCCGTCGCCGTCCTGCTGCTGGGCGGCTGCGGCACGGAAGTGGCGGGGCGGGGCCCGTCGGCGGCCGGTGGCACGGGGGCGGCTCCCACGGAGACCGGGCCGATCCCGTGGACCAGCGGGGAGCCCTCCCGGGTCACCGCCGCCCGGCTCGGCACCGACCACCGCACGCTGAGCCTGGACGCGGACGTGCCCAGCGGCGAGCGCCCCTGCGTGCGGGACCTCAAGGCGCAGGACACCGACGCCCAGTACGGCGCCGTGCCCGGCACGGTGCATGTGCAGATCACCTTCAGCTCCCCGTCCGGCGACCGGCGTTCCGGGTGCACCGAGGAGAGGACGGCGACGGCCCGCGTACGGCTGCCCGAGCCGCTGGGCAAGCGGGAGCTGGTGGTCGACGACGACACCGTCTTCACCACCGACGGCGCCGAGCCGCCCGCCCTGCGGCTGTGCGGCCCGCTCGGCTGCCACCCGCCGGCCACCGGCTGCACCCCCGCCTCCTACGACCAGGCGCTGTACGCGGCCGGCGCGCCCCGGCACACCTACCGCGACGCCGAGCACTGCGACGGCAAGTGGCTGGTGCTGGACTTCTCCTGGCGCACCGGACCGGCGTGCGGCGACGACAGCAAGGACTCCGCCTGCACCGCCAGGCTCGGCGACCGCTGGTTCTTCCGGGCGGAGCGCTCCGGCTGGAAGCCCGTCCTGGAGAGCGCGGCCGGCGGCTGCCGGGCCGTGCAGCACAGCGAACCGGCCTTCCCGACGGCGCTGTGCGCCGGCCTGGCCCCGCTGCCCTCCTCGCTGCACCCCAGCTACCCGCCGCCGTCCTCCTCGCCGACCGCTACGGCCCGGTGACCGCCCCGGCCAGCGCCCGCGGCAGCTCGTCCGTGTACAGCACCCCGAGCCGTTGGGTGGCGCGGGTCAGGGCGACGTACAGGTCGCTCGTGCCGTAGCGGGCCGGCTCCACCACCAGGACCGAGTCGAATTCGAGGCCCTTGGCCTGGCGGGGGTCGAGCAGGACGACCGCACGGGTCAGGTCGGGTTCGGCACCGGCCGTGACGCCGTCCAGCCGGGCGGCCAGGCGGCGGTGCAGCGCGCGCGGGGCGACGACCGCGAGGCGGCCCTCGGCCGGGGTCAGTTCGGCGACCGCCTTGGCCACGGCCTCGGGCAGATCGCCGGCGGCCTGCCGCACCCAGGGCCGTACGCCCGTGGAGCGGACCGAGCTGGGCGGCTCGAAGTCCGGGTTCTCGGCGCGCACGACCGCAGCGGCCAGCTCCATGATCTCGGCCGGGGTGCGGTAGTTGACGCCGAGCCGGGTGTGCTCCCAGCGGTCCTCGACGTACGGGGTGAGGATGTCCGCCCAGGAGCCGACGCCGGCCGCCTCGGCGGTCTGGGCGGGGTCGCCGACCAGGGTCATGGAGCGGGTCGGGCTGCGCCGCATCAGCAGGCGCCAGGCCATCGGGGACAGTTCCTGCGCCTCGTCCACGATGATGTGCCCGAACGCCCAGGTCCGGTCGGCCGCGGCGCGCTCGGCGGCGCTGCGGTGGTCGGCCTCCTCCTGCCGCTCGGCGAACCGCTCGGCGTCGATGATGTCGTGCGCGGACAGCACCTCGGATGCCTCCGGGTCGCTGTCCTCCTTGTCCTCGAACTCGTAGGTGCGGGAGGCGTAGGAGACGTCCAGGACGCCCTGGGCGTAGGCGATCTGGGTCTCGCGCTCGCGCTCGGCGCGGGCGCGGGCCGGCCGGCCGTCCTCGCCGAGGAGTTCCGCCGCCTCGTCCAGGAGCGGGACGTCGGCGACGGTCCAGGCGCGGGTCACCGGGCGCCGGATCGCGGCCGCGTCCGCGTCGCCGAGGTAGCCCTCGGGCTCGGCGAGGAAGTCCGCGACCAGTCGCTGCGGGGTGATCCGGGGCCAGAGCCGGTCGATGGCGGACCAGACCTCGGGGTTCTCGGCGAGCTCGTCCCGGATCTGGGTGAGGTCGGAGGCGTCCAGCAGGCTGCTGCCGTCGTACGGGTCGGTGCCCACGCGCTCGGCGTACAGCTCGGTGAGCGTGTTGAGGATGTGGCCCTCGAAGTACTCGCGGGCCTCGTTGTGCGGCAGCTTGGCGGCCCGCGTGCGCTCGCGGGCGACGCGCACCAGGCCGTCGTCCAGCATCAGCACCTCGCGCTCGTGCTCGACGGCGATGACCGGGTCGGGCAGTGCCTGCCGGTCGCGTACGACGGCGGCGAGCACGTCGGCCATGGCGGCACGGCCCTTCACTGCGGCCGCCTCCGGGGTGTCGGTGGCGGTGGCCCGCACGCCGGGGAACAGCTCGCCGACCGTGGCCAGCAGCACCCCGGTCTCGCCGAGGGAGGGCAGCACCTCGCCGATGTAGCCGAGGAAGGCGGGGTTGGGGCCGACGATGAGGACCGCGCGGCGGCCGAGCAGTTCGCGGTGCTCGTAGAGCAGGTAAGCCGCCCGGTGCAGCGCCACCGCCGTCTTGCCGGTGCCGGGGCCGCCCTCGACCACCAGCACCCCGCGGTGCGGCGCCCGGATGATCTCGTCCTGCTCGGCCTGGATGGTCTGCACGATGTCGCTCATGCGGCCGGTGCGCGCCGAGTTCAGCGCGGCCAGCAGCACGTCGTCGCCGCTGTGGTCCTCGTACCCGGTGCGGGTGGTGTCGCCGAGGTCGAGGATCTCGTCGTGCAGGGCGGTCACGGTCCGGCCCTGGGTGGAGATGTGCCGGCGGCGGCGCAGGCCCATCGGGGTGTGGCCGGTGGCGAGGTAGAAGGGGCGGGCGACGTCGGCCCGCCAGTCGATCAGGACGGGGGTGCGCTCGGCGTCGTCCTCGCGCAGGCCGATCCGGCCGATGTGGTGGCAGGCTCCCTCGGCGAGGTCGATGCGGCCGAAGCAGAGCGAGCCGTCGACGGCGTTCAGCGCGGCCAGCAACCCCGAGCGCTCGGCGACCAGGATGTCGCGTTCGAGCCGGGCCTGCATGGGCTTGTCCCCCTGGGCGAGCGCGTCCGAGACCGAGGACTCGGCCTCGCCGCGCAGCACGTCCACGCGCGCGTACAGCCCGTCGATGAATTCCTGTTCGTGGCGCAATTCATCGTCGGGAAAGTCGATGTTTGACAATTCCACTCCCGCCCGGATATACTCTGCTCAGTAAACTTCTTCGCGGCTAATCCGACTGGTCTTCCGGCTGAAGTCGCGAACCATTGAATATACGCAGAGAAATCCCCCGAGCGCAATTGCTCGGGGGATTTTCTGTTGGGCGGTACCGGGCCTCCTACAGCACGTCGGCCAGCTCCTCCAGCAGCCGCCGCTTGGGCCGCGCCCCGACCATCGACCGCACCGGCTCGCCGTCCCGGAAAACCATGAGGGTCGGCGTCGACAGCACCTGGTAGGCGATGGTCGTCTGCGGATTGCGGTCCACGTCGAGCTGGACGATCTTCAGCCGGTCGCCCTCCTCGGCGGCGATGTCCTTCAGCACCGGCGCGAGCTGCCGGCACGGCCCGCACCAGTCGGCCGTGAACTGCACCAGCACCGGCAGTTCGGCGCCGATCACCTCGGCCGCGAAGTCCGCGTCCGTCACCTCGGCCAGTCCGCTCAGCTTGCTCATCGCGTCAGCCCTCCCAGCTCGCAAGCGGGTTCCGGACCCCCCGGAACCAGCGCTTCGGCGGCCAGCGCGTCCCGGGCCCGCTCCGCCCGCCGCAGCTGCCCGGCGACCGTCTCCCGCACCGCCGTGAGCTGCCCGATGAGCGCGTCCAGCTCGTCCAGCTTGCGCCGGTAGACCACGAGCGAGGCCGGGCACGAGTCGCCCTCCGGGTGCCCGGCGCGCAGGCACTCCACGAAGGGCCGCGTCTCCTCCAGGCCGAACCCGAAGTCCTGCAGCGTCCGGATCTGCTCGAGCAGCCTGAGGTCACCCTCGTCGTAGGTCCGGTGACCCTTGCCGTCCCGCCGCGCGGGCAGCAGTCCCCGTGCCTCGTAGTACCGCAGCGCCCGGGTGGTGGTCCCGGCCCGCGCCGCCAGCTCGCCGATTCGCATGTCCCCGACGGTAGGCGTTGACGCGGGCGTCAAGGCAAGGCCCAGGGGTCAGACCGGTACCCCGGCCGACTCCTCCACCTCCAGCAGGGAGGCGCTCCGGCGTTCCTCGTCGAACTTCCTGCGGCCGCCGCGCAGGCCGAAGAGGCGTTTGGCGAGGGCGATGTAGAGGACCGCGAGGACGTTGAGGACGAGAGTGGTGATCTTCAGCCAGCTGATGTGCTCGGTGAGCTCGTAGATCTCCAGGGGCAGGAAGGCGGCGGTCGCGACCACCGTGAGGTACTCCGCCCAGCGCTTGGCGTACCAGAGGCCGACCGCCTCGATCAGTTCGATCAGGGCGTAGGCCAGCAGCAGTCCGGCCACCAGCAGGAGGGTGGAGTGCCGGTAGCCGAAGGCCTTCTGGACGGTGCCGACGACCGGGGAGTGGTCGAGGTCGTAGTGGAAGTGCTTGAAGACGGGGCGGAAGACGTCCAGGTACTCGTCGAACAGCCGGCGCACCGCGTCCTGGCTGTTGCTGAACTTCCACACGGCCACGGCGACCAGCACGATGAACACCCCGCGCACGGCCCGTTCCAGGGCGAGGAAGCGCAGGATGAACAGGTCCCGCAGCACCTTGCCGCGCGGTACCAGCGGGGCCTCGGCGGCCGGGCCGGAGCCGTGCGGCTCGCCGAGGACGAAGTCGCCGCACCGCAGGCAGCGCCACACCTCGCCCAGGGCGGTCTCGGCGTGCAGCCGGACGCGCAGCCGGGGGTCGTCCGGCGCGTAGGTCACATGACCCTTGCGGGCGCAGGTCCGCCGGTCCCAGTCGATCGCCATCCCCCGTGCCTCCCGTACAGATGTTCATGCAGGTCCTGCGCGGCGGTGCCGCGCCGGTGGGTCCGGCACGGCACGCTAGTGCATCGCGGTATGAGACGACGGCGGGGGGAGTTCAGTTCGCGCTGCTGCCGACCGGTTCCCGCTGCGCTTCCCGCGTCGACGCCGGTTCCGGCTCGGCGGCCGCGCCGCGCGGGAGCAGCAGGGCCACGGCGAGGGTGCCCACGCCGAGGATCACGGCTCCGACCAGGCTGGTGTGGGCGACCGCGTCGGCGAAGGCGGAGCCGACCGCGTCCTTCATCTGCCGGGCGCCCTGAGCCAACTGGGTGGCCTGGGCCTTGAGCTGGGCGGCCTGCTGGGGGTCGCTCGCCCGGGCGGCCTGCGCCCCGAGCTGCCGGGCCCGGTCCCCGATGCCCTGGGCGACCGCGTAGCCGGCGCCGACGGAGTCCTGGGCGGTGGCGAGGGCGCTCGCGGGGAGCCGGCTGCCGGCGGTGGCGTCCGTGAGGTGGTCGCCGTAGGAGGTGGCGAGCAGGGAGCCGAGTATCGCGATGCCGAGCGAGCCGCCCAGCTCCAGCGAGGTGTCGTTGACCGCGCCGCCGACGCCTAGCTCGGTCTCCGGGAAGGAGCCCATGATCGCGTCGGTGCAGGGCGAGAGCGCGAGGCCGATGGCGAGGCCCAGGACGACGAGGGGCGCCACGAAGTCGCCGTACGTCGAGCCGGCGTCCACCCGGGTCAGCAGGGCCAGGGCGGTGGTGCCGCCGACCATGCCGGCGGTGACCGTCCACTTCATGCCGACGCGCGGGGTGAGGCGGCCGGTGAGCGCCGAGCCCACGAAGACGGCGCCGGCGAGCGGGAGCATGCGGACGCCGGTCTCCAGGGCGTCGTAGCCGAGGACGAACTGCAGGTGCTGGGTCAGGTAGTAGAAGGCGCCGAAGACGGCGAGGAAGAACAGGGCGACGGCGAGGTTGGAGCCGGCGAACCGGCGGTCGGCGAACCGGCGCACGTCCAGGATCGGGCGGGGGTGGCGCAGCTCCCAGGCGACGAAGGCGACGAGGCCCAGGCCGGCCACGACCGCGGCGGTGACCGCCTTGACGCCCCAGCCGAAGTGCGGCCCCTCGATGATCATGTAGACCAGTGAGCCGGTCCAGAGCACCGACAGCAGCCCGCCGACGTAGTCGATGCGGTCGTGGTGGCCGGCCCTGGACGGCGGGACCAGGACGAGGGCGCCGACGAGGGCGACGGCCGCGACGGGCACGTTGATCAGGAAGGTGGAGGACCAGCCGTGGCCGCGCAGCAGGGCACCGGCGACGACCGGTCCGGCGGCGATGGCGAGCCCGGCGGTGGCGGTCCACAGGGTGATGGCCCTGGCGCGTTCGGCGCGCGGGAAGGTCGCGGCGAGCAGGGAGAGTGTGGCGGGCATGATCAGCGCGGCGCCGACGCCCATCACGGCGCGGGCCGCGATGACGGTCGTGGCGCTGTCGGCGAGGTAGCCGAAGACCGCGCCGGCGCCGAAGACGACGAGGCCGAGCAGGAGCGCGCCGCGCCGGCTGTACTTGTCGCCGATCGCGCCGAGCAGCAGCATCAGCGCCGCGTAGGGCACGGTGTAGCCGTCGATCACCCACTGCAGGTCGGCGCTGGTGAGGCCGAGGTCCTTCGTCATGCCGGGCGCGGCGACGGTGAGCGCGGTGTTCGCCATCACGATGATCAGCAGGCTGAGGCAGAGGACGAGCAGCGCCCACCAGCGCCGCGCGTAGGGGCGCTCGGTGGTGTCGACCGGTTCGGTCAGGACGAGTCGCATGGCAGGGGTCGCCTTCCTCGGATACGCGACGGGATCGCAGGACATCGCTGGATTGCACAGCGCCGTGCAATTGCACAACACTGTGCAGAGTACGAGATTGCACATCCCTGTGCAAGTCATGTTGCACGGTGCTGTGCAAACCGAGGAGAGGCGTGCAGAATGACTGCCAT
Organism: Streptomyces sp. NPDC030798; assembly: GCF_055572275.1. Taxonomy (NCBI): domain Bacteria; kingdom Bacillati; phylum Actinomycetota; class Actinomycetes; order Kitasatosporales; family Streptomycetaceae; genus Streptomyces; species Streptomyces sp. NPDC030798. The sequence goes on along the minus strand of NZ_JBVIDR010000005.1, from coordinate 450,553 downwards.
GACCACGGGTAACACCAGCCGCGCCGACGCCAACCGGCGCCGCATCCTCGACGTCGCCCTCGCCGAGCTGCTGCGCGACCCCGACGCCTCGATGGACCAGATCGCGCGCGCCGCCGGGGTCGTACGGCGGACCGTGTACGGCCATTTCCCCAGCCGCGAGGCGCTGATCGGCACGCTCGTCGACGGGGCGGTGGAGGCGCTGGCGGACGCCGACGCAGGCGCCCGGGACGGGGGCGCCGACCCGGCGGAGGCGGTGGCCCGCTCGGTGCTCGCGCTCTGGCGGATCGCCGACCGCTACCGGCTGCTGATCGCCCTGGCCCAGCGCACGGTCACCGTGCAGGGCATCCGCGAGCGGCTCGCCCCGCTGCGCGAGACCAAGGTGCGGTTGCTGCAGGAGGGGCTGGACCAGGGCGTGTTCAGCTCGCCACTGCCCGCGCCGGCGCTGGCGTACGTGCACGAGCAGATGCTGTTCGCGGTGATGGAGGCGGTGAACGACGGGCTGGTGACAGCCGAGGAGGCGGGCCGCTCGGCCACGGTCACGGTGCTGACCGCGGCGGGCGTGCCCGCCTCCCTGGCCACCGCGCTGGTGGCCAGAGTGAGCAAGGAGTCCCCGGACATCCCCGGGGACGCTTCCCGGACATGAGGAAGCCGGGTGGCCGAGGTACGGGGGAGACTCGGCCGCCCGGCGGCGGTGCCCGGATGCCCGGCCCCGGTTCAGGCGGGGCCGGACATCCGGAGTTCAGCGGGGCGGGCCCGCGGGGATCAGGCCTTGGCCAGCTCCTTCTCGCCCTCCTCGCGCTGCTGGGGCAGTTCGGGGCCGCCGTGGCCGTCCACGGTGTCGAGCACGGTCTCGTCGAAGGGCAGATGACCGGACAGCACCTGCTCGACGCGGGTCTTGTCGATCTCCTTCGTCCAGGCGCCGATCAGCACGGTGGCCACGGCGTTGCCGGAGAAGTTGGTCAGGGCGCGGGCCTCGCTCATGAAGCGGTCGATGCCGACGATGAGTCCGACACCGTCGACCAGGGCCGGCCGGTGCGTCTGGAGGGCACCGGCGAGGGTGGCCAGACCGGCACCGGAGACACCCGCGGCACCCTTGGACGCGACCATCATGAACAGCAGCAGGGTGATCTGCTCGCCCAGGTGCAGCGGCTGGCCCATCGCGTCGGCGATGAAGAGCGACGCCATGGTCAGGTAGATCATGGTGCCGTCGAGGTTGAAGGAGTAGCCGGTCGGCACGGTGATGCCGACGACGGGACGGCTGACGCCCAGGTGCTCCATCTTGGCGATCAGGCGGGGCAGGGCCACGTCGGAGGACGAGGTCGACAGGATGAGCAGGTACTCACGGCCCAGGTACTTCAGCAGCTTGAAGAGGTTCACCTTGGCCACGAACCAGAGCATCGGGCCGAGCACCACGCCGACGAAGAGCACACAGGTGATGTAGAAGGCCAGCATGATCGTGCCGAGGGCCTTCAGCGCCTCCACGCCGGTCTCGCCGACGACGGCCGCGATCGCGCCGAACGCACCCACCGGCGCCGCCCACATGATCATGCTCAGGACGCGGAACACCAGCTTCTGGATGTGCCCGACACCCCGCAGGATCGGCTCCCCGGACGTGCCCATCGCCTGCACCGCGAAACCGACCAGCAGCGCGACGAGCAGCGTCTGCAGCACCACGCCGCCGGTGAAGGCGGACGCGAAGCTGGTGGGGATGATGCTCAGCAGGAAGTCGACGAGGCCCTCACTGCCCGAAGCCGCCTGGGTGTGGCCGACCTGCTTCACCGACTCGGTCAGGTGCATGCCCTGGCCCGGGTGCAGGATGTTGCCGACCACGAGGCCGATGGCGAGCGCCACGAACGACATGGCGATGAAGTAGGTGAGCGCGAGCCCGCCCACCTTGCCGACCTTGGCGGCGCTGCGGATCGAGCCGACACCCGTCACGATGGTGCAGAAGATGATCGGCGCGATCATCATCTTGATCAGGTTGACGAAGCCCGTGCCCAGCGGCTTGAGCTGTTCGGCGAAGTCCGGTGCGGCGAACCCGACCGCGATGCCGAGGGCGACCGCGATGATCACCGCGATGTAGAGGAAGTGGGTGCGGTCCCGCTTGACGGGGGGTGCGGCAGGTGCCGTATCGGCTGCGCTGGTCACAGCGGCCCTCCTTGACGACGTCGTCGGTGGTCACCGGCGTGCGGCTCACGTCCGGGGTTTTTCGGGGATGCGGCGACTATCTCCCGCTCTGTGAGGCCGGTCACCCTTCCGTTCATTTAGTTCACGCCAGACCCGGGAGGCAGACTGACGGCATGCGCCTGACCGTCCTCCCGCGACCTCGCAGCCTGGCGGGCCAGCTGTTCGCCATGCAGGCCGTGCTGCTCGCCCTCGTCGTGGCTGGATACGCACTGTTCACCTTCGTCAGCGACCGGGGCCAGGCCGTGGGCGCGGCCGGCCGTCAGGCCACGGCGGTGGCCCGCTCGATCGCGGACTCGCCGTCGGTCCGGGAGGCGATCCACACCGCGCGCCCCTCGACGACGCTCCAGCCGTACGCGCTGAAGGTGCAGCGGGACACCGGGGTCGACTTCGTCACGATCATGACGCCGGAGGGCATCCGCTGGACCCACCCGGACCCGAAGGAGATCGGCAAGCGGTTCATCGGCACCATCGCGCCCGCCCAGCAGGGCAGGACCTTCACCGAGACCTACACCGGCACGCTCGGCCCCTCCGTGCGCGCGGTCACGCCGGTCATGGAGCACGGGCACGTCATCGGGCTGGTCAGCGCCGGCATCAAGGTGGAGGCCATCAGCGAGCGGATCCAGGAGCAGGTCACGGCGCTGTTCGCAGTCGCGGCCGGCATCCTCGCGGTCGGCGCCGTCACGACGTACGTGATCAACGCGCGGCTGCGCCGGCACACCCACGGGATGAACGCCGCCGAGCTGAGCCGGATGCACGACTACCACCAGGCCGCGCTGCACGCGGTGCGCGAGGGGCTGCTGATGCTGGACGCGCAGTACCGGGTGGCGCTGATCAACGACGGCGGGCGGGAGCTGCTGGGCATCGCCGGGGAGGCCGGGGAGGCGGACCTGGTGGGCCGTTCGGTGGCGGACCTGGGCCTGCCGGCCCCGCTGACCGGGGCGCTGCTGTCCTCGGAGCCCCGGGTGGACGAGGTGCATCTGACGGCGTCCCGGGTGCTGATGGTGAACACCTCCCCGGTCTCGGGCGGCCAGCGCCGGGGCACGGTGGTCACCCTCCGGGACGTCACCGAACTGCAGTCCCTGATGGGCGAGTTGGACTCCGAGCGAGGATTCACCCAGGCTCTGCGCTCGCAGGCGCACGAGGCCGCGAACCGGCTGCACACCGTGGTCTCGCTGATCGAGCTGGGCCGGGCGGAGGAGGCGGTGGAGTTCGCGACGGCGGAACTGGAGCTGGCCCAGGCGCTGACCGACCAGGTGGTGGCGGCGGTGAGCGAGCCGGTGCTGGCCGCCCTGCTGCTGGGCAAGACGGCCCAGGCCAACGAGCGGGGCGTGGAGCTGGTGGTCTCGGAGGACAGCCGCCTGGACGACGGGGTACTGCCGGCCGAGCTGTCGGCCCGGGACCTGGTGACCGTCCTCGGCAATCTGATCGACAACGCGGTGGACGCGGCGCAGGGCAGTGTGGGGGCACGGGTGACCGTGACGGCGTACGCCTCGGACGCCGAACTGGTCCTGCGCGTGTCGGACACCGGACCGGGTGTCGACCCCGCCCATGCGGACCTGGTATTCCAACGGGGGTTCTCCACGAAACCGGCCGGGCCCGGCGGGCGGGGCCTGGGTCTCGCCCTGGTCCGGCAGGCGGTCGCCCGGCTCGAAGGGACGTTGACTGTGGCTGAGGCCGAGGAGGGCGGGGCGGTGTTCGAGGTGCGGCTGCCGCTGCGCACGGCGGTGGGTGACGGCAGATGACGGACGAGCAGCGGCCCATCCGGGTCCTGGTGGTCGAGGACGACCCGGTGGCCGCCGACGCGCACATGATGTACGTCGGACGGGTACCGGGGTTCGTCGCGGTCGGGAAGGCGCACACGGGGGCGGAGGCGCGCAGGTTCCTGGACCGGACGGCGGTGGACCTGCTGCTGCTGGACCTGCACCTGCCCGACGGGCACGGGCTGCACCTGGCGCGGTCGCTGCGGGCGGCCGGGCATCACGCGGACGTGATAGCGGTGACGTCGGCACGGGACCTGGCGGTCGTGCGGGAGGGCGTCTCCCTCGGGGTCGTGCAGTACGTGCTGAAGCCCTTCACGTTCGCGACGCTGCGGGACCGGCTGGTGCGGTACGCCGAGTTCCACGCGGCGGTGGGCGAGGCGAGCGGCCAGGACGAGGTCGACCGGGCGCTGGCCGCCCTGCGCGCCCCCTCCCCCGCCGCCCTGCCCAAGGGCCTGAGCGGCCCGACCCTGGAGCGCGTCACCGGGGCCCTGCGGGAGGCCTCGGAGGGTGTCACGGCGGCGGGCGTCGCGGAGAGCGTCGGCATCTCCCGGATCACCGCCCGGCGCTACCTGGAGCACCTCGTGGAGGCGGAGCGCGCCGCGCGGAAGCCGGTGTACGGGCAGGTGGGGCGGCCGGAGCTGGTGTACCGGTGGGTGCCGGGGGACGGGGGCCGGTGAGCGGCCGGAAGACCGCGGCCGGGCCCTGCCGAGCGGCGGCCCCGACGGCCGGAACGTACCGAAGAGGCTGTACATACCGAACAGCCGGAACGTACCGAACAGCCGGAATTGGACGTTCCGACAATCGGTGATCCTGTCCGAACGGACCGTAGCCACCGCGTGGCGGCACGCCTAGCTTGTGCGGGGTGCTTCCACCCTCAGCTCCTCCCCCGTTCAACGCCCCCGCCGCCCGTCGGCTGCGCGCCGCGCTCGGCATGGGCCCCGAGCACGTCGCCCACGGCCTGCGGGCCTCCTACGGGCTGCCGTACGTCACGCCGGACCTGGTCATCGCCTGGGAACGCGGGGTCGCCTCCCCCAGCAACCCCGAACTCACCGCGCTGGCCGGGGTGTTGTGGTGCTCCCCCGGCGAACTCATCGGCCGGCCCCGCACCCTGCGCGAGCATCGCATGGCGCGCGGGATCGCCCCGCAGGACCTGGCCCGTGCCGTCGGCCTGGACCTCCCCGCGTATCTGCGGATGGAGGACAGCGGGCGGTGGCGGGGGACCGAGCGCCAGTCGGCCGAGCTGGCGCGGGTGCTGGATCTGGCGCTGCCGGATTTCGTCGCCGTCACGGGCCGCGAGGAGAAGCTCGCCGAGCTGCTGCACAGCGCGGTGACCACCCGCTGGCAGGCGTACGTGCGCCCGGTCACGAAGCTCGCGCCCCTCGACCGGGACCTCGTGGAGGGCGTGCTGCAGGAGCTGCACGAGGACTACCAGGGGCACATGGCCGCCACCCTGAGCTGGGGCGGCGGCAGCAGCGGTGCCAGCGAGTCGGGGAAGCAGTTCCTCGACCGGATCGTGGAGAACTTCTGGACGGCGGTCGCCGGCAGAAGTTAGCCGCGGGCAGGGGTCAGAAGACCGACTCCGCCTCGTCCATCCGGTCCTTCGGGACCGTCTTCAGCTCGGTGACCGCCTCCGCGAGCGGCACCATCACGATGTCGGTGCCGCGCAGCGCGGTCATCCGGCCGAACTCGCCGCGGTGCGCGGCCTCGACGGCGTGCCAGCCGAAGCGGGTGGCGAGGACGCGGTCGTAGGCGGTCGGGACGCCGCCGCGCTGGACGTGGCCGAGGATGACCGGCTTGGCCTCCTTGCCGAGGCGCCGCTCCAGCTCGTACGCCAGCGCGGTGCCGATGCCCTGGAAGCGCTCGTGGCCGTACTGGTCGATCTCGCCCTTGCCGTAGTCCATGGTGCCCTCGGCGGGGTGGGCGCCCTCGGCGACGCAGATGACGGCGAACTTCTTGCCGCGGGCGAAGCGTTCCTCGACCATCTTGACCAGGTCGGCGGGGTCGAAGGGGCGCTCGGGCAGGCAGATGCCGTGGGCGCCGGCCGCCATGCCGGACTCCAGCGCGATCCAGCCGGCGTGCCGGCCCATGACCTCGACGACCATCACGCGCTGGTGGGACTCGGCGGTGGTCTTCAGGCGGTCCATGGCCTCGGTGGCGACGCCGACGGCGGTGTCGAAGCCGAAGGTGCGGTCGGTGGAGGAGATGTCGTTGTCGATCGTCTTGGGGACGCCCACGACCGGCAGGCCGGCGTCGGAGAGCATCCGGGCCGCGGTCAGCGTGCCCTCGCCGCCGATCGGGATGAGGGCGTCGATGCCGAACTCCTCGACCATGTCGGCGGCGCCCTCGCAGGCCTCGCGCAGCCGGTCGCGCTGGAGCCGGGAGGAGCCGAGGATGGTGCCGCCGCGCGCCAGGATGCCGCTGACGCCGTCCAGGTCGAGGGTGCGGTAGTGCCGGTCGAGCAGGCCCCGGTAGCCGTCCTCGAAGCCGATGACCTCGTCGCCGTACTGCGCCACCGCACGGTGCACGACCGAACGGATCACGGCGTTCAGGCCGGGGCAGTCGCCGCCTGCGGTGAGAACTCCGATGCGCATCGTGCTGTGTCTCCTGCTCGCTGTGGGTGCCGGTGAGCCGGTGTCGATTGTTTCACGTCCGCCAGTGAGGTGACGTCTTGACGGGCGCCTTAACCGGCACGGGGGGTATTGTCAAGAGGGTTCTGCTCACCTTGGTGGGCGATTTTTATGCCGAAGGCGTGACGCACGACAAGACGAACGGAGTGGACACGTGACGCGCAGCGTGTACGTCACCGGGATCGACCGCGGTGACGGCCGCCAGGTCGTGGAGCTGGGGGTCATGGAACTCCTGACCCGGCAGGTCGACCGGGTGGGGGTGTTCCGTCCGCTCGTCCACGACGCTCCCGACCGCCTGTTCGAGCTGCTGCGGGCGCGGTACCGCCTCGCGCAGGACCCGGCGACCGTCTACGGCATGGACTACCAGGAGGCGTCCGCGCTCCAGGCCGAGCAGGGCACGGACGAGCTGGTCTCCACGCTGGTCGACCGCTTCCACCGGGTGGCCCGGGACTACGACGTGGTGCTGGTCCTCGGCACCGACTTCGCCGCCACACAGCTGCCGGACGAGCTGTCGCTGAACGCCCGCCTCGCCAACGAGTTCGGCGCGTCCGTGATCCCGGTGGTGGGCGGCCGCAAGCAGACGACGGAGGCCGTGCTCGCCGAGACCCGCAACGCCTACCGCGCGTACGACGGGCTGGGCTGCGACGTGCTGGCCATGGTCACCAACCGGGTGGCCCGCGAGGACCGCGACGAGATCGCCGAGCGGCTCACGAACCGGCTCCCGGTGCCCTGTTGGGTGGTGCCCGACGAGCCCGCGCTGTCCGCGCCGACGGTCTCCCAGATCGCCCACGCGCTGGACGCGAAGGTACTGCTCGGCGACGACTCGGGGCTGGCCCGCGACGCCCTGGACTTCGTCTTCGGCGGTGCGATGCTGCCGAACTTCCTGGCCGCTCTGACCCCGGGCTGCCTGGTGGTGACCCCGGGCGACCGCGCCGACCTGGTCGTGGGCTCGCTGGCCGCGCACAGCGCCGGCACCCCGCCGATCGCGGGGGTGCTGCTGACCCTGGACGAGGTGCCGCGCGAGGAGATCCTCACCCTGGCCGCCCGTCTCGCCCCCGGCACCCCGGTGATCTCGGTGGCCGGCACCAGTTTCCCCACCGCCGAGCAGCTCTTCTCGCTGGAGGGCAAGATGACCGCGGCCACTCCGCGCAAGGCGGAGACCGCGCTCGGACTGTTCGAGCGGTACGCCGACACCGCCGAGCTGGCGCGCCGGGTCTCGGCGCCGAGCAGCGACCGGGTCACGCCGATGATGTTCGAGCACAAGCTGCTGGAGCAGGCCCGCGCCGAGCGGCGCCGGGTGGTGCTGCCGGAGGGCACCGAGGAGCGGGTGCTGCACGCGGCCGAGGTGCTGCTGCGCCGGGGCGTGTGCGACCTGACCCTGCTCGGCCCGGAGGACCGGATCCGCAAGAAGGCCGCCGACCTCGGCATCGACCTCGGCGACAGCCAGGTGATCGACCCGGCCACCTCCGAGCTGCGGGACTCCTTCGCCGAGCAGTACGCCCGCCTGCGCGCCCACAAGGGCGTGACCGTGGAACTGGCGTACGACGTGGTCAGCGACGTCAACTACTTCGGCACGCTCATGGTCCAGGAGGGCCTGGCCGACGGCATGGTGTCCGGCTCGGTGCACTCCACGGCCGCGACGATCCGCCCCGCCTTCGAGATCATCAAGACCAGGCCCGAGTCGTCCATCGTCTCCTCGGTCTTCTTCATGTGCCTGGCCGACAAGGTGCTGGTCTACGGCGACTGCGCGGTCAACCCGGACCCCGACGCCGAGCAGCTCGCCGACATCGCCGTGCAGTCGGCGGCCACCGCCGCCCGGTTCGGCGTGGAGCCCCGGATCGCGATGCTGTCGTACTCCACGGGCACGTCCGGCTCGGGCGCCGACGTGGACAAGGTGCGCCGGGCCACCGAGCTGGTGCGCGAGCGGCGGCCCGACCTGAGGATCGAGGGGCCGATCCAGTACGACGCGGCCGTGGAGCCCTCCGTCGCCGCCACCAAGCTGCCCGGCTCCGAGGTCGCGGGGCAGGCCACCGTGCTGATCTTCCCCGACCTCAACACCGGCAACAACACGTACAAGGCCGTGCAGCGCTCGGCCGGCGCGATCGCCGTCGGCCCGGTGCTGCAGGGTCTGCGCAAGCCGGTCAACGACCTGTCCCGCGGCGCGCTCGTCCAGGACATCGTCAACACCGTCGCCATCACGGCGATCCAGGCCCAGCACCCCGCCCCGTCCCCGACCGAGAAGGCGTCCGAGCAGTGACCTCCCCCACCCGTGTCCTCGTCCTCAACTCCGGCTCCTCGTCGGTGAAGTACCAGCTGCTGGACATGCGGGACAGCAGCCGGCTGGCGGCGGGCCTGGTCGAGCGCATCGGCGAGCAGACCTCCCGGCTGAAGCACACCTGCCTCGTCACCGGGGAGACCCGGGAGCAGAACGGGCCGATGGCCGACCACGACGCGGCGCTGAAGGCGGTCGCCGAGGAGCTGGCCCGGGACGGCTTCGGGCTGGACTCGCCGGACCTGGCCGCGATCGGGCACCGGGTGGTGCACGGCGGTCTGTTCTTCACCGAGCCGACCGTGATCGACGACACCGTGCTCACCGAGATCGAGCGGCTGATCCCGGTCGCGCCGCTGCACAACCCGGCCAACCTCACCGGCATCCGCACCGCGCAGGGGCTGCGGCCCGACCTGCCGCAGGTGGCCGTCTTCGACACCGCGTTCCACACGACGATGCCGGAGTCGGCGGCGCGCTACGCCATGGACCCGAAGATCGCCGACCGGTACCGGATCCGCCGCTACGGCTTCCACGGCACCTCGCACGCGTACGTCTCCCGGGAGACCGCGCGGCTGCTGGGCAAGGAGCCGTACGAGGTCAACGTCATCGTGCTGCACCTGGGCAACGGCGCCTCGGCGTCGGCGGTCCGGGGCGGGCGCTGCGTGGACACCTCCATGGGGCTGACGCCTTTGGAGGGGCTGGTGATGGGTACGCGATCCGGTGATCTGGATCCGGCGGTCATCTTCCATTTGGAGCGTGTTGGCGGAATGTCCATGGACGAGATCGACACTCTTCTCAACAAGAGGAGCGGACTGTTCGGTCTGTGCGGGGACAATGACATGCGGGAGATCCGCCGCCGGATCGACGAGGGCGACGAAGCGGCCGCCCTGGCCTTCGACATTTACATTCACCGGCTGCGGAAGTACATCGGCGCCTATTACGCGGTGCTCGGCCGGGTGGACGCGGTCGCGTTCACGGCCGGTGTCGGGGAGAACGCGGCGCCGGTGCGGGAGGCGGCGATCGCCGGCCTGGACTCGCTGGGCCTGGCGGTCGACGGCGAGCTCAACGCCGCACGCAGCGGTGAGCCGCGGCTGATCTCGCCGGAGGGCGCGCGGGTGGCGGTCGCGGTGGTGCCGACGGACGAGGAACTGGAGATCGCCACGCAGACCTACGCACTGGTGGGAAAGAACAGCTGAGCAATACACCGCACAAATGACAGAAACTACAGCCCGGTAACACGCCTGAGCGCATGTCCGCCCATTTGTATCTTCCGCCAGACGGAATATTCCGCAGCGAAACAAACCGATAGGATCGCCTCATGCGCCGTTCGAAAATCGTCTGTACTCTCGGCCCCGCGGTCGACTCCCACGAGATGCTCGTCGCCATGATCGAGGCGGGCATGAATGTAGCCCGTTTCAACTTCAGCCATGGCTCCCACGCCGAGCACCAGGCGCGGTACGACCGCGTCCGGGCCGCCGCCAAGGAGACCGGCCGCCCCATCGGGGTGCTGGCCGACCTGCAGGGCCCGAAGATCCGCCTGGAGACCTTCGCCGAGGGTCCGGTCGAGCTGGAGCGCGGTGACGAGTTCGTCATCACGACCGAGGACGTACCGGGTGACAAGCAGATCTGCGGTACGACCTACAAGGGGCTGCCGGGCGACGTCTCGCGCGGCGACCAGGTCCTGATCAACGACGGCAACGTCGAGCTGAAGGTCGTGGACGTCGAGGGGCCGCGGGTGCGGACGATCGTCATCGAGGGCGGTGTCGTCTCCGACCACAAGGGCATCAACCTGCCCGGCGCGGCCGTCAACGTGCCGGCGCTGTCCGAGAAGGACGTGGAGGACCTGCGCTTCGCGCTCCGCATGGGCTGCGACCTGGTCGCGCTGTCCTTCGTGCGGGACGCCAAGGACGTGGCGGACGTCCACCGCATCATGGACGAGGAGGGCCGCCGGGTCCCGGTCATCGCCAAGGTGGAGAAGCCGCAGGCGGTGGAGAACATGGAGGACGTCGTGATGGCGTTCGACGGCGTGATGGTCGCCCGCGGTGACCTCGCCGTCGAGTACCCGCTCGAGAAGGTCCCCATGGTGCAGAAGCGGCTGATCGAGCTGTGCCGGCGCAACGCCAAGCCGGTGATCGTGGCGACCCAGATGATGGAGTCGATGATCACCAACTCGCGGCCGACCCGCGCCGAGGCCTCCGACGTGGCGAACGCGATCCTGGACGGCGCCGACGCGGTCATGCTGTCCGCGGAGTCCTCGGTGGGCGCGTACCCGGTCGAGACGGTCAAGACCATGTCGAAGATCGTCGCTGCGGCCGAGCAGGAGCTGCTCTCCAAGGGGCTGCAGCCGCTCGTCCCCGGCAAGAAGCCGCGCACCCAGGGCGGTTCGGTGGCCCGTGCGGCCTGCGAGATCGCCGACTTCCTCGGTGGCCGGGGCCTGATCGCCTTCACCCAGTCCGGCGACACCGCCCGCCGCCTGTGCCGCTACCGCGCGGCCCAGCCGGTCCTCGCCTTCACCACGGACGAGGCCACCCGCAACCAGCTCACCCTGAGCTGGGGCGTGGAGCCGCACGTCGTGCCGTTCGTCAACAGCACCGACGAGATGGTGGACATGGTCGACCAGGAGCTGGCCAAGCTGGGCCGCTTCAACCCGGGCGACATCGTCATCATCACCGCCGGCTCGCCCCCCGGTGTCCCCGGCACCACCAACATGGTCCGCGTGCACCACCTGGGCGAAACGGCGGCCTGACGGCCGCTGAGAGCCTTTCCGCGCACCGAGGGCGCCTCCCTGTGACAGGGGGGCGCCCTCGGGCGTTCTGCGGCCGTCCCGGACACGGGTGTGGCCCGGTCCCTGGGGGGAGGACCGGGCCACGGTGATGCGGCTCCCGGGTGAGCTTGTGCGACCGCTCAGTCGGTGGTGTAGACCTGCATGCCGGGGACGGTCAGATTGCCACCGAACTGGGCTGCCTGGACCACGTGGACTTTGGTCATGTAGATCCAGGGGATGTTCAGCGGGGGCGGGCTGTCGGGGCTGAAGGTGACGGGGATCAGTCCGAGCAGGTTGCCCGAGATGCTCTCGGTGTACATCACCGTCTTGCCGCCGCTGATGGTGGAGTTGGACCCCTTGGCGGCCTGCACGTGGTAGGTCTTGCCGGACTGCTTGTCCTTGACCGTCTGATGCAGGTCACCGATCTCGGTACCGTCCGAGATGACGTACTTGAGCACCTTCTTGACCGTGCCGTTGGCCGTCCTGACCTTCACGATGCCCTGGTAGTCGGCGCCGTTCAGGGTCAGGTGGCTGGCGTCCAGGTACCAGGGATCGTCCGCCACCGTCACCTTGTTGTCGACGCCGCCCTCGGCGTCGGTGGCAGCCGGGCAGTCGTCGGGCGACGTCGAGGAACTCGCGGACGGGCTCGGGGTGGCCGACTCCGCGGCGTCCTTGACCGTCGTGGTGGTGTCCTCGACCGTCTTGGAGACCGTGCCCGTGGTGTCCTTGACGGTGTCGGTGGCCTTCTCGACGGTGTCCGTCGCCTTCTTCGCCGTGTCCTTGACCGTGTCGGAGGCGCCGCCCGTGCCCGAGGTACCGGAAGAGGGAGCGGACGAGGACGGGGACGGGGACGCGGAAGGCGTCGGGCTCGCGGACGTACCGGAGTCCTGCTTGCCGCCGGTGAAGATGTCACCGATCGTGTCGCCGATGGTGTCCAGCAGGTTGCCGCCGCTGCTCTGGGACGCCGAGGGGCTGGGCGTCGCCGTGTCCTCGGAGCCCGAGGAGCCCGAACCCGAGGAGCCGGAGCCCGAGTCGGCGGAACCGGAGCTCGCCGTCGGCTCGGGCGTGGCCTTGTCGCCGGAACCTGAATCCGAGGAAGAGGTCTTGCCCGAGTCCGTGGAGCTCTGCGTGTCCTTGGTGGGGGCGCTCGCCGTGGGGGTCGGCGTCGCCGTACCGGTGGACTCGCTCGCGGACGGGGACGGCGAGGACGAGGCGTCCTTGGAGTCCTCCAGCGCCTTGACGCAGTCCTTGTAGTCCGCGGCCTTCTGGCTGTTGGACGTGTTGGCACTGTCCGCGAGGGCGAGCGACGACGTGAAGCCGAGGCCCATCAGCACCGCCGTCGGCATCGCCACGGAGGCTATCGCCTTGCCGGCCGGCATGTGGAACCTGGTGAAGAGCGGCTTCTTGGGTGCCGCGTGGCGGGGCCCGGTTCTCGCACGGGACGCGTCCACGTCGGTCCCGTGGGTCACCTCGTCAGCCGGCACTGTGCCTCCCGTTCGCCCCGTTGGCCGGGCTCGTTCCTGACAGGTCCTGCGACTCGTACACCCCGTCCGCGGCCTGGTGCGGCAGCGGCACGGAGTCCGGAGCACCACCCTCCACCGGCGCCTGGGCGGCCGGCGGCTCCGGCTCGGGCTCCGCGCCCGGCGCCCAGGCGACGGCCAGCGCGCCGCCGACGAGGGCGAAGAGGAAGCCCACGATGAAGCCGCCGAAGTTCGACACAGGGAGGGACACCAGCGCCAGCAGGATCGCGGCGACGCCGGCGAACGTCCGTACATGCTTCTGGAACCAGAGGGTGAAGCCCAGGACGATGAGCAGCACGCCGATGATCAGGGACCCGGCTCCCGCAGTGGTGGACATCGCGAGCGTGAGATGACCGAGCTGGAGGTGGTAGTACGGGAAGTAAATGATCGGAAAGCCGCCGAGCATGACGAACAGGCCGGCCCAGAACGGCCGGGTGCCCCGCCAGGCGCGGAACTGCAACCTCCGGCGGGTGAACTGGCCGGGTGCGGCAGGAGTCTCGGCGCTCATGGAAAGCTCCCTGGTGCGGCTTGCTGTGGTGGGGGTGGTTCTGCGACGGAACGGTGGGTGGTGCGTGAAGACGCGGGTGAAGGTGGAACGGGCGGGGAGTCCGTCGGCCCCCCGCCCGTCACCCCGTGCTCAGTGCACGAGCTGGCACTCGTCGGTGCCCTTGGACAGCGCCATGTGCAGCCCGCTGAGCTTGAAGGTCGCCGCCGTGGTGGCCCAGGCGTGCTGGCTCACGTCGGTCAGCGTGGCCGAGTCGGCCTGCTGGGCGAAACCGGCCGGGTTCGCCTTGTCACCCGGGTGTATGCCCTTGTGGGTCTCCCCCGCCGCAACACCGATGTCGATGTTGTTGAACGTGGCGTTCGCATCGAGGTCGTTGACGTCGATGTAGAGGTTCTCCGCGTGCACCGGCGTGCTGCTGCCGGCGGTCAGCTTGAGGGTGACCGTGCCGACCAGCGGCAGGTCCGGGGTGACCACGGACTGGCACATGTTCGTGATGTCCGCGGAGCTGAATCCGGACACGGCCACCGCGTGAGCGGCGTCCTTCTTGCCGGACATGCTGTAGCCGGTGTCAATGGCCCCGTACTGGACGAAGTCCTTGCCCTCGAGCTTCGAGGCCGTGACCTTGAACTCCTGGCCCGACACACTGAACGACGCGGCGAGGGCACCCTGCGCGAGGGCGACACCGACACACGCCGTGGCGGCGACGCTGGGCACCATGACCACAGCGAACCGCTTCCATCTGGTCCCGCCACGCACCTGGGACTCCATATTTCCTCCTTCTCGGACGTACATCTCCTGGCCCTGACTCGCCCCCGAGTGGGCGGCTGCAGCCAGGCAGGGATGGGAGAAGTGCTACGTCCTCGGGAAGGAGAGCGCCCGTAGTCGTCAGGCGCGAACCGCACCCGAATCACCGGCGATCACCCCCGAGCGACAACCACTGGTCGCGCCTGACACACATCACGCACAACCTTCTGGACAGGCTTCGCCGTGACGGCGAAGACCCCCCTGTCCTAGACCCGGCGCCACTGCCGCCGGCTCTGCTCGGTGGGGACCCAGACTCCCCGCGACCCGACCGGCTGCCGGGGTACGGGAATGGACCGAGCGTCGCCGATCGTGGTGCATTCTCGGCCCGGACACAAGGGGGTTCGTTACTCGCTAGTAACGGCCGGATAACCGAAGGACGACCCACCGGTCTCGGACGGCCACCCTGGGTGGCATCGGGGGGCAGAGCAAAGCCGTTGATCCTTGGACGAAACCAGACAGATCAACGGCCCTGATTTACTCGGAGTAACAGCCCGTGCGATTACCAAGATTTGGTAAAGCGCAGCCGCCCTGACGCATCGTCGGCCAATCTTTCACCCCGGCACCACAAGCCGTGGCGTTTAGCGACTGGTCAGAACAGGGCGCGCGCCAGCGCTCGTCGCGCGCCCACCACGCGCGGGTCCTCGGGGCCCACGACCTCGAACAGCTCCAGCAGCCGGCGCCGTACCGTGTCCCGGTCGTCACCCGCCGTGCGCCGCACGGTCTCGATGAGCCGCCCGAAGGCGTCCTCCACATGACCGCCCACCAGGTCCAGGTCGGCGGCCGCGATCTGCGCCTGGACGTCGCCCGGCTTCTCGGCGGCGTCCTTGCGCACCTGCTGCGGGTCGGCGCCCTGCACCCGCTGCAGCAGTTCGGCCTGGGCGAGCCCCAGTTGCGCCTCGGTGTTGCCCGGGTCGTCGACGAGCACGTTCTTGTAGGCCTGGACGGCCCCGGCGAGATCCCCGGCGTCCAGCGCCTGCACGGCGGCCTCGAGCAGGGCGTCGTACGGCCCGGCCGGCGCCGCCTGGCGCGGGGCGTCGGCGCCCGGCTGCGCGTCCGGGTCGACGGTCAGGCCGGTCAGCCCGAAGCGCTGCTCGGCCACCTGCACGAGCTGGTCCAGGGTCTGCCGGATCTGCTGCTCGCCGGCCGCACCCTGGAAGAGCGGCAGCGCCTGTCCGGCCACAACGGCGAACACGGCCGGGATGCCCTGCACCCCGAACTGCTGCATCAGCATCTGGTTGGCGTCGACGTCGATCTTGGCGAGGAGGAAGCGGCCGTTGTACTCGACGGCCAGCCGCTCCAGGACCGGGCTCAGCTGCTTGCAGGGCTGACACCACTCGGCCCAGAAGTCGATGACGACGGGGACTTCGGCGGAGCGCTGAAGCACATCGCGCTCGAATCCGGCTTCGTCGACGTCGATGACGAGATCGGCCGGGGAGACGGCCCCCGCACCGCCCTGCCGGGCGGCCTCGGCGCGCGCCTGCTCGGCCTTGGCCTTGGCTTCCTGGGCCGCCTTCACCGCGGCGAGGTCGACAACACCGCTCATGGACATGTTCCGTGGCTGCATGCGTCTATCCTCCCCCGATCCCGCGCATGAAGAAAAAACGGTGTGGTGGCGCCGGGTCCCCACCCCACGCCAGTGGTCGTCGCCCGTGTACGTCCCTCACGAGCTTTCGCTACGACCCGTAGCGTAATGCCATACGGACACCCCGGGACACCACACCCCGGTGATCTCCCTCACGACCGCACAGATCACGCCGGTTATGGTCGAGACATGCAGAGCCGCACCCCCGCCGGCCGCCCCGGCCGCCCGCGCAGCGCCGCCGCGGACACCGCGATCCTGGCGGCCACGCGCGAGGCACTGGTGGAACTGGGCTGGTCCCGGCTCACCCTGGGGGACGTGGCGACACGGGCCGGGGTGGCGAAGACGACGCTGTACCGCCGCTGGGCGGGCAAGCACGAACTGGTGGTCGACGCGGTGGCGGAGCTCTTCGACGAGCTCGAACTGCCCGACAGCGGGAGCCTGTCCGCGGACATCGAGGGCGTGGTGCTGCAATTCGCCGCCATCCTGGCCCGCCCCGAGGCCAAGAGTGGCCTGATGGCGGCGGTCGCGGAGGCCACCCGCGACGACGCCCTGCGCGAACGCATCCGCGCCTCCATCGTGGAACGCCAGAAGCGCCTCGTCCTGGAGGGCCGCGCCCGCGCCCAGGCCAGGGGCGAACTGCCCCCCGAGCCCGGTCCGGAGGAGGCGGCCCGCACGGTGGACCTCATCTTCGACATGGTGGCGGGCGCAGTCGTCCACCGCACCCTGGTGAGCGGCAAACCGGCGGACGAGGAATGGGTCCACAGCTTCACCCAGGTCCTGCTGCAGGGCCTGACGTCCCGGCCGCCCACTTCCTAGAACCCGGCGGGCTCCGTGTACACCCCCCACTCGTCGCGCAGTACGCCGCAGATCTCGCCGAGCGTCGCCTCCGCGCGGACCGCGTCCAGCATGGGCCCGATCATGTTGGAGCCGTCGCGCGCCGCGTCGAGCATGGCGTCCAGCGCTGTGCGCACGGCCGCCTCGTCCCGGGAGGCCTTGCGGTCGCCGAGGATGCGGACCTGTTCGCGCTCCACCTCGTGGCTGACGCGCAGGATCTCCAGATCTCCGGTGACGGATCCGGTGTGGACGTTGACGCCGACGACCCTCTTGTCGCCCTTCTCCAGGGACTGCTGGTAGCGGAAGGCGGACTCGGCGATCTCGCCGGTGAACCAGCCGTCCTCGATGCCGCGCAGGATGCCGGAGGTGATGGGTCCGATCGGGTGCTGCCCGTCCGGGTGGGCCCGCAGACCCCGCTCCTTTATCCGGTCGAAGATCTTCTCGGCGTCCGCCTCGATCCGGTCCGTCAGCTGCTCGACGTACCAGGAACCGCCCAGCGGGTCGGCCACGTTGGCGACGCCGGTCTCCTCCATCAGCACCTGCTGCGTGCGCAGCGCGATCTCGGCGGCCTGCTCGCTGGGCAGCGCGAGCGTCTCGTCCAGGGCGTTGGTGTGCAGCGAGTTGGTCCCGCCGAGCACGGCGGCCAGCGCCTCCACGGCCGTACGGACCACGTTGTTGTACGGCTGCTGGGCCGTCAGCGAGACGCCGGCGGTCTGCGTGTGGAAGCGCAGCCACTGGGCCTTCTCGCTCTTCGCGCCGTACACGTCCCGCATCCACCGCGCCCAGATGCGCCGGGCCGCGCGGAACTTGGCGATCTCCTCGAAGAAGTCGACGTGGGCGTCGAAGAAGAAGGACAGGCCGGGGGCGAAGACGTCGACGTCCAGGCCGCGGCTGAGGCCCAGCTCGACGTACCCGAACCCGTCCGCGAGCGTGTACGCCAGCTCCTGGGCGGCCGTCGCGCCCGCCTCGCGGATGTGGTAGCCGGAGACGGACAGCGGCTTGTACGCGGGGATGCCGGCCGCGCAGTACTCCATGAGGTCGCCGATGAGGCGCAGGTGCGGCTCGGGCTGGAAGAGCCACTCCTTCTGGGCGATGTACTCCTTGAAGATGTCCGTCTGGAGCGTGCCGTTGAGGACGGCGGGGTCCACGCCCTGCCGCTCGGCGGCGACCAGGTACATGCAGAAGACGGGGACGGCCGGCCCGCTGATGGTCATCGACGTGGTGACGTCGCCGAGCGGGATGTCCTTGAAGAGGACCTCCATGTCCGCCGCCGAGTCGATGGCCACCCCGCAGTGCCCGACCTCGCCCAGCGAGCGCGGGTCGTCGGAGTCCCGGCCCATGAGCGTCGGCATGTCGAAGGCGACCGACAGGCCGCCGCCTCCGGCGGCCAGGATCATCTTGTAGCGCTCGTTGGTCTGCTCGGCGTTGCCGAACCCGGCGAACTGCCGGATCGTCCACGTGCGCCCGCGGTAGCCGGTCGGATGGAGCCCGCGCGTGAAGGGGTACTCCCCGGGCCAGCCGATCCGCTCGAATCCCTCGTACGTGTCACCCGGCCGGGGCCCGTACACCGGCTCCACGGGGTCGCCGGAGAGCGTGGTGAAGTCTGCGTCGCGCTTGCGTGCGGCGTCGTACCGGGCCTGCCAGCGTCGGCGGCCCTCCTCGATGGCGTGAGCGTCCATACCCTCGAATTTACTTGGACGTCCTAGTAAATGTCGATGGCCGACTGCCACACAGCACTCGAGTGGCGGTGGAGCGGCCTTTGTGCGGGCGCCTGCGCGGCGGGGAACCGCGTGTGCGGCGGGAGGGCTACGCCTTGGCGACGGCCGCGGCCGGGTCGGCCACCCGGCCCTCCAGCTCGTGGGAGACCTTGCGCTCGACGAAGAAGGCGGCCGTCGGGACCGTACCCGCCAGCAGGACCCAGAGCTGCTTGCCGACCGGCCACTTCGCCTTGGAGCCCAGGTCGAAGGCGAAGACCAGGTAGACGACGTAGAGCCAGCCGTGGGCGATGCCGATGAAGGTGGTGAACTTGTCGGCCCCGTCGATGTGCAGCCCGTACTTGGCGATCACGCCCAGGGTCAGCAGGACCAGCAGCACACCGGTGACGTAGGCCATGACGCGGTAGCGGGTCAGCACGCTCTTCTTCATGCCGTCGAGCGTAACCGCCCGTTCCGGGAGATCTTGCCCCGGGTCACCCCATCGGGGAGCCCCGCCTCACTCCTCTTCGAAGTCGTGCGCCGCGATCCGCAGCGGGCGCAGGATGGCGAAGATCTCCCCGCACTCCTCCGCGTCGTAGACCCCCAGGCCGAAGTCCATGGCCATCAGGTCGCGGGTGGCCGAGTCGACCACCTCGCGGCCCTTGTCGGTGATGACGGCGAGGGTGCCGCGGCCGTCGTTGGGGTTGGGGCGCTTGGCCACCAGGCCGGAGCGCACCAGGCGGTCCACGGTGTTCGTCACCGACGTGGGGTGCACCATCAGACGCTCGCCGATCTTGGACATCGGCAGCTCCCCGGCCTTGGAGAAGGTGAGCAGCACCAGCGCCTCGTACCGCGCGAAGGTCAGTCCGTAGGGCTTGACCACGGCGTCGACCTCGGCCAGCAGGATCTGCTGGGCCCGCATGATCGAGGTGATCGCGGCCATCGCGGGCACGTTTCCCCAGCGCTGCTTCCACAGCTCGTCGGCGCGCGCGATGGGGTCGAAGGGAAGGCTGAGTGGCTTCGGCACGTCATCAGACCCTACCGGCCGGTCATATGCCGGTCAGCCCTGTCTCGGCTTTCGGTCGCTCTTCGGCCGTCCGGGTGACGTGCGTCACCTACGGGTCGGCCTCAGCGGCGGTTCGTGCGGCGCAGATGGTGGCGTACGGCGCGCTGGGCGACCGGGCCCAGCTCCTCCAGGGCCGCGGCCAGCGCGCCGAGCTGCTCCAGGGCGTCCAGCCCCGCGTGGGCGCCCGCCTCGTCCACCCCCTCGTACAGCTCGATGCCGACGAAGGAGGCGACGACGGCACGTGCGAGGCCGGCCGGGTCGGTGAACTCCCCGAAGGGCGTCGCGCCGAGCACCCGGTGCAGCACCTGCTCGATCTCGGCGATCCACAGCTCCAGCCCGGCGGCCGTGGCCGGCCCCAGGGCCGCGTGGGTCTGGGCGCCGGCCAGCAGCTGGCCGAGCAGGGCCACGTGCCCCTCGGCCCGCTCCTGCTCGTGCATCTCCCGGCCGACGGCGAGGAGCTCGGAGAGCGAGGCGACCGAGGCGAGGCGGGCCCGGTAGCGCGCGACGGTCTGCTCGGCGCCGTACCGGCAGGCGGCGGCGAGCAGCTCGTCGACGGACCCGAAGTGGTAGAAGACCAGCGCCTGGTTGACCCCGGCCGCCGAGGCGACCGTACGGGCCGAGGCCTTGGCGATGCCCTGCTCGGTGAGCGTGCGCAGTGCCCCCTCCAGCAGCTTGACCTTGGTCTCCTGGGACTTGGCCGTCTCGGCCCTGGCCCGCTCCGGGCTCATGCGCGCGCCTCCTCCCGCACCGGACGCAGCCCGGGCCGTACGCCGCGGTCGCGGACGTCGGTGTACGACGCCGTGAAGGAGCCCTCGTAGCCGAAGAGCGGCCCGAAGCGCCGGTTGACCACCCGGACCCGGATGCGGAAGCGGCCCGTGGCGTCGTCGTAGGACTCGCGCACCTCGGCCGTGGCGCCGATCAGCTCGGGCACGCGCACGTCCACCGGGCCCTCGCGGAAGCGGTGCTCCCCGGAGCGGATGAGCAGGGAGCCGTCGGGCTCGGCGCCGAGGTGCAGCTCGCTGGCGAGGTGCTGGTGGGTGCCGAGGTAGTCGAGGATGCGGTCCCCCCGGGGGCTGAGCACCATCTGGGCGTCGAAGCGGCGGGAGCGGCCGGGCAGGTCGAAGGTGCGCACGAAGGTCACCGTCTCACGGCCGAAGGTGTCGGTGTACGGCACGTTCTCGATGACGAAGGGGACGTCGCGGCCCGCGCGCGGGACGAGGATGTTGCGGGTTGCGCCGAGGGCCAGGAACGGCTTCACGAAGGCCGGGCCGTGCCAGATCCGGTCCATCACGCCCCGGCCGGTGCAGGCCTCGCCGCTTTCCAGGCCCACCGAGAAGCGGCGCCGCAGCTGGGGGTGGAGGCGGTCGAAGGCGTCGCCCATCGCCGCCCGGAAGATCGACGTCATCCGAGTTTCTCCAGGGTGCGCAGGACCCCGGGTGCGCACGCCCGGGTCACCGGCGCACGCAGGCAGCGGCGGGCGGCCGGGGTGGCCGCGAGCGGCGCCTTGAACAGGGCGAGGGAGAGGGCGACCACCAACAGCAGCGGGCAGAGGTACGCCAGGGCGGGCGCGAGGGAGCCGAAGGGGCTCAGGGAGGGCTCCAGGACGAGGCCGGCCAGGCACCCGGCGAGCACGAGCGCGCGGACGGCCAGCTCGGCCAGCCAGTTGACCAGGGCCCGCTCGGGGGTGATGCCCCGCTCCAGCCACAGCCGCAGCCGGTCGAAGGACCAGGCGGTCGCCCAGCCCATCAGCGGCCGCAGCACCAGCCGGTCGGCGACGGCGCCGAAGGCGCCCCAGCGGGGGCGGTAGTCGTAGCCGGTGAGGAAGCGGACGCCGTCCGCCTCCGGGACGTAGCGCCAGTAGCCGCTGCCCTCGGCGAGCAGGGACAGGGGGTGCGGGCAGGAGAAGCGCAGGGCGGAGGTGCGGGTGCCGTCGGGTCGCTGCTTCTCACCGGCCAGGACGCCGGTGCCGGACAGGGTGAGCAGCGGCAGCACGCGCGTGGCGTACCGGAAGCGCTGCGGCTCGCCCTCCGCGAGGGGGAGGTAGGTGATCTCGGAGAACCGCAGGTCCCAGCGCTGGTGCCGGCCGGGGTCCTGGGTGTGCGCCCAGAGATCGTCCAGGTCGGCGGCGATACGTGTCTCTATGTAGAGACCCATGATGTTCCCCCATGTCAGGCCCGCGTTTGAGCGACCGCTCAAACACTCTTCGGGGAAACGTACACGTCTTTGAGCGATCGCTCAAAGGGCGGGGGCGAGAAAACCCCGGCCCGTGGCGGGCCGGGGTCCTCGTGGCTGCCGTGCCGGCCGCTACTGCGCCAGGTGGCGTTCGACGGTTTCGACCTTGGAGGTGAGCCCGTCGGTCACCCCGGGCCGGATGTCGGCCTTGAGGACGAGCGACACGCGCGGCGCGCGCTGCTCGACGGCGGCGACGGCACGCCGGACCACGTCCATGACCTCGTCCCACTCCCCCTCGACGGAGGTGAACATGGCGTCGGTGCGGTGGGGCAGGCCCGACTCGCGCACCACGCGGACGGCGTCGGCGACGTACTCCCCCACGTCCTCGCCGACGCCGAGGGGCGTAACGGAGAAGGCGACGATCATGCGTTCACCACCCCTTCCTTGCGGGCGCGGGCGGCGATGACGGCATCCTCGGCCTCGCGGCGGAGCTTGCGCTCGATGACGAAGCCGCCGCCCGGGATGATCGAGTACGCGAAGTACAGAGCGGCCTTGCCCTTCTCCCACTTCGTCCGGTTCCAGGCGTCCGCCCAGAAGAGCACGTAGAGGACGAACAGCACACCGTGGATCGGACCGAGCACCGGGGCCACGTCGAAGCCGGAGTCGACCGAGTACTTGATGACCGTGCAGGCCGCGAGCACGATCCAGGAGACGCCCTCCGGCACGGAGATCAGGCGGAGGCGGCGGATGGCGGAGGCTGTCTTGATGTCCACGGATCACCTTCGGTGGGAGTTGCGACGGCGGGCTGCCGGTTTGTGAACGGACGCACAAGGGTTCGTCCATTGTGACAAACGAGGCCCGTAGGGGTGCGCTCAGGGTCGTTCTCCACCTACCGGCCCTGTTCCCTCCACCCGGCCGCCCGCTACGTTGCACGGCGTGGCGATGTTCCGACTCCAGGGCAGCAAGGTGCTCGCCGTCGACATGACCGGGGACGCCGTGAAGGCGAAGAACGGCTCGATGGTCGCGTACGACGGGCAGATGGCCTTCAAGAAGCTGAGCGGTGGCGGCGAAGGGCTGCGCGGGATGGTGACCCGGCGGCTCACCGGCGAGCAGATGACGGTGATGGAGGTGAGAGGGCAGGGGACCTGCTGGTTCGCGGACCGGGCGTCCGAGATCAACCTGGTCGGCCTGCAGGGCGACAAGCTGTACGTCGAGTCGAGCAACCTGCTCGCGACCGACGGCGGGCTGCGGACGGGCACGACGTTCACCGGGCTGCGCGGCGCCACGCAGGGCAACGGGCTGTTCACGACGACCGTCGAGGGCCACGGGCAGGCGGCGATCACGTCGGACGGGCCGGCGGTGGTGCTCCGGGTCAGCCCGCAGTACCCGCTGATCGTCGATCCGGGTGCCTACATCGCCCATCAGGGCAACGTGCGGCAGTCCTTCCAGTCCGGTGTGACGTTCCGCACGTTCTTCGGGGAGGGCGGCGGCGAGGCCTTCCAGATCCGGTTCGAGGGGGACGGGCTGGTGTACGTCCAGCCCAGCGAGCGGAACACGATCGCGGGGGACGTGTGAGATGAGCTTCCGGGAGATCAACTCCAAGATGGTCGAGGCGACCGTGCTGCCCGGCCGGCGGCTGTTCAGCCAGCGCGGGGCGATGCTCGCCTACAAGGGGGACGTGTCCTTCACACCCAACATGCAGGGCGGCCAGGGCGGCCTGATGTCCATGATCGGGCGCCGGGTGGCCGGCGAGGCGACACCGCTGATGACCGTCGAGGGCAGTGGCACCGTCTTCTTCGGGCACGGCGGCCACCATGTCCACGTCATCACCCTGACCGGCGACACGCTGTACGTCGAGGCGGACCGGCTGCTCGCCTTCGAGGGCACCCTGCGCCAGGGCACGATGTTCATGGGCTCCCAGGGCGGGGTGATGGGCCTGGTGCGCGGCCAGGTCACCGGGCAGGGCCTGTTCACCACGACGCTCCAGGGCCAGGGGTCCGTGGCCGTGATGGCGCACGGCGGCGTCTTCGAGATCCCGATCACCCCTCAGCGCCCGGTCCATGTGGACCCGCAGGCGTACGTCGCCCACCACGGCGACGTACGCAACAAGCTGTCCACCGCGCTCGGCTGGCGCGACATGGTGGGCCGGGGCTCCGGCGAGGCGTTCCAGCTGGAGCTGAGCGGCAGCGGCACGGTGTACGTCCAGGCCTCGGAGGAGAAGCTGTGAGCGCGTACGGAACCCCCGGCGGCCCCGTGGTGCACGACCCGCTGACGCTGCCGGCCGACGACAACGTCAACAAGTACACCTTCTGCGTGGAGCTCAAGGGGAGCCAGTGGTTCCTGCAGAAGGGGAAGATGATCGCCTACTACGGGGCGATCGAGTTCAACGGCATCGGGCACGGGCGACTTGACCGGCTTGTCCGTACGTCCTTCCATTCGCCACTGCACGCGAGCGACTGGGTCGTGGCGGAGGGTTCGGGCAAGATGCTGCTCGCCGACCGGGCCTTCGACGTCAATTCGTACGACCTGGACGACGGGAACTTGACCATTCGCGCGGGCAATCTGCTCGCTTTTCAGCCAAGTCTGGCACTCAAGCAGTCGATCGTGCCGGGTTTTCTGACCCTTATCGGAACCGGCAAGTTTGTCGCCGCATCTAACGGTCCGGTGGTGTTCATGGAACCTCCCCTCCGGGTGGACCCCCAGGCACTGGTCGGGTGGGCCGACTGCCCGTCCCCGTGCCACCACTACGACCATGGGTACCTGACGGGCCTCATGGGCGGTCTACGTGCGATGACGGGTCTCGGCGGGGCTTCCGGCGAGGAGCACCAGTTCGAGTTCGTGGGCACCGGGACGGTCCTGCTGCAGTCGAGCGAGGTACTCATGGCGGAGCAGCCGACGGGGGCTGTTCCGCCCGAGCCGGGGGTGCCCGGTGGTGGCGGAGCGGCACCGGGTGGACACGGTCCGCAAGCGTCGGGTGTACCGCGCCTTCCCGGACAGCTGGGGGACCTCCAGCGTCGCTTCGGGCTGTGAGCGGTAGTCTGCGGAGTGTGACGTCGAACGCGTGCGCACAGTCACACCACCCGAAGTAGTTCGTCATTCAACTTCTTAGGTAGACTTCATTCATGGAGACCGAGACGGCCACGCGCTGGCTGACCGATGCGGAGCAGTGCGCCTGGCGCACCCACCTGGAGGTCAACAGGCTGTTGACGTACCAGCTCGAGAAGGATCTGCAGCCGTTCGGCCTGACGATGAACGACTACGAGATCCTCGTCAATCTGTCCGAGTCCGACGACGTGCGGATGCGGATGAGCGACCTCGCGTCCGCCACCCTGCAGTCCAAGAGCCGGCTCTCGCACCAGATCACGCGGATGGAGAACGCGAACCTGGTGCGGCGCGAGAACTGCGAGTCCGACCGCCGGGGGCTGTACGCCGTGCTGACGGAGCACGGCATGGAGACGATGAAGAAGGTCGCGCCGCATCACGTGGCGTCGGTGCGCAGGCACTTCATCGACCTGCTGTCGGGGGAGGCACTCATAGAACTCGACAAGGCGCTGAAGCCGATCGCGGAGCACTTGCGGGGGCAGCGGGGGCGCCCCTGAGCATCGGCCGAGCCTCCAGGGCGCCGGGATGCCCGGCCCTGGGGGCTGCGGCCCGTGGGGGTTCCCGGACGGGCTGCCTCCGCCGCCCGTTTCGGTCGGCCCGCGTCCGACGGGCGCCGGTGCTCAGCCCTGCGTCAGGCCCTCGACCAGCTCGTCCGCCGCGCGGTACGGGTCCAGTTCGCCCGTCACGATGCGTTCCGCCAGGGCGCTGAGGCGGCGGTCGCCGTGCAGGTCGCCGATGCGCTCGCGGAGGGCCGTGACGGCGATCGTCTCGACCTCGCGGGCCGCGCGGGCGCGGCGGCGCTCGGCGAGGACGCCGCGCTCCTCCATCCACGCCCGGTGCTTCTCCAGGGCCTCCACGACCTCGTCGACGCCCTGGGCGCGGGCCGCGACCGTCTTGACGATCGGGGGCCGCCAGTCACCGGGGCCGCGGGCCTCGCCGAGGCCCAGCATGTGGTTCAGCTCGCGGGCGGTGGCGTCGGCGCCGTCGCGGTCGGCCTTGTTGACGACGTAGACGTCGCCGATCTCGAGGATGCCCGCCTTGGCCGCCTGGATGCCGTCGCCCATGCCGGGGGCCAGCAGGACGACGGAGGTGTCGGCCTGGGAGGCGATCTCGACCTCCGACTGGCCCACGCCGACCGTCTCGACCAGGATCACGTCGCAGCCGGCCGCGTCGAGGACGCGGATGGCCTGGGGCGCCGCCCAGGCGAGGCCGCCGAGGTGGCCCCGGGTGGCCATGGAGCGGATGTAGACGCCCGGGTCCGAGGCGTGCTCCGACATGCGGACCCGGTCACCGAGCAGGGCCCCGCCGGAGAAGGGGGAGGACGGGTCGACGGCCAGGACGCCGACCCGCTTGCCCTGTTTGCGGTAGGCCGTCACCAGCGCCGACGTCGACGTCGACTTGCCGACGCCGGGCGAGCCGGTGAGGCCCACCACATACGCGTTGCCGGTCAGCGGCGCGAGCGCCGCCATGACCTCCCTGAGCTGCGGGGACGCCCCCTCCACCAGGGAGATCAGCCGGGCCACGGCCCGTGGCCGGCCTTCCCTGGCCTGGTCCACCAGAGAGGAGACGTCCTGCATCACAGCTCCGTTCACTCGTGAAAAGTAGGGCTCAGGCCTTCGGTACCCGGACGATCAGGGCGTCGCCCTGGCCGCCGCCACCGCACAGCGCGGCCGCGCCGACCCCGCCGCCGCGCCGCTTGAGCTCCAGGGCCAAGTGGAGCACGAGACGGGCGCCGGACATGCCGATCGGGTGGCCGAGGGCGATCGCGCCGCCGTTGACGTTCACCTTTTCCGTGGACACGCCGAGGTCCTTCATTGACTGCACGGCGACCGCGGCGAAGGCCTCGTTGATCTCGATCAGGTCGAGGTCGGAGACCTCCAGGCCCTCCTTCTTCAGGGCGTGCCGGATGGCGTTGGACGGCTGCGACTGCAGGCTGTTGTCCGGGCCCGCCACATTGCCGTGCGCGCCGATCTCGGCGAGCCAGGACAGACCCAGCTCCTCGGCCTTGGCCCTGCTCATCACGACCACGGCCGCCGCACCGTCCGAGATCTGCGAGGAGGAGCCGGCGGTGATCGTGCCGTCCTTGGCGAAGGCCGGGCGCAGCTTGCCGAGGGACTCGGCGGTGGTGTCGCCGCGGATGCCCTCGTCCTTGCTGAACAGGACCGGCTCGCCCTTGCGCTGCGGGATCTCCACCGGGGTGATCTCGGCCTCGAAGATGCCGTTCTTCTGCGCGGCGGCGGCCCGCTGGTGCGACAGGGCGGCGATCTCGTCCTGCTCGGGGCGCTGGATGCCGAGGCGGGTGTTGTGCTTCTCCGTGGACGCGCCCATGGCGATGCCCTCGAAGGAGTCGGTGAGGCCGTCGTACGCCATCGCGTCGAGCATCTCGACCGCGCCGTACTTGAAGCCCTCGCGGGACTTCGGCAGCAGGTGCGGGGCGTTGGTCATGGACTCCTGGCCGCCGGCCACGACGATGTCGAACTCGCCGGCGCGGATCAGCTGGTCCGCCAGCGCGATGGCGTCGAGGCCGGACAGACACACCTTGTTGATGGTGAGCGCCGGGACGTTCATCGGGATGCCGGCCTTGACCGCGGCCTGGCGGGCCGGGATCTGACCGGCACCCGCCTGGAGCACCTGCCCCATGATCACGTACTGCACCTGGTCGCCACCGATCCCCGCACGGTCGAGGGCGGCCTTGATCGCGAAGCCGCCGAGGTCGGCTCCGGAGAAGGACTTGAGGGAGCCCAGCAGTCGTCCCATGGGCGTGCGCGCGCCCGCGACGATCACCGAGCTGTTCGTTCCAGAAGGCATGAGCTGCGATCCCCTTACCGGCCTGCCCAGGCCGAGGAGTGAACGAGGGTTTACTTCGAATGTACTGAGTGGCACTCCGTGCCGTCATCGGCCCGTCGGTGTGATCGCGCGCACGTTGCGTAACCATCGCCGTAGCGCTGCACTGAATCCATGCTGACGCGAATCGACCACATCGGGATCGCCTGCCACGACCTCGACGCGACCGTCGAGTTCTACCGGGCGACGTACGGCTTCGAGGTGTTCCACACCGAGGTCAACGAGGAGCAGGGCGTGCGTGAGGCCATGCTCAAGATCAACGAGACGTCCGACGGAGGGGCGTCCTACCTGCAGCTGCTGGAACCGACCCGGGAGGACTCCGCGGTCGGCAAGTGGCTCGCGAAGAACGGGGAGGGCGTCCACCACATCGCCTTCGGTACGGCGGATGTGGACGGCGACGCCGAGGACATCCGCGGCAAGGGCGTACGCGTTCTGTACGACGAGCCACGACGCGGCTCCATGGGGTCGCGGATCACCTTCCTGCACCCCAAGGACTGCCACGGTGTCCTGACCGAACTCGTCACTTCGGCCCCTGTTGAGTCGCCCGAGCACTGACCCCCGTACATAAGGGCCGGTAGGGTTGGGGGCGGTCGTCCCTGAAACGCGGGGACGACCGTGCCGGGGTCCGGGTTTCGGGGGACGAGCGTCGGGGCAGCAGCCCGTGCTCCGCCGTTGATCTGACACCATTCCCCGGGGGCCCCGTTCGGCGGATGGACGGAGCTCGTTGGAGAAGCTGACCAGGGGACGGATGGGACCGCGCAGTGCGGGGCTACGAGAGCCAGGAGCGAGAGCCGGCGGCTGACGTCGACCACCTCTCACGGTTCGAGGCCGAGATGAAACGGCTGAGGACCGAGCGGGAGAAGGCGATCCAGCACGCCGAGGACCTCGGCTACCAGGTCGAGGTGCTGCGCGCCAAGCTGCACGAGGCGCGCCGCACCCTGATGACCCGGCCCGCCTACGACGGCGGCGACATCGGCTATCAGGCCGAGCAGTTGCTCCGCAATGCCCAGATCCAGGCCGACCAGCTGCGCCAGGACGCCGAGCGGGAGCTGAGCCAGGCCCGGGCGCAGACCCAGCGCATCCTGCAGGAGCACGCCGAGCAGGCCGCCCGGCTGCAGGCCGAGCTGCACCAGGAGGCGGTCGCCCGCCGCCAGCAGCTCGACCAGGAGCTGGCCGAGCGCCGGCAGACCGTCGAGTCGCACGTCAACGAGAACGTGGCATGGGCCGAGCAGCTGCGCGCCCGCACCGAGCAGCAGGCCCGTCGGCTGCTCGACGAGTCCCGTGCCGAGGCCGAGCAGGCCATGGCCGCCGCCCGCGCGGAGGCCGAGCGGCTGACCCGGGAGGCCCGGGAGCGGCTGCAGAGCGAGGCCGAGACGGCCCGCGCGGAGGCCGAGCAGATCCTGCGCCGCGCCCGCACGGACGCCGAGCGGCTGCTGAACGCCGCCTCCACCCAGGCCCAGGAGGCCACCGACCACGCCGAGCAGCTGCGCACCTCCACGGTCACCGAGTCGGACGCCGCCCGCCGCCAGTCCGCCGAGCTGACCCGGGCCGCCGAGGAGCGGATGGCGCAGGCCGACGAGGCGCTGCGCAAGGCGCAGTCCGAGGCGGAGAAGCTGGTCACGGAGGCCAAGGAGGCCGCCGCCAAGGCCCTGGCGAGCGCCGAGGCCGCCAACGAGACGCGCACCCGGACGGCCAAGGAGCAGGTCGCCCGGCTGGTCGAGGAGGCCACCAAGGAGGCCGAGACCACCCGGTCGGACGCCGAGCAGCTGGTCGCCGACGCGCGCGCCGAGGCCGAGAAGATCGTCGCCGAGGCCGCCGAGAAGGCCCGCAGCATCACCGCCGAGGAGAGCGCCACCCAGCTGTCCAAGGCGGCCAAGACCGCCGAGGACGTGCTGAACAAGGCGTCGGAGGACGCCAAGAAGACCACCAGGGCCGCGGCCGAGGAGGCCGAGCGGATCCGCCGGGAGGCCGAGGCCGAGGCGGACCGGCTGCGCGCCGAGGCGCACGACATCGCCGAGCAGCTCAAGGGCGCGGCGAAGGACGACACCAAGGAGTACCGCGCCAAGACGGTCGAGCTGCAGGAGGAGGCCCGCCGGCTGCGCGGCGAGGCCGAGCAGCTGCGCGCCGACGCGGTCGCCGAGGGTGAGTCGATCCGCGCCGAGGCCCGCCGCGAAGCCGTGGTGCAGATCGAGGAGGCCGCCAGGTCCGCCGAGGAGCTGCTGTCCAAGGCGAAGGCCGACGCGGACGAGCTGCGCCAGAAGGCGACCACGGACAGCGAGAAGGTCCGCACCGAGGCCATCGAGCGCGCCACGACGCTGCGCCGGCAGGCCGAGGAGGTCCTGGAGCGCACCCGCGCCGAGGCCGAGCGCTCCCGCGAGGAGGCGGTGGAGCTCGCCGAGACCATCACCTCGAACGCCGAGCAGGCCGCGCGCGAGCTGCGCGAGGAGACCGACCGTGCGATCGAGGCGCGGCGGGCCGAGGCCGCCGAGGAGCTGACCCGGCTGCAGACCGAGGCCCAGGAGCGGCTGGCGGCTGCCGAGCAGGCGCTCGCCGACGCCCGCGAGGAGGCCGCCCGGATCCGCCGGGAGGCCGCCGAGGAGGGCGACCGGCTGCGCACCGAGGCCGCCGAGCGGATCCGTGCGCTGCAGCAGCAGGCCGAGGCGGAGGCCGAGCGGCTGCGCGACGAGGCCGCGTCCGACGCGTCCGCCTCCCGCGCCGAGGGCGAGGCCATCGCCGTGCGGCTGCGTTCGGAGGCCGCCGCGGAGGCCGAACGGCTCAAGGCCGAGGCGCAGGACACCGCCGACCGGGTGCGCGCGGAGGCGCAGGCCGCCGCCGAGCGGCTGGGCACCGAGGCGTCCGAGACGCTGGCCGCCGCCCAGGAGGAGGCCGCCCGGCGCCGCCGGGAGGCCGAGGAACTGCTCGGCGCCGCCCGCGCGGAGGCCGACCAGGAGCGCGAGCGGGCCCGCGAGCAGAGCGAGGAGCTGCTGGCCTCGGCGCGCCGGCGCGTGGAGGACGCGCAGGCCGAGGCGGTCCGGCTGGTGGAGGAGGCCGACCGGCGCGCCACCGAGATGGTGTCCGCCGCCGAACAGCACGCCCAGCAGGTGCGGGACTCCGTCGCCGGGCTGCACGAGCAGGCGCAGGAGGAGATCACCGGGCTGCGCTCGGCCGCCGAGCACGCGGCGGACCGTGCCCGCCGGGAGGCCGAGGAGGAGGCGGACCGGGTCCGCGCCGACGCCTACGCCGAGCGGGAGCGGGCGGGCGAGGACGCCTCGCGGCTGCGCCGGGAGGCGAACGAGGAGTCGGAGGCCGCCAAGGCGCTGGCGGAGCGTACGGTCGCGGAGGCGATCGCGGAGTCCGAGCGGCTGCGCGCCGAGGCCGGCGACTACGCGCAGCGGGTGCGCACCGAGGCGTCGGACGCGCTCGCGGAGGCCGACCAGGCCGCCGCCCGCACCCGGGCCGACGCCCGTGAGGACGCCAACCGCATCCGCTCGGACGCGGCGACCCAGGCGGACACCCTCATCACCGAGGCCCGCAGCGAGGCGGAGCGGCTGCAGAACGAGACGATCGCGGAGGCGGACCGGATCCACGCCGAGGCCGTCGCGGGCGCCGAGCGGCTCCTCGCGGACGCCACCGGCGACGCCGAGCGGCTGCGCGCCGAGGCCGCCGAGACGGTCGGCACGGCCCAGGCGCACGCCGAGCGGCTGCGTACGGAGGCCGAGCGGGTGCGGGCGGACGCCGAGGCGGAGGCCGAACGGCTCGTGGGCTCGGCGCGCGAGGAGGCCGAGCGGACCCTGGACGAGGCCCGCAAGGACGCCAACAAGCGGCGCTCGGAGGCGGCCGAGCAGGTCGACACGCTCATCACGGAGACCACGGCCGAGGCCGACAAGCTGCTCACCGAGGCACAGGCGCAGGCGCTGAAGACCACGGCGGACGCCGAGTCGCAGGCCGACACGATGGTCGGCGCGGCCCGCAGCGAGGCCGACCGGATCGTGTCCGAGGCGACGGTCGAGGGCAACTCGCTGGTGGAGAAGGCCCGTACGGACGCCGACGAGCTGCTGGTCGGCGCCCGCCGGGACGCGACCGCCATCCGGGAGCGCGCGGAGGAGCTGCGCGAGCGGATCACGGCGGAGATCGAGGAGCTGCACGAGCGGGCCCGCCGCGAGGCCGCCGAGACCATGAAGTCCACCGGCGACCGCTGCGACGCGCTGATCAAGGCCGCCGAGGAGCAGCTGGCCAAGGCCCAGGCGAAGGCGAAGGAGCTGGTCTCGGACGCCAACTCGGAGGCGGGCAAGGTGCGCATCGCCGCCGTCAAGAAGGCCGAGGGCCTGCTGAAGGAGGCCGAGCAGAAGAAGGCCACCCTGGTCAAGGAGGCCGAGGAGCTCAAGGCCGAGGCGATCCGCGAGGCCCGGCGCACGGTCGAGGAGGGAAAGCGCGAACTGGAGATCCTGGTGCGTCGGCGGGAGGACATCAACGCCGAGATCTCCCGGGTCCAGGACGTGCTCGAGGCGCTGGAGTCGTTCGAGGCCCCGGCGGCGGGCAAGGACGGTGCGGTCAAGGCGGGTGCCACGGTGGGCGCCCCCCGATCGGGTGGCAAGTCCTCGGACGGGTAGCGCGGGAGCGGGGTTCCGGTGTCTTCTGGGGGGCTTTGCCCCACTCCTTGGCAAGCCGTCCGGGCGTCAGCCACACAAAAGAGGTGTCATTCTCCAGATCAAACCCGTATCCGCTCGATGACACACCGCTTCGGCCCCTAGGATTCCCCTTATCACCTCACCGGTCTCATTCGACAGGAACCCCATGAGCGACACTTCCCCCTACGGCTTCGAGCTTGTGCGGCGTGGGTACGACCGCGCTCAGGTGGACGAACGTATCTCCAAGCTCGTCTCCGACCGTGACAGCGCTCTCGCCCGCATCACCGCTCTGGAGAAGCGCATCGAGGAGCTCCACCTCGAGACCCAGAACGCCCAGGCCCAGATCACCGACGCCGAGCCGTCGTACGCGGGTCTCGGTGCGCGGGTCGAGAAGATCCTGCGCCTCGCCGAGGAAGAGGCGAAGGACCTGCGGGAGGAGGCCCGGCGCGCCGCCGAGCAGCACCGCGAACTCGCCGAGTCGGCGGCCCAGCAGGTCCGCAACGACGCCGAGTCGTTCGCCGCGGAGCGCAAGGCCAAGGCCGAGGACGAGGGCGTCCGGATCGTCGAGAAGGCCAAGAGCGACGCCGCGCAGCTGCGTTCCGAGGCGCAGAAGGACGCGCAGTCCAAGCGGGAGGAGGCGGACGCCCTCTTCGAGGAGACCCGCGCCAAGGCCGCGCAGGCCGCCGCCGACTTCGAGACCAACCTGGCCAAGCGCCGCGAGCAGTCCGAGCGCGACCTGGCCTCGCGTCAGCAGAAGGCCGAGAAGCGGCTCGCCGAGATCGAGCACCGCGCCGAGCAGCTGCGCCTCGAGGCGGAGAAGCTGCGCACCGACGCCGAGCGCCGCGCCCGCCAGACGGTGGAGACGGCCCAGCGCCAGGCCGAGGACATCGTGGCCGACGCCAACGCCAAGGCCGACCGCATCCGCTCGGAATCCGAGCGCGAGCTCGCGGCCCTCACCAACCGCCGCGACTCCATCAACGCCCAGCTGACGAACGTCCGCGAGATGCTCGCCACGCTGACCGGTGCCGCCGTGGCCGCCGCCGGCTCCCCCACCGAGGACGAGCCGATCTCCCGCGGGGTCCCGGCCCAGCAGACCCGGTAACCACGGGCGCCGGTTCGCCGAAGGCCGCACAGCGCAAAGCCCCTTGCCGCTCCGGGCGGCGGGGGCTTTTCGCGTCTCCTGGCATGCTGCGCGCCCGGGCGGTACGGCGGTGCTCACCCGGCCGTCACCGCCGGCAAGCGGAGCGCACACCTTTACTCTCTCTTGAGCGGAACCGTCAGCGCCCGGATATCCTCCTAACCCTTACGGGGGCGTGTGCCCCGCTGTCCTGAACCTTTCGATGGGTGCGGAGCATGATCGAGGCTGTAGGCCTGACCAAGCGCTACGGCGACAAGACCGCCGTGTACAACCTTTCCTTCCAGGTGCGGCCGGGAGCGGTGACCGGCTTCCTCGGGCCCAACGGCTCGGGCAAGTCGACCACCATGCGGATGATCCTCGGGCTGGACAACCCGACGTCCGGCGCGGTGACCATCGGCGGCTATCCGTACCGCAAGCTGCCCAACGCGCCCCGCCAGGTGGGTGCGCTGCTCGACGCCAAGGCGGTGCACGGCGGCCGGTCCGCCCGCAACCACCTGCTCAGCCTCGCGCAGCTGTCCGGCATCCCGGCCCGGCGCGTGGACGAGGTGCTCGGGGTGGTGGGCCTGCAGGAGGTGGCGAAGAAGCGCTCCAAGGGCTTCTCGCTCGGCATGGGCCAGCGCCTCGGCATCGCCGCCGCGCTGCTCGGCGACCCCCAGGTGCTGCTCTTCGACGAGCCGGTCAACGGCCTCGACCCCGAGGGCATCCTGTGGGTGCGCAACCTGATGAAGGCGCTGGCCGCCGAGGGCCGTACGGTCTTCGTCTCCTCGCACCTGATGAGCGAGATGGCGCTGACCGCCGACCACCTCATCGTGATCGGGCGCGGCCAGCTGCTCGCCGACATGAGCGTGAAGGACTTCATCTCGGCGAACTCCGCCGACTTCGCGCGCGTGCGCACCCCGGACACCGAGCCCCAGCTGCGCGAGAAGCTGTCCGCCGCGCTCACCGAGGCCGGCGGCCATGTGCTGCCCGAGCAGGACGGGGCGCTGCGGGTGACCGGGCTGCCGCTGCCCCGCATCAGCGACCTCGCGTACGAGGCGGACGTCCGGCTGTGGGAGCTGTCGCCGCACCAGGCCTCGCTGGAGGAGGCGTACATGCGGATGACGCAGGGCGCCGTGGACTACCGCTCGACCATCGACCAGAAGGCGGGCCTGCAGCAGCCGCTGCCGCCGGGTGCCCAGCCGCCCATGCCGGTGCCGGGCCAGGGCCAGCCGGGTTGGTACGCCCCGCCGCCGCCCCAGCAGGGCGGCCAGCCCTTCACGATGCCGGTGCCGCCCTCCGGGCCCTACGGCGGGGCTCCCGCGGGCCCCTACGGTGCTCCCGGCGCCGCGGCGCCCAACCTGTACGCCGCACCGGCCGCACAGGCCCCCGCGCCCGCACAGGCCGCTCCGGCGGTACCGGCCCCGCAGGCTCCCCCGGAGCAGCCGCCGGCCGTCGCTCCCGCCTCCGCCCCTGCCGACAAGACCCAGCCCGAGGACGCCCGATGAGCACCCACCAGCCCCCGATGCCGCAGGCCCCCGCCGCCGCGCCCGGCGGGTCGTACGCCGGTTACAGCTCGCCGATCCCCGTCGTGCGCACCCACCTGGGGCACGCGCTGGCCTCCGAGTGGACGAAGATCAAGTCGGTGCGGTCGACGATGTGGACGCTGGGGGTCTTCGTGCTCCTGGTGATCGGCATCGGCCTGCTCACGGGTGTCGCGGTCAAGGCCAACTCGGGCTCCTCGGACCTGGCCGGTGAGAACCCGCTGTCGTTCGGCTTCTTCGGGGTGCTCCTCGGCAGCATCTGCATCATCACCCTCGGCGTTCTGACCACGGCGTCCGAGTACGGCACCGGCATGGTCCGTACGACGATGACGGCGTGCCCGAGCCGGGGCCGGGTGCTCGCGGCCAAGGCGATCGTGTTCTTCGTCGTCGCCTTCGTCGTCACTCTGGCCGCGGTCTCCTTCGTGGCCATGGTGCACGCCTCCATGCTCAGCGGCACCGCGGCGGACAAGCCGTCCGGCGGGACCTGGCTCAAGGCCACGGTCGGGGTGAGCCTCTACACCGCGCTGCTCGGGCTGCTGTCCCTGGTCATCGGCTCGATCATCCGGCACTCGGCGGGCGCCATCACCATCATGATCGGCCTGGTCCTCGCCCCGCTGGTGATCGCGCTGTTCATGGCCGCCTCCTCGCTGCACGACGTGCAGCAGTGGCTGCTCGAGTACTCGATCCCGAGCCAGTTGAGCGTCTTCTACGACAACTCCCTCACGCAGTCCGGCCCGTCGGGCCTGGACCCGCTGTGGATCATCCTGGGAGTGACGGCGGCGGCGTACGCGGGTGCCTACGCGCTGCTGCAGAGCAGGGACGTGTGAGACACGTGCACGAGGCCCGGGTCTAGAACCTGGGCGCGTTACGGGACCGCTGCACCCGCGTGGTGCGGCGGTCCTTCGCGTTCCAGCACGCCTTGTGCCAGTGGCGGCGGTCGTCCACGCCCGCGTGCTCCGGCCAGGCCACCACGTGCGGGACGCCGGAGGGGATCAGCTGGTCGCAGCCGGGGCAGCGGTACGTCTTGCCCTCCGCGCTCGCACCCGCGACATGGCGCACGCTCCAGTCCTCGCCCTGCCAGCTCTCCGTGGACTGCCAGCCGCCGTACCGGCCGGCCCGGTCGTCCTCGGCGCTGCGGCCGGACGATCCGGCTGCCTTCGGTCGGTTGTGACGCGGGGACACGGGACACCTCTCGGGGCTATACAGAACAGGGACCGCATCCAGCCTACGCGGCACCGAGAGGGGTACGCGTAGGGCGCCAACCCACACAAGTCACCCTCCACGGCGTCCGATTCTGCAGACAATCCGCAAATTACTCCGCCAGGCCGTGTCCTCGGCACGTGTCAGACGGTTATGCCGGGTGGGGGAGCTCCGGGTCGGAGCCAAGGAAGCAGGAAATGCGATGCACGTAGGAAGTTTTGTGCTGGCGGCCCAGTTCCCGGGCCAGGGGCACGGCGAGGCGCTGCACCGGGCGGTCCGCTCCGCGGAGGTCTCCGAGGAGGCCGGTCTGGACGCGGTATGGCTGGCCGAGCACCACTTCGTGCCGTACGGCACGTGTCCGTCCGCCGTCACCCTGGCGGCGATACTGCTCGGCCGCACCCGCCGGGTCCGCGTGGGTACGGCGGTCAGCGTACTGCCCACCGCGCACCCGGTGGCCCTCGGCGAACAGGCCGCGCTGCTGCACCTGACGAGCGGCGGCCGGTTCACGCTGGGCGTGGGGCGCGGCGGGCCGTGGGTGGATCTCGAGGTGTTCGGCGCGGGTCTCCAGGCGTACGAGCAGGGGTTCCCGGAATCACTCGATCTGCTGATGCGCTGGCTGCGCGAACCGTCGGTCGCGGCGTCGGGTGAACGGTTCTCCTTCCGCGAAGTCCCCGTCGTGCCACGCCCGTCGGAGGCGCTGACGGAGACACCCGGACCGGAGGTCGTCGTCGCCTGCACCTCGCCGGCGAGCGTGCGGCTGGCAGCCGAGCGCGGCCTGCCGATGCTGCTCGGAATGCACGTGGGCGACGAGGAGAAGGCCGAGATGGTCGCCCTGTGGCGGCGGTGCGCGCGGGCCGCGGGGCGGCCGGGCGAGGAGATCGCGGACGCGGCCCATGTCTCGGCCGGCGTGTGCCAGATCGCCGATCGGCGCACCGACGCGGTGGAGACACTGCTGAAGGCGATGCCGGGCTGGCTGAAACAGGGCCTCGAGGCCCATGTGACGGTCGACGGCCGGGAGCGCAGGATGCGCGACCCGCACGCCTACACCGAACTGCTCTGCGGGCTGCACCCGGTGGGCACCCCGCGGCTCGCCGCGGACCGGCTCGCGGCCACGTCGGAGCGCACCGGCATCTCCCGCTTCGCCCTGCTCGTGGAGGGCTCGGGCGACCTGGCGGCGACGGAGGAGAACCTGCGGCGGCTGGGCGCCGAGGTACTGCCCCAGCTGCGCTGACCGGCGGGCCGTGCCCCCGTGCCAAGTCCGCTGAGCCGTGGGGGGCTTGCCGCCCCAGTAGGTATGCACCTCCCGCGGGTGGAGCGGCAAGCGAGCGGCTCACTGTGTCAGCGGCCGGGCGGCGCGTCAGCAGTCCCGGAGCTCCGGCGACTGGTTCAGCAACTGGCTGCGCACCGAGGTGAAGCGGGTCAACGTCTCGTCGGCCGAGGCGTCCAGCGGGAACACCGCCACCCGGTGGCAGTTCTGGAAGGCCAGCCGCACACCGAAGTGCCGCTGCAGCGCGCCGCGTATGGCGTCACTCGCGAGCGCGCGCAGCAGCTGACCGCGTGCCTGCTCGTCCGGCGGGGGCGTCTGGTTGTCGGCGAAGGGGCCGCCGTCGACCTTCAGCTGAGCCACCAGAGAGCTGATCATCTCCCACGCATAGGGCAGGGAGGTCCGGACGCAGTCGACGAATGCTGCTTCGTCGACCTCGCCTCGCTCGGCCTGTTCGAGTAGGGCCGGTGAGACGTCGAGCGACATGGGTTCTCCTCTCGCACCCCCGTCGAGCAGGGGTTGCCGGACAGACAAGGGAGTTCGCGATACCGAACACACTCAGTACACAGACCGCGACCTCCCGCTTCTACGGTAGGCAACCGTCGGTGACCACACCAGCAGAACGCGTATATGGAACGGTCCCTTTGGGCCCACAATCGGCCAGAGATGAACAGGAGTTTCCAGGGACAAAAGGGTGGCCCACCGGGTCCGGACGGGACGGTGGTGCGGGGCGCGAGGAGGGCGAATCGCGTCCACCCGTGGGTGTCGAGTAGCGTTGCCGACCATGCGTCTCGTCATTGCCCGCTGCTCGGTCGACTACGCCGGCCGGCTCACCGCCCACCTGCCCTCGGCTCCGCGACTGATCCTGGTCAAGGCGGACGGCAGCGTCTCCATCCACGCGGACGACCGGGCCTACAAGCCCCTCAACTGGATGTCGCCGCCCTGCACGCTGAAGGAGGGCACGGGCGAGGACGAGGGGGTGTGGACCGTCGTCAACAAGGCGGGCGAGAAACTGATCATCACGATGGAGGAGATCCTGCACGACTCCTCCCACGAACTCGGGGTGGACCCCGGGCTGATCAAGGACGGCGTGGAAGCGCATCTGCAGGAACTGCTCGCCGACCGCATCGAGACGCTGGGCGACGGCTACACGCTGATCCGGCGCGAGTACATGACGGCGATCGGGCCGGTGGACATCCTCTGCCGGGACGCGGACGGGCAGACGGTCGCCGTCGAGATCAAGCGGCGCGGCGAGATCGACGGCGTCGAACAGCTCACCCGCTACCTCGAGCTGCTGAACCGCGACCCCCATCTCGCTCCGGTCCGCGGCGTGTTCGCGGCCCAGGAGATCAAGCCCCAGGCCCGCGTCCTGGCCACCGACCGCGGCATCAACTGCCAGATCCTGGACTACAACGCCCTGCGCGGCATCGAGGACGACAAACTCCGCCTGTTCTGATCGGGCGGGTCCCGCAGGCGGACGCCTCAGGACGGCCGGGCTCCCTTCCCGCGGACGCCGGCCGCCGTTCTCGGGCCCGCCCGGACCCGCGGCCCTTGCACCGATCGGCGATCTCGTTCCCGCCGCCGCGGGCGCCCATCCGCTACGGCGGTGTCCCGGTGCCGGACCGGCCTGACGCCGTCGGGCACCGCCGCGTGCCGTTGCCCGGGGCCGCTAGAGGATCCCCTCGTCGCTCTCCGGGGCGGTTGCCTCGCTGCTCGATGCCGCCGGGGCGGCGGAGGCCGGACCGCTGGCCGAGGTGGAGGTGGCCGGGGAGGAGGACGTGCCTGACGACGGGGACGAGGAGTTCG
Source organism: Streptomyces sp. NPDC030798 (assembly GCF_055572275.1). Lineage (NCBI taxonomy): Bacteria > Bacillati > Actinomycetota > Actinomycetes > Kitasatosporales > Streptomycetaceae > Streptomyces > Streptomyces sp. NPDC030798. Next base: position 411,267 of record NZ_JBVIDR010000005.1, on the reverse strand, counting down.
ACGGCGCCGGCGAGCTACTGGAGGGCGAACTGGACGGGCTCGACTTGCTCGGTGACGGAGATCCGCTCGGCTTCTTCGTCGGGGACTTGGACGGCTTCGGTGTCGTGCCCCCGCCGCCCGTCCCCTTCGTGCCGGTCGGGTGGGAGGACGGGATGGTCGCGGACGGGGTCGGGTCGTCCGTCGTGCCGTAGGTGCCGTCGGGGCCCGGGTTCGTCGGGGAGCTGGAGGGACGGCCGGGCGCCGCGTGGCCGCCGGTGTCCTGCTTCGGGTCCGCCCCGAGGCTCCCGTCGTCCGTGTCCTGGCTCGCGGACGGGTCGACCTCCACCGTGCCGGCCGGGTTCTTGTCGGCGTTCTGGTGGGACGTCATACCGAGCGTGACCACCGTGCCGAGGACGGCGGCCAGCAGCGCGCCGGAGCCGGCCGCGACCAGGTTGCGGCGGGCCAGCCGGCGGATCCCGCCCGGCGGCTTCGTGGCATCGGGCTGCCGGGTGACCACCGCGTCCACGGCGGCGCCGTACAGCGGCGGGTAGGCGGCGGCGACACCGCCCGGGGGCGAGACGGACTCCTCGTGACGCGCGTCCGGCACCTCCTCGCCGGCCGTCGCCGCCACCCCCGGCACCTCACCGGAGAGGTCGGCCACCAGTGCCAGCGCACGGCGCCCGGCGACGGCGCCGCGCTTGTCGGCGAGCGCCCCGCGCAGGCCCGAGGAGGTCTCCAGCTCTGCACGGGCCCGGTCGAGCCGGCCGCCGCAGAGCGCGAGGATGCCCAGCTCGTGGTGGAAATAGGCCTGTTCGGCCACCTCGCCGGACAGCCGGGAGGCCTCCGCGCCGGAGCGCAGCGCGCGTTCCCAGGCGCCCCAGTGCAGCCCGGCCGCGAAGGCGGGCGCCGCCGTGCGGGCGAGCCGTACCGCGAGGCTCTCCTCGCCCTCGACCGGCGGCACCGTCCCCGGCACCACGACCGCGAGCGCGGCCAGCACCGCCTCGGCCTCCGCGCACACCCGCTCCGGGGTGACCGAGGGGTGGCCGGCCCACCAGGCGTAGTGCTCGGCGGCGGTGCGGGCCCGGGCGGTGGCGTCGGTGTCGTAGCCGGCGGCCTCGAGCTGGGTCAGCACACCGGCCGCGAGGCGGTAGCGGGAGCCGACCGGGGAGACCAGTCCGCAGCCCGCGAGTTCGCCGAGCGCGGCGTCCGCGTGGGTGTCACCGACCAGCGCGGGCAGGTGCGCCTGGTGCGGCACTTCCCCGCCGAGCGCGACGGCGAAGCGGAGCGTGGCGCGGGCGGAGGCGCTGAGCCGGGAGGCCAGCAGCGGGGCGGGCGCCGCGGCCTCGCCGAGCGAGGGCAGCGGGACCGCCTGCTCGGTGTCCAAGGGCTCGTCGACGGGCGGCCGTACGTCCTGGAAGACGCCGTACTCGTCCACCGCGCCGGCGCTCGCGCTCAGTTCGTCGCGCTGTCGGAGCAGGGCGCCGGCCTGCACGAACCGCAGGGGCAGCCCTTCGGACTCGAACCACAGATCGCCCGCCCAGTTGGCCTCCTCCTCGGTGAGCACCCGGCCGACGGCCCGCTCCAGGATCTCCACGCCGGCCGCCCGGTCCAGGCCGGTGAGGAAGACCTCCTCGACCTCGGAGGCGGCGGAGGGCGCCGGTACGTCCGGGGTGGCGCCGAGCAGGAAGGCGCACTCGGGTGTCGCGTCTAGCAGTTCGTCGAGGGCGGCACCGCCGAACTCCAGGTCGTCCACGACGACGACCGCGCCGATCTCCCGGACGAGTTCGAGCAGTTCGTCCCGTTCCGGGCGGTGGCGCGGGGCGTCGTGAACGGCGTGGAAGAGGTCGTGCAGCAGCTCGGTGGCGGTGCGGTGGAAGCCGCTGAGGCGGACCACGCCGTCGGGCGCGAGGTCCAGGCAGTCCTCGGCGACGAGGTCGAGCAGGGCGGTGCGGCCGGAGCCGCCCGGGCCGGTGAGGCGCACGGAACGGCCGCGGGCCAGCAGCCTGACCAGGCGCTCGCGTTCGTCCTGGCGCTCCAGCAGGGGCAGCGCGGGCTGTGCCGGTCCCGGCGGCACGGCGGGCCGGACGGCACGCTCGGCCTCGGCCCGCTCGCCGGCCGTGCGCCTGCGGGCCCGGCCGGGCCTGTCCCCCTCACTCCCGGCTTCGCCCGACCGGGAGGTGCCCCCGGGCGGGCAGGGTTCGATCTCGCTGCCGTCCACGGGGTTGACGGTCACGAGGAAGTCGCCGGAGACCAGCTGCGCCGTACGAGCGGGCGCGCTGGGGCCGAAGTCGGAGGTGAGGGATTCCCGGGGCGTGCGGCGGCTGAGAGCCTGGCCGTGCTCCTCGGGTCCCGGAGTGATCGGGTCCATAGGTTCAAGCCCCCCAAAAGCGTCGTGTGCCCTGAAATACCGGCCCCTCCCGGCCTGCCGCACACCGCGCTGTCGCTTCTGGTCCGGGCCCGCACGAGGGTTCTTTTCAGTCAGCGGGCGACCGAACCCTAAACCTTCGCACAGTATCTCCGACAGGGCGGGGTGCCGCGCGGCCCGAGACGTCACAGTCCGGTGAGGATTGCGCTCCAGGTGCGGTAAGGCGGCTGCGCCCGAGTCTCCCCCGTCGCCCGGTTCACACCCATCGGATGCGTCACACCCGGGGCAGCGACTCCACGCCGATGCCGCCCTCGATGGCGAGGATGCGGTGCAGCCGGGTCGCCACCAGCAGACGCTGCATCTGCGGCGGGACGCCACGCAGCACCAGGCGGCGACCGCAGCGGCCGGCCCTCCGATGGGCTCCCATGATCACGCCGAGTCCGGTGGCGTCCCAGGAGTCCAGTTCGGACAGGTCGAGCACCAGGTCGCCGACTCCGTCGTCGACGGCCGAGTGCAGGGCCGTACGGGCGTCCGCCGCGCTGCGGACGTCGAGGCGGCCCCCGACGACCAGCTCGGCGTGGTCGCCCCTGATGTACATATGCGCTCCCCGTTGAGTGCGAGTGGCGTACTCCATGACGGTGCTCGTGCTGTGCAACCTCTGACTGCTTGAGTGGCAGAGCGGTTGCTACTTGTAAGCGAACCGATACCGAATTCACCCCTGGGGGTGATTCACCCCCGGAGATCGTCCGAATCTGTCCGTACTTCTGTCAGTACGTGTGTCAGTACTTCTGCCTGTACTTCTTTCAGTACGTGTAGAAGCCCTGCCCGCTCTTGCGGCCGATGTCACCGGCGTCCACCATCCGGCGCATCAGCTCCGGCGGGGCGAACTTCTCGTCCTGCGACTCGGTGTAGATGTTGCTGGTGGCGTGCAGCAGGATGTCCACGCCGGTCAGGTCCGCGGTGGCCAGCGGACCCATGGCGTGGCCGAAGCCCAGCTTGCAGGCCAGGTCGATGTCCTCGGCCGTGGCGACACCGGACTCGTAGAGCTTGGTCGCCTCGACGACGAGGGCCGAGATGAGCCGGGTGGTGACGAACCCGGCGACGTCCCGGTTGACGACGATGCAGGTCTTGCCGACGGACTCGGCGAACTCCCGCGCGGTGGCGAGGGCTTGGTCGCTGGTCTTGTAGCCGCGGACGAGCTCGACGAGCTGCATCATCGGCACCGGCGAGAAGAAGTGCACCCCCACCACGCGCTCGGGGCGCTCGGTGACCGCCGCGATCTTGGTGATCGGGATGGCGGAGGTGTTGGAGGCGAGCACGGTGTCCTCGCGCACGAGCTTGTCGAGCGCGCGGAAGATCTCGTGCTTGACCTCCAGCTTCTCGAAGACGGCCTCCACCACGACGTCGGCGTCGGCGGCCGCGTCCAGGTCGGTGGTCGCGGTGATGCGCGCCAGGGCGGCGTCGGCGTCGTGCGCCTCCAGCTTGCCCTTGCCGACGAACTTGTCGTACGAGGCCTTGATGCCGTCGGTGCCACGCCTGAGCGCCTCGTCGGTGACGTCGCGCAGCACGACGTCCCAGCCCGCCTGCGCGGCGACCTGGGCGATCCCGGACCCCATGAGCCCGGCCCCGATGACGGCAAGCTTCCGTGCCACTGTGCGACTCCCCTGATACGCGCTGTCGTCAGGCCCCGGCGTCCTCTTCCCCTCGTCCGCTCGGAGGGTGGTGCCCGGCGTCCTGGGATCACCTGCTCACCTGGACGCCACCGGGCAGGCGGGAAGGTCACGCCGGGGCCTACTTCTCTCGGGCGGACACTAGCGCTCGTGAGGGGCGCAGCGGCGGAGTTAGTAACGCGTTTCACGTCTCACCGAGTGAGATGCCGGTCACGTCCCCGGCGCGGGGGCAGTTGACAGGACGTCGGCAGCCTCGTCACGCCCGTCGGCGCCCGGACGAACCGGGGCAGAGGTCCGCCATACCGGGCAGTCGGTCGGCACACGCCCCGGCGTCATGGCCCCGAGCGCGGCGTTCTCGCGGCGGTCGTCTCCGCGGAACCCGCCGTGACAGTGGGCACACGCGTGTTCCGCTCGGCCGGGGCGTAACTAGGCTGGTCACATGGTCAATCTGACGCGCATCTACACCCGGACCGGCGACCGGGGCACCACCAACCTCGGTGACATGAGCCGGGTCGCCAAGACCGACCTCAGGATCTCCGCGTACGCGGACGCCAACGAGGCCAACGCGGTGATCGGCACGGCGATCGCCCTGGGCGGGCTGGAGGAGGACGTCGTCGCGGTGCTCACCCGCGTGCAGAACGACCTGTTCGACGTGGGTGCGGACCTGTCGACGCCGGTGGTGGAGAAGCCGGAGTTCCCGCCGCTCAGGGTCGAGCAGTTCTACGTCGACCGGCTGGAGGCGGACTGCGACCGCTTCAACGAGCGGCTGGAGAAGCTGCGCTCCTTCATCCTGCCGGGCGGCACACCGGGTGCGGCGCTGCTGCACCAGGCCTGCACGGTCGTACGGCGGGCCGAGCGGTCCACCTGGGCGGCCCTGGAGGCGCACGGCGAGACGATGAACCCGCTCACGGCCACCTACCTCAACCGGCTCTCCGACCTGCTGTTCATCCTGGCGCGCGTGGCGAACCAGGAGACCGGGGACGTGCTGTGGGTCCCGGGCGGGGAGCGCTGAGCGGCGCTCCCCGGCCCGTGCCCCGATCAGCGGTCGGCGCCGCTCGCGGCGTCGCGATCGGCCGCGGCGGCCGCGGACTCGGCCGCGTCGACCTTCTTCAGCATCTCGGCGTAGCCCGAGGGGGTGGGGGTGACCTTCGCGGACCCGCCGTCGTGCGGGGCGCAGCCCGCGGTGAGGGCGACGAGCAGTGCGGCGGCCGGCAGCGCGAGCGCCGGTCCTGCGCCCCGCATCAGCCCGCCGCCTTGCCGCCGCCGCTGCCGCTCTCGTCGCTCTTGCCGCTCTTGCCGCTCTTGCCGCTCTTGTCGTTGGTCTGGCACCAGGTCTTGACCGAGGCCAGGTCCTTCTGACGCTGCTCCAGGTCGGTCCGCAGCGACGTGCGGAAGTCCAGGCGGTCCTGGAGGTAGGTGGCGATCTCGGTGTGGCCGGCCTTCTTGGCGTTGTCGACGCGCTGCTGCAGCCGGTTGACCGAGCCGCGGGTGCCGGCGCCGGCGTCGAGCCGCTTCAGGGCCCGCTCGATCCGCCGGTCGATCCTCGGCACCCGCTTGCACAGCGCGTGCGCCCCGTCGCCGGCCGGCCGGTGCGCGGGCGCGTCGTCCGCCGCGGCCGCCGCCCCCGTCGTACCCGCCAGCACGGCTGTCACGGCGAGCCCCGCGAGCAGCGTGCGCGTCCGTCGTCGTACGCGTCGTGCGTCCATCCGCCTCTCCGTTCGCTTCCCGGACGGCCCCGTGGTCCGTCCGTCGTGCCGCGAGGCTAGGGACCGTCTTTGGGGAAACTCTGTGACCGGTTCGCCCCGGCCGTGCCGATCAGCCAGTCCCGCCGGCCGGGCAGGGCACCGCCGTCCAGCGGCAGCCGTACCTCGAAGCGGGCGCCGGTGCCGTCCGGACCGTCCGTCACCGTGACGCTCCCCCGGTGCAGCGCCGCCTGCTGGGCGACGAGGGTGAGGCCGAGTCCGGAGCCCGCGCTGTCCGGGCCCCGTTGGAAGCGCTCGAAGACGCGGGAGCGGGCCTCGGCCGGTACACCGGGCCCGTGGTCGTCCACCGTGATCAGCACCTGACCGGCGCCGCCGCGCACGCCGACCCGCACCCGGGCACGGCCCTCGGCGTCACGGCCGTGGGCGAGGGCGTTGCCGAGCAGGTTGTCCAGCAGCAGCCGCAGGCCCGGCTCCCAGCCGTGCACCGTCAGTCCGGGCGCGGCGTCGAGGGTGAGGTCGGCGTCCGGGGCCCGGCGGCGGGCCTCGGCGACGGCCGCGTCGGCGACGTCGGCGAGGTCGACGGTCCGCAGCGCCTCCGCCTCCACCAGGTCCCCGCGCCCCAGCTCGCGCAGCATCATCAGCAGGCCCAGCAGCCGCGCGTGCTCGCGCCGCAGATCGGCGAGGACCTCCGTGCGGTCGGGTTCGGGGAGGTCGGGGTGGCCGGCGAGGATGTCGAGGTTGGTGCCCATGCTCATCAGCGGGGTGCGCAGTTCGTGCGCGGCGGCCGAGGAGAAGGAGCGGGCGGTGTCCAGGGCCTCGGCGGTGCGGGCGGCCTGTTCGTCGTAGCGGGCGAGGACGGTGCGGACGGTGGCGGCCAGGTCGTCGACCTCTCTCACCCCGGTCGGCCGGTGGTCCGGCCGGGCGCTGCTCGTGCGCGGGTCGAGGCCGGCGGTACGGCGGGTGAGCCGGCGCAGCGGCGCGCTCGCGCCGGCCGCCAGGCCCCAGGCGAGCAGCCCGGACAGGGGTGCGGCGAGCAGCGCGGTGAGGACCACGCGACGCCGGACCAGGCGGAGTTGGGCGCGGTCCGCGGTGTCGGGCGCGAAGACCCACAGGGTGCCGGAGGCGCCGCCGCCGCGCACCGGGCGGGCCAGCGCCCGCCAGCCGCGGGCGCCCTCGCGGACGGTGACCGGGCCGGCGGTCCGCGCGGGCAGCGTCACCGAGGGGCCGGGCTGCGGGCCGCCGCTGAAGGTGGCGTCCGGTCCCACGACGCGTACCCCGACGTCGAGCGCCGCGCTGTACAGGGCGCGTTCCCTGGTGTCGGCGGCCTTGGGGCGGCCGTTCGCCGAGGCCCGCAGCAGCGCGCGGGCGTCGGGCGCGACGGCGGCGGCCCGCTGCCGCAGGTGCTGGTCCTCGGCGCGGTGCAGATCGCGGGCGACCAGGTGCAGCAGCAGCCAGCCGCAGGCCAGCACCAGCAGCGGGACGGTGCAGCCGACGGCGAGTCCGATACGGGTGGAGAGTCTCACGGCGTGTCCCGGCTCTCCCTGAGTACGAAGCCGACGCCGCGCACGGTGTGGATCAGCCGCGAGCCGCCGTCCGCCTCCAGCTTGCGCCGCAGATAGCTGACGAAGGTGTCGACGGCGTCGGTGCGCACGTCGAAGTCGTAGCCCCAGACGCGTTCCAGGAGCTGGTCGCGGGTGAGGACGAGCCCGGCGTTGCGGGCGAGGACGACGAGGAGTTCGAACTCACGGCGAGTCAGTTCCAGTGCGCGGCCGCCGCGTTCGGCGGTCCGGGCCGACGGGTCGACGACCAGGTCCGCCGCCCGCAGCACGGTCCGGTCGGCGGGGGGCCGGCGGCGCAGCAGCGCGTGCAGCCGCAGCACCAGTTCCTGCAGGGCGAACGGTTTGACCAGGTAGTCGTCGCCGCCCGCCTGGAGCCCGGCGATCCGGTCGGCGGTCTCGTCGAGCGCGGAGAGCATGAGCACCGGCAGGTCCTGGCCCTCGGCGCGCAGCCGGGTGCAGACCTGGATGCCGCTCATGCCGGGCATCGACACGTCGAGCACCAGGACGTCCGGCGGCGCCTGCGCGATCGCGGTGAGCGCCTCGGGCCCGTCGGCGGCGGTGCGCACCGCGAAGCCGTTCAGCCTGAGGCCGCGCTCGAGGGAGCGGCGTATCGCCGCGTCGTCGTCGACGACCAGGACGGCCCCGGTCGCTGCCGTGTCCCCACCCATGCACCCTCCTCGGCCCGCCCCGGCGTCATCGCCCGGCCAGGGTACGACCCTCCTCGGGGTGTGCTCGTGCGGACCGCGTGCATCGGCGAGGCTCTGTCCGACACCGGCATCGCCGAGCGGCTGCGGACGGCGGAGGGCACCGTGAAGACGCACGTCGGCCGTCCGCCGGCCGAGCTGGGGCCGCGCAGCCGGGTGCAAGCGGCCGTCGTGGCCCGTGAGTTGGGGCTCCGCTCGGGGAAACTGCGCGAGTGGTCCAGACCTATTGACCTGTGGTCCAGACCTTTCTACTCTCGCAGCACCGTGGGCGTGAAGGCTCAGTCATGCCCCTGAACCCCAATGACGAGGGAGGCGCAGCATGCGCTTCAGACACAGAGCCGCGGCAGGGTTCGCGACCCTGTTGCTCCCCCTGGCCGGCCTGGTCGGTCTCGCGAGCCCCGCCCAGGCCGCGACGAACGCGACGGCGAGCTTCACCAAGACCAGCGACTGGGGCACCGGCTTCGGCGGTCAGTGGACCATCAAGAACACCGGCAGCTCCAGCATCAGCTCCTGGACCGTCGAGTGGGACTTCCCCTCCGGTACGTCCGTGACCTCCGCCTGGGACGCGGACGTGACGAACTCCGGAACCCACTGGACCGCGAAGAACAAGTCCTACAACGGCACCATCGCCCCCGGCGCCTCGGTCTCCTTCGGCTTCAACGGCGCCGGTCCCGGTTCCCCCTCCCACTGCACGCTCAACGGCGACAGCTGCGACGGCACGACGACCCCGGGCGACGCGGCACCCTCCGCCCCCGGCACCCCGACCGCCTCGAACGTCGGCGACACCTCGGTGAAGCTCAGCTGGAGCGCGGCCACCGACGACAAGGGCATCAAGAACTACGACGTCCTGCGCGACGGCAAGGTCGTGGGCACCGTGACGGGCACCTCGTACACGGACTCCGGGCTCAGCTCCGGCACCGACTACTCCTACACCGTGCAGGCCCGCGACACCGCTGACCAGACCGGTCCGGTCAGCGGCGCCGTCAAGGTGCACACCACCGGCGGCACCACCACTCCGCCGACCACCGGTGACAAGGTCAAGCTCGGCTACTTCACCGAGTGGGGCATCTACGGCCGCAACTACAACGTCAAGAACCTGGTGACGTCCGGCTCGGCCGCCAAGATCACGCACATCAACTACGCGTTCGGCAACGTCACGAACGGCCAGTGCGCGATCGGCGACTCCTACGCCGACTACGACAAGGCGTTCACCGCCGACCAGTCGGTCAGCGGCGTCGCCGACACCTGGGACCAGCCGCTGCGCGGCAACTTCAACCAGCTGCGCGAGCTGAAGGCGAAGTACCCGAACCTCAAGATCCTGTGGTCCTTCGGCGGCTGGACCTGGTCCGGCGGCTTCGCCCAGGCCGCGGCCAACCCCAGCGCGTTCGCCGACTCCTGCTACAAGCTGGTCGAGGACCCGCGCTGGGCCGACGTCTTCGACGGCATCGACATCGACTGGGAGTACCCCAACGCCTGCGGGCTGAGCTGCGACACCAGCGGGGCGGCGGCCTTCAAGAACGTCATGGCCGCGCTGCGCGCCAAGTTCGGCTCCAAGGCCCTGGTCACCGCCGCGGTCACCGCCGACGGCTCCTCCGGCGGCAAGATCGAGGCCGCCGACTACGCGGGCGCGAGCCAGTACGTCGACTGGTACAACGTGATGACGTACGACTTCTTCGGCGCCTGGGACGCACAGGGCCCGACCGCCCCGCACTCCCCGCTCACCTCGTACTCCGGCATCCCGAAGGCCGGCTTCACCACCGCCGACGCGATGGCCAAGTACAAGGCGGTCGGCGTCCCCGCGTCCAAGCTGCTCATCGGCATCGGCTTCTACGGCCGCGGCTGGACCGGCGTCACCCAGGACGCCCCGGGCGGCACGGCCACCGGCCCGGCGGCCGGCACCTACGAGCAGGGCATCGAGGACTACAAGGTGCTCAAGTCGTCCTGCCCGGCCACCGGCACCGTCGCCGGCACGGCGTACGCGCACTGCGGCAGCAACTGGTGGTCGTACGACACCCCGTCGACGATCGCCGGGAAAATGAGCTGGGCCAAGTCCCAGGGGCTCGGCGGAGCCTTCTTCTGGGAGTTCAGCGGTGACACCAGCAACGGCGAGCTGGTGAGCGCGATCAACAGCGGCCTGTCGTAGACAGGCCGGGAACCACTCGATAGAGCACTACGCGACATTGACGCTCCCCCAGACTTCGTCCGGGGGGACCCCCACCCAACGAGTGGACGTGGCTACGCCACGTTCACTCGTTGCCCGGGCGGGGCTGCCTCCAGCCACGCGAGGAAACCGGTCAGCGCGTCTTCGCTCATCGCGAGTTCCAGGCGCGTGCCCCGGTGCGTACAGGCGAGGACCACCGCGTCGGAGAGCAGCGCCAGCTCCTCCTCGCCCTCGGGCAGCCGGCGACCGGCCACCTCGATGGCCGCGCGCTCCAGGACGCGGCGCGGGCGGGGGGCGTAGGAGAAGACGCGGTACCACTCGATGCGGTCGCCGTTGTAGCGGGCGACACCGTAGCTCCAGCCCTTGCCGCTGGTGTCCGGCTTCTCGGGCAGGTCCCAGCGCAGCGAGCAGTCGAAGGTGCCGCCGGAGCGCTGGATCAGCCGGCGCCGCAGCCCGAACAGGAACAGTCCCACCACCACGAGCGCGATCACGACTCCGCACACAGTCAGAGCGAGGACCATCGGCACCGACCTCCTCGTCTCCCAGGTAGTGGAACTACGCCCGAGTCAGATACTCGAACAAGGTAATGGAACGGAAAAGACACCCACATCTGCCTCAGCCGCGACCGGCACCGGATTGCTCCGGGCCGACCGCGGCTGAGTGACGTCCTCACACGGCGCGCTGGATCAACGCGCCGCCGTCGCCGCCCGCAGACGGACGTCGGCGCGGCGTTCCGCCTCCGCGTCGTCCTCCGCCTTCGCGCGCTCGAGCTCGCGCTCGGTGCGCTGGACGTCGATCTCGTCCGACAGCTCGGCGATCTCGGCCAGCAGCGACAGCTTGTTGTCCGCGAACGAGATGAAACCGCCGTGCACCGCGGCGACGACCGTTCCACCTTCACTCGTACGGATGGTCACCGGGCCCGACTCCAGCACACCGAGCAGCGGCTGGTGACCGGGCATGACGCCGATGTCGCCGGAGGTGGTGCGCGCGACGACCAGGGTGGCCTCACCGGACCAGACCTGGCGGTCGGCGGCGACCAGCTCGACGTGCAGCTCAGCAGCCAAGGGTGGCTCCTCGGGTCACCACCCGGCGGTTGTGCCGGGTGTGGGGTTGATTCTAGTGGGCGTGGGAGAGGGGGCGGGACGCGCCCGCCCCCTCAGCCGAACTCGGACCGAGTTCAGGAGACGCCCAGCTCCTTCGCGTTGTTCTTCAGGTCCTCGAGACCACCGCACATGAAGAACGCCTGCTCGGGGAAGTGGTCGTACTCGCCGTCGCAGATCGCGTTGAACGCGGCGATCGACTCGTCGAGCGGCACGTCCGAGCCGTCCACACCGGTGAACTGCTTGGCCACGTGGGTGTTCTGGGACAGGAAGCGCTCCACGCGACGGGCACGGTGGACGACGAGCTTGTCCTCCTCGCCGAGCTCGTCGATACCGAGGATCGCGATGATGTCCTGGAGGTCCTTGTACTTCTGCAGGATCGTCTTCACGCGCATGGCCGCGTTGTAGTGATCCGCCGAGATGTAGCGCGGGTCCAGGATCCGGGACGTGGAGTCCAGCGGGTCCACGGCCGGGTAGATGCCCTTCTCCGAGATCGGACGGGACAGAACCGTCGTCGCGTCGAGGTGGGCGAAGGTGGTGGCCGGGGCCGGGTCGGTCAGGTCGTCGGCGGGGACGTAGATCGCCTGCATCGAGGTGATCGAGTGACCGCGGGTCGAGGTGATGCGCTCCTGCAGGAGGCCCATCTCGTCGGCCAGGTTCGGCTGGTAACCCACCGCGGACGGCATGCGGCCGAGCAGCGTGGAGACCTCGGAACCGGCCTGCGTGAAGCGGAAGATGTTGTCGATGAAGAACAGCACGTCCTGCTTCTGGACGTCACGGAAGTACTCGGCCATGGTCAGGCCGGCCAGCGCGACGCGCAGACGGGTGCCCGGGGGCTCGTCCATCTGACCGAAGACCAGCGCGGTCTTGTCGATGACGCCCGAGTCGGACATTTCCTCGATGAGGTCGTTGCCCTCACGGGTGCGCTCACCGACACCGGCGAACACGGAGACACCGTCGTGGTTGTTGGCGACGCGGTAGATCATCTCCTGGATGAGCACCGTCTTGCCGACGCCGGCGCCGCCGAACAGACCGATCTTGCCGCCCTTGACGTACGGGGTCAGCAGGTCGATGACCTTGACGCCGGTCTCGAACATCTCGGTCTTCGACTCGAGCTCGTCGAAGTTCGGAGCCTTGCGGTGGATCGGCCAGCGCTCGCCGTCGTACTGCTCGTCGACGTTCAGCACCTCACCGAGGGTGTTGAACACCTTGCCCTTGGTGAAGTCGCCGACCGGGACGGAGATGGCGGAGCCGGTGTCCGTCACCGGGGCCTGGCGGACCAGACCGTCGGTGGGCTGCATCGAGATGGTGCGGACCAGGCCGTCACCCAGGTGCTGGGCGACCTCCAGGGTCAGCGTCTTCTTCTGGCCCTCGTTCGCCGGGTCGGCGACCTCGACGTGCAGGGCGTTGTAGATGTCCGGCATCGCGTCGACGGGGAACTCCACGTCGACGACCGGGCCGATGACCCGGGCGACGCGGCCCGTAGCCGTCGCGGTCTCAACAGTGGTGGTCATTAGCGGTCACTCCCCGCGGTCGCGTCGGCCAGGGCGCTCGCGCCACCGACGATCTCGCTGATTTCCTGGGTGATTTCGGCCTGGCGGGCCGCGTTGGCAAGACGGGAGAGCGTGTTGATCAGCTCACCCGCGTTGTCGGTGGCCGACTTCATCGCGCGCCGCGTGGCGGCGTGCTTCGAAGCGGCCGACTGGAGCAGCGCGTTGTAGATACGGCTCTCCACGTAGCGCGGCAGCAGGGCGTCGAGGACGTCCTCCGCCGAGGGCTCGAAGTCGTACAGCGGGAGGATCTCGCCCTTGGGCAGAGCCTCCTCGGCGACCTCTTCGAGGCGCAGCGGCAGCAGCCGTGCGTCGAGCGCGGTCTGCGTCATCATCGAGACGAACTCGGTGAAGACGATGTGGAGTTCGTCCACACCACCGTCGGCCGTGTCCTTCTCGATGGCCTCGATCAGGGGCGCCGCGACCTTCTTGGCGTCCGCGTACGTCGGCTCGTCGGTGAAGCCGCTCCACGACTCCGTGATCGTGCGCTCACGGAAGTTGTAGTGGGCGACACCGCGCCGGCCGACGATGTACGTGTCGACCTGCTTGCCCTCGCGCTCCAGGCGCTCGGTGAGCTGCTCCGCCGCCTTGATGGCGTTGGAGTTGAAGGCGCCGGCCAGACCGCGGTCGCTCGTGAGGAGCAGGACCGCGGCACGGGTCGGGTTCTCGGCCTCCGTGGTGAGCGGGTGCTTGGTGTTCGACCCGGTACCGACCGCCGTGACCGCGCGGGTCAGTTCCTGCGCGTACGGCGTGGAGGCCGCCACCTTGCGCTGCGCCTTGACGACGCGCGAGGCGGCGATCATCTCCATCGCCTTGGTGATCTTCTTGGTCGCGGTGACGGATCGGATGCGACGCTTGTAGACCCGGAGCTGGGCTCCCATGAGTCAGGTCCCTTCCTTACGTCACTTGGCGGCAGCGGCCGGAGTGTCCTCGCCGAGCAGCTTGCCGTCCGAGGTCTCGAACTGCTTCTTGAACTCCGCCACCGCGTCGTCGATCGCCTGGATCGTGTCGTCGGACATCTTGGCGCCTTCGCGGATGGAGGTGAGCAGGCCCGACTCCTTGCGGTGCAGGTAGTCCAGCAGCTCGCGCTCGAAGCGGCGGATGTCGACGACCGGCACGTCGTCCATGCGGCCGTTGGTGCCGGCCCAGACGGAGACGACCTGGTCCTCGGTGGACATCGGCTGGTACTGGTCCTGCTTGAGCAGCTCGACCATCCGCTGACCGCGCTCCAGCTGGGCCTTGGAGGCCGCGTCCAGGTCGGAACCGAAGGCGGCGAACGCCTCGAGCTCACGGAACTGGGCGAGGTCCACACGGAGGCGGCCGGAGACCTGGCGCATCGCCTTGTGCTGGGCGGAGCCACCGACGCGGGAGACCGAGATACCGACGTTCAGGGCCGGACGCTGGCCGGCGTTGAACAGGTCGGACTCCAGGAAGCACTGGCCGTCGGTGATGGAGATGACGTTGGTCGGGATGAACGCCGAGACGTCGTTGGCCTTGGTCTCGACGATCGGCAGACCGGTCATCGAACCGGCGCCCATGTCGTCGGAGAGCTTGGCGCAGCGCTCCAGCAGCCGGGAGTGCAGGTAGAAGACGTCACCCGGGTAGGCCTCACGGCCCGGCGGGCGGCGCAGCAGCAGGGACACGGCGCGGTAGGCGTCGGCCTGCTTGGACAGGTCGTCGAAGATGATCAGGACGTGCTTGCCCTCGTACATCCACTGCTGACCGATGGCCGAACCGGTGTACGGCGCCAGGTACTTGAAGCCGGCCGGGTCGGACGCCGGGGCGGCGACGATGGTCGTGTACTCCAGGGCGCCGTTCTCCTCCAGCGCGCGGCGGACGCCGGCGATGGTGGAGCCCTTCTGGCCGATGGCGACGTAGATGCAGCGGACCTGCTTCTTCGGGTCGCCCGAGCGCCAGTTGTCGCGCTGGTTGATGATCGTGTCGACGGCCAGGGCGGTCTTGCCGGTCTGGCGGTCGCCGATGATCAGCTGACGCTGACCACGGCCGATCGGGGTCATCGCGTCGACGGCCTTGTAGCCGGTCTCCATCGGCTCGTGCACCGACTTGCGCTGCATGACCGTGGGGGCCTGCAGCTCCAGCGCACGCCGGCCGGACGTCTCGATCTCGCCGAGGCCGTCGATCGGGTTGCCGAGCGGGTCGACGACACGGCCGAGGTAGCCCTCGCCGACCGCGACGGAGAGCACCTCGCCGGTGCGCGTGACCGGCTGACCCTCCTCGATGCCGCTGAACTCACCGAGGACGATGGCACCGATCTCGCGCTCCTCGAGGTTGAGGGCGAGGCCGAGGGTGCCGTCCTCGAACTTCAGCAGTTCGTTGGCCATGGCCGAGGGCAGGCCCTCGACCTTCGCGATGCCGTCGCCGGCAAGGGTGACCGTACCGACCTCCTCGCGCGAGGCCGCGTCCGGCTTGTACGACTGGACGAAGTTCTCCAGCGCGTCCCGGATCTCCTCCGGCCGGATCGTGAGCTCCGCCATCTGGGTTCCCTGCTCTCCTTGTTGGGCCCGAAGTTTCACTTGGGGGGGATGGGGACTCCCCCCTGTAAGAGGTGAATCCTCTGCACGGCCCAACCAGGGCCGTAAGTACGTACTTCTTGTTGAGTTGCTAGCTCGCCATGCGGCGGGCGGCGTCGTCCAGCCGGTCCGCGATGGAGCCGTTGATCACCTCGTCACCGACCTGCACCCGGATCCCGCCGATCACGTCGGGGTCCACGTCCAGGTTGAGGTGCATCCGGCGGCCGTAGAGCTTCGCCAGGGCGTCGCCCAGGCGCTGCTTCTGCGGGTCGCTCAGCGGCACCGCGGAGGTGACGGTGGCCACCAGCCGGTCCCGGCGGTCGGCGGCGAGCTTGGACAGGGACTCCAGTCCCGCTTCCAGGCTACGTCCCCGCGGCGCGGTCACCAGGCGGACCACCAGGCGCTCGGTGGCGGGCTTGGCCCGGCCGCCGAGGAGGCGGTGCAGCAGCTCGACCTTGGCCGAGGTGCCCGCGGCACGGTCGGTCAGCGCGGCGCGCAGCTCGGTGTTGGAGGAGACGATCCGGCCGAACCGGAACAGCTCGTCCTCGACGTCGTCCAGGGTGCCCCGCTTCTCCGCGGCGGTGAGGTCGGCGATGTTCGCCAGCTCCTCCAGCGCGTCGACCAGGTCGCGCGACTGCGACCAGCGGGAACGGACGAGTCCGGACACCAGGTCGGCGGTGGTGCCGCTGACCTGTCCGCCGATCAGGCGCTGGACGAGTTCCGCCTTGGCCTCTCCGGGCTGCGCCGGGTCGGTCAGAACCCGGCGCAGGCCGGCCTCGCGGTCGAGCAGCGCGGTGACGGCGGCCAGCTCGTCGGCGAGCGCGGTCGCGTCCACGGACGTGGAGTCCGTCAGCGCGTCGAGACGCTCGCGTGCGGCTGCCAGGGCCTCGCGGCTCGCTCCGTTCATCGCGTGGCCTCGGCCTTCTCCTCGAGCTCGTCGAGGAAGCGGTCGATCACACGGCTCTGGCGGGCGTGGTCCTCGAGGGACTCACCCACGAGCTTGCCGGCCAGGTCGGTGGCGAGCTTGCCGACGTCCTGGCGGAGTGCGCCCGCGGCGGCCTTGCGGTCGGCCTCGATCTGGGAGTGACCGGCGGCGACGATCTCCTCGCGCTGCCGCTGGCCCTCGGCCCGCATCTCGGCGATGAGCGCGGCGCCCTGCTCCTGCGCCTCCTGGCGCAGGCGCGCGGCTTCGTGCCGGGCCTCGGCGAGCTGGGCCTTGTACTGCTCAAGGACGCTCTGGGCCTCGACCTTCATGGCCTCGGCCTCTTCGATTCCGCCTTCGATCGCCGCGCGGCGCTCCTCCAGAACCTTGTTGATGTTCGGAAGCAGCTTCTTCCCGAGGAAGAAGAAGACGATGGCGAAGGTGACGAGGCCGATGACCAGCTCGGGGCCCGGCGGGATGAGGGGATTCTGCTGCTCCTCCGCCGCCAGCTGCACCAGCTGTTGAGTCAGCTGCATGTCATCAGTGCCTTTCCCTGAAGGGTGTCGTCAGCCGCGGTTTACTTGTAGGTGTAAACGAACGGCATGACGATGCCGATGAGGGCGAGCGCCTCACAGAAGGCGAAGCCCAGGATCTGGTTGGCGCGGATCAGGCCGGCGGCCTCGGGCTGACGCGCGAGGGCCTGGGTGCCGTTACCGAAGATGATGCCGATGCCGATGCCGGGGCCGATGGCGGCGAGGCCGTAGCCGACGGAGGCGATGGAGCCGGTGACGGCGGCAAGGGTCTCAGTGGCAGCCATGCTGATTCTTCCTTCTCTTTCACGGACCGGTGGG
Organism: Streptomyces sp. NPDC030798; assembly: GCF_055572275.1. Taxonomy (NCBI): domain Bacteria; kingdom Bacillati; phylum Actinomycetota; class Actinomycetes; order Kitasatosporales; family Streptomycetaceae; genus Streptomyces; species Streptomyces sp. NPDC030798. Next base: position 394,172 of record NZ_JBVIDR010000005.1, on the reverse strand, counting down.
GGTTGGCCACCGGACGACTGATGACGGGCGGTTCGGGCGGAGTGGCTCAGTGGTGCTCGGCGAGAGCGCCCTGAACGTAGGAGCAGGCCAGGAGGACGAAGACGTACGCCTGGACGGCCTGGACGAAGAGCTCGAAGAGGATCATGACCATGGCCATGACGAACGAGACGGCTCCGGCGGCGATCAGCCAGCTGTTCATCAGGTACCAGCTCGCGACGGTGAACATCACGAGGAGCAGGTGGCCGGCGAACATGTTGGCGAAGAGTCGGACCGCGTGCGTGAAGGGTCGCACGAGCACGTTCGAGAAGAACTCGATGGTCACGACCAGCGGCAGCACCGCACCGAGCGACTTGTCGTAGCCGGTGAGGTTCTTGAAGCCGCCGACGAAGCCGTGCTTCTTGAACGTCAGGACCATCCAGGTCACGTACACGACCGCGGCCAGGGCGGCCGGGTAGGCGATGATCGACGTCACCGGGAACTGGGCGACCGGGATGATCGACCAGAGGTTCATGATCCACACGAAGAAGAAGATGGAGACCATGAGCGGGACGTACTTCTCGCCGTCCCGCTTGCCCAGCGTCTCGTAGACGATGCCGCGGCGCACGAAGTCGTAGCCGGCCTCGCCGACCATCTGGAGCTTGCCCGGGACCACCTTGGCCTTGCTGAACGCCGCCCAGAAGAAGCCGACCACCGCGACGGTGGTCACCAGGGCGAGCAGCATCGGCTTGTCGAAGTCGATGCCGCCGACCGTGAACATCGGCTTGAAGATGAAGGAGTTGAGGCCCGGCGACGGAAAGCCGCAGCCGTTGTCGGCGAAGACGCGGCAACTCCAGTCGAAGGCGAGCGTGGTCTGGTCAGCACTCACCGCGGGCTCCTTCGGCGTGACGCATGGTTACGGCAACCTCGTTGTGTCGGCGCGGCGGGCAGCCGCGGGTCGGCACCGGACTGGTGGTACGGATGTGGGGGCGGCTGGGGGGCATCGAGCCTCGCGATTGTGCAGGCGTCAGCTCAAGTGCCCGCGCCCGCGATGCCGCAGTTGGCACCGGACGATAGCAGGAGATCTCAGGTCTCTTTATCCCGGCCCTACCCGTCACGACGAGTGGCCCGTCTTCTGGGGCTGGTCGCTCTTCGAGGAGTCGGGATCGACGTAGAAGATCCGGGCCTTCATGTGCGCACGGGCCTGGGCGGCCATCCACACGACGGTCGAGACGATCAACGAGAACGCGAACGCTCGCGCGTTGAAGAGAGAGGTGCCCTTGAAGAGGGCCAGGAAGATCATGAGCAGCAGGAGTTGGGCGACATAGAGCATGAGGCCCATGGCCTGGAACAGCTGCGGGAGCGTTTTTGCCGTCCACTGCAGCACGTACAGACCGATCCCCATGTACAGAAGGGCGAGCAGCACACCGACGGCCGCGCCGATGGCACCCTTGCCGCCCGCGACCGCCCCGCTCACGGCGACGGCGATCACGCCGGCGGCCGCTGTGGGCACAGCGGTCTGCAGAAGGTTCCGGGCGTCATTGGACGGCATGGCGGCAACTCCGCTTTCACAGGGGGCAGGGTGTCGTCATGGACGAGCGTAGTCCCGGGCCGAGGAGTGGAGACCTCTCACCAATGGACCGTCGCACTACGGTCCTTCGGCTCTACCCCGGGTTCTCGTGAACGGTATCACAAACTATTTGATGAGGTCTTTACTCACTGGGTGTGCTTGCTGTCACACATGAGAGTGACAGTGCGCGTCTGTGCAAAAAGCGCGCCCTTTTGCCTGGTATTAGGGGAGTTCGTTCCCCCACGAGTTGGCAATGCTCTAGTCAGATTCTTACCTTACGGCCCTTACCGATACGCGAACGGGGGCCGACCGCTGTCGCTCCGTTGACCCCTGTCGTACCGGCCGTCACAGGCGTCCGGTCACCCGCGGGCTCCGGCTCCTGCGCAGCAGCCGGAGAGGCCTCCCCGGCCTCCACGGCCTCCGCGTCCGCCCCGGTGGCCCGGCGCCTGCGGTAGCGCGGCGGCACGACCGCCTGGGCCCACATCGGGACGCGCGGCGTGAAGCGCGGGAGCAGCAGCAGGACCAGGCCCACCGCGCTGAGGAACACCACGCCCAGCACGATCCACATCGACGCCGAGTTGACCGAGTAGGCCAGCGTGCCGAAGGCGATCAGGGCGGACCAGAAGTACATGATCAGCACGGCCCGGCTGTGCGAGTGGCCGATCTCCAGCAGACGGTGGTGCAGATGGCCGCGGTCGGCGGCGAACGGGGACTGGCCGCGCCAGGTGCGGCGGACGATCGCCAGGACCAGGTCCGCCGTCGGCACGGCGATGATCGTCAGCGGCAGCAGCAGCGGGATGTAGACCGGCACCGTCTGGTGCACCGCGGCCTTCTCGGACCCCGTGAAGAGCGCGAGGGCGTCCGGGTCGAGCTGGCCGGTGATCGAGATCGCGCCGGCCGCCAGCACCAGGCCGATGAGCATGGAGCCGGAGTCGCCCATGAAGATCCGCGCGGGATGCATGTTGTGCGGCAGGAAGCCCAGGCACATGCCCATCAGGATCGCCGCGAACAGGGTGCCCGGGGCCGCGGCCTCGATGCCGTACGACACCCAGACGCGGTAGGCGTACAGGAAGAACGCGGCCGCCGCGATGCAGACCATGCCGGCCGCGAGGCCGTCCAGGCCGTCCACGAAGTTGACCGCGTTGATCGTGATGACCACCAGCGCCACCGTCAGCAGCGTGCCCTGCCACTGGGTCAGCGCCACGTTGCCGACGCCCGGGATGGGCAGCCACAGGATCGTCAGACCCTGCATGACCATGACGCCCGCGGCGATCATCTGGCCGCCCAGCTTGATCAGCGCGTCGATCTCGAACTTGTCGTCCAGGACGCCGATCAGCCAGATGAGCGCGGCGCCGGAGAGCAGCGCCCGTGGTTCGTTCGACTTGGCGAACACTTCGTTGAGGTTGGTGAGATGGTCCGCGACCAGCAGGCCCGCGCACAGGCCGAAGAACATGGCGATCCCGCCGAGGCGCGGAGTGGGCTCCCGGTGCACGTCACGTGCCCGGATCTCCGGCATGGCTCCGGCCACGATCGCGAACTTCCGTACCGGCCCTGTCAGCAGATACGTCACCGCGGCCGTGATGCAGAGCGTCAGCAGGTATTCACGCACGGGCTTCCCCACAGGTCTCGCTGGCCATCACAGCCCCACACCCTAGCGACGGATGCATATGGATGAGGACTTCCGGGTAGCGACGATGGTTGCACGGGCGGCTGTGCGGCACAGGCTGGATCCGGCTGTACGAGGATGTACGGATCCCTCGCCTACCCCGGTTCAGCCCGGATACGGCGGAAATCGGCCGGCCAGTTCGCGTACCTCCTCCCGCGCCTTCACCGGTTCCGTGCCGCCCCGCAGGACACCGGCCAGAAGCGCGGCGATCCGGACCATCTCCGGCTCCCCCATGCCCTGCGTGGTCACCGCCGCCGTACCGAGGCGCAGGCCCCGGCCGTCGCCGTGCGGCAGCGCGCAGCAGTCCAGGACGATGCCGGCCGCCGCGAGCCGCCCGCGCGCGGTGCGGCCGTCCACGCCGAGCGGGGCGGTGTCGGCGGTGATCAGATGGGTGTCCGTGCCGCCGGTGATGACGACCAGCCCCTCGGCGGCCAGGTGACCGGCCAGCACCCGGGCGTTGGCGACCACCTGATGGGCGTACGCCGAGAACGCCTCGGTCGCCGCCTCGCCGAACGCGACGGCCTTGGCGGCGATGGTGTGCATCTGCGCGCCGCTCTGGGTGAAGGGGAACACGGCCCGGTCCACGCGCTCGGCCAGCTCGGCGCCGCACAGGATCATCCCGCCGCGCGGGCCGCGCAGCACCTTGTGGGTGGTGGCGCACACGATGTCCGCGTACGGCACCGGGCTGGGCGCCGCTCCCCCGGCGACCAGGCCGATCGGGTGCGCCGCGTCCGCGATCAGATAGGCCCCGACCTCGTCGGCGACCTCGCGGAAGAAGGCGTAGTCCAGGTGCCGGGGGTAGGCGATGGAGCCGCACACGATCGCCTTCGGCCGGTGGTTGCGGGCCAGGTGGCGGACCTGGTCGTGGTCGATGAGCCCGGTCTCCGCGTCGACGCCGTAGCCGACGAAGTCGAACCAGCGGCCGGAGAAGTTCGCGGGCGAGCCGTGGGTGAGGTGGCCGCCGTAGGACAGCCCCAGGGCCAGGACGGTGTCACCGGGGCGCAGCAGGGCGGCGTAGGCGGCCAGGACGGCCGAAGAGCCCGAGTGGGACTGGACGTTGGCGTGCTCGGCGCCGAACAGGGCCTTGGCGCGGTCGATGGCGGCGCGTTCGGCGACGTCGACGATCTCACAGCCGCCGTGGTGCCGGGCGCCGGGGTAGCCCTCGGCGTACTTGTTGGCGAGCGGGGAGCCGAGGGCGGCGAGCACGGCCGGGGAGGTGAAGTTCTCGGCGGCGATCAGCTGCAGCGTGGTCGACTGCCGGGTGAGCTCGCCGAGCAGGAGCTCGGCCATCGCCGGGTCCTGCCGCCGCAGGGCATCGGTCGCGAGGGTAGGGGTGACCGACATGGCGGGCTCCCGGAGCGGTCGACGGTGACGTATCCCCAATGTAGGCCGGGGAGGTGCGGGGCGCCCGACGGTGCGGCCGCACGAGAGCACCTCGCTGCGGCCCCGCGGCCGCGTGCGGGGCGCGCTCAGGCCCGCGCCGGGACCCCCGTCAGTGCCGTCACCACCGGGTCCAGTGCCTCGTGTATCTCGTCACCGATGGAGCGGAAGAACGGCAGCGGCGCGCCGTACGGGTCGTAGACCTCGTCCGCCTCCGCCGTGGGCGCCAGGAGCCACCCGCGTAGAGCGGCCGCCGCACGCACCAGGGCGCGCGCCCTGAGGACCACGCCGTCCTCCAGCGGGGGCAGCGTCGTCGGGTCTATGGCGCGCACCAGCCGGGTGAACTCCTTCAGCGTGAAGGTGCGCAGGCCCGCCGAATGGCCCATGGAGATGACCTGCGCGCGGTGGTCGCGGGTGGCCGTCAGGACCAGGTCGGCCCGGATCACGTGCTCATCGAGCAGTTCCCGGCCGGTGAAGCCGGAGGCGTCCGCGCCGAACTCGGCGAGCACGGCCTCCGCGTTGGCCTCCATGGGCGCGCCCTCGTGGCCCCAGGTGCCCGCGCTCTCCACGATCAGCCCGCCGCCGAGCACGCCGAGCCGCTCCGCCACGAAATGGCGGGTCAGCCGCTCGGTGATGGGCGAGCGGCACACGTTGCCGGTGCTGACATGGAGGATGCGGAAGGTGTCGCGCGGAAGCCCGAAGGTGGTGGTCTGTTCCGCCGCACGTTCCCCGTTGCCTATGCCACGCCCCGCCTCAGGGGCCGTCAATTCGCCACCTCGAGGTCGGGTACGACCTTCCGCAGCTCGTCGGGCGAGATGGCGCCCTCGCGCAGCAGCACCGGCACCTCGCGGGAGACGTCCACGATGGAGGACGGCACGTTGCCGGGGGTGGGGCCGCCGTCGAGGTAGACGGAGACGGAGTCGCCGAGCATGTCCTGGGCGGCGTCGCAGTTCTCCGGCGCGGGGTGCCCGGTGAGGTTCGCCGAGGACACCGCCATCGGGCCGACCTCGGTGAGCAGCTCGATGGCGACCGGGTGCAGCGGCATGCGCACGGCAACCGTGCCCCGGGTGTCGCCGAGGTCCCACTGCAGCGACGGCTGGTGCCGGGCGACCAGCGTGAGGGCGCCCGGCCAGAACGCGTCGACCAGTTCCCAGGCCAGCTCGGAGAAGTCCGTGACGAGGCCGTGCAGCGTGTTCGGAGAGCCGATGAGGACAGGGGTGGGCATGGTGCGGCCCCGGCCCTTGGCGGCGAGCAGGTCGGCGACGGCCTCGGAGGAGAACGCGTCGGCGCCGATGCCGTACACCGTGTCGGTAGGGAGCACCACCAGCTCGCCCCGGCGGACGGCGGACGCGGCCTCGCGCAGACCGGTCACGCGGTCGGTCGCGTCATTGGTGTCGTATCGCCGTGCCATGTCTAGCGGGCCTCCTCGTACACGTCATGCGGGGCGGGAAAGACTGTCAGCGGGCTGCTCACGGCAGCGCCTTGCGCGCGGTCGCGAAGCGGGGGCGGTTGTTGAGGTCCGGGTGGTCGGCCGCGTCGGCCCAGCCCCGCTCCTCGGTGAAGATCCACGGGACCTGGCCGCCCTGGGTGTCGGCGTGTTCGATGACGACGACCCCGCCGGGGCGCAGCAGCCGGTGCGCGGTGCGCTCGATCCCGCGGATCAGGTCCAGCCCGTCCTCACCGGAGAACAGCGCCAGCTCCGGGTCGTAGTCGCGGGCCTCCGGGGCGACGTACTCCCATTCGGTGAGCGGGATGTACGGCGGGTTGGAGATGACCAGGTCGACCTGGCCGTCGAGGTCCGGGAAGGCGCCGAGGGCGTCGCCCTGGCGCAGGTCGACGCGCGAGCCGGCCATGTTCTTCCGCGTCCACACCAGGGCGTCCTCGGACAGCTCCACGGCGTGCACGCGCGAGCGCGGCACCTCCTGGGCGAGGGCGAGCGCGATGGCGCCGGAGCCGGTGCACAGGTCGACGATGCACGGCTCGACCACGTCCATGGCGCGCACGGCGTCTATGGCCCAGCCGACCACGGACTCGGTCTCCGGCCGGGGCACGAACACCCCCGGCCCGACCTGGAGCTCCAGGTACCGGAAGTAGGCCCGCCCGGTGATGTGCTGCAGCGGTTCACGCTGCTCGCGCCGGGCGATGACCTCCCAGTACCGGGCGTCGAAGTCGGAGTCCTTCACGGAGTGCAGCTCGCCCCGCTTCACGCCGTGCACGAACGCGGCGAGCTCCTCCGCGTCGTTGCGCGGCGAGGGCACGCCGGCGTCGGCCAGCCGCTGGGTGGCCTGGGCCACCTCCGCGAGCAGCAGGTTCACGCAAGTCCTCCGGGTAACTCGTACGTCCCTCTTTACGCCGTCTGCCGCCGCCCGCTCACGCGGCCGCCAGCTTCGCCGCGGAGTCGGCGTCGACACAGGCCTGGATCACCGCGTCGAGGTCGCCGTCCAGGACCTGGTCCAGGTTGTACGCCTTGAAGCCGACGCGGTGGTCCGAGATACGGTTCTCCGGGAAGTTGTAGGTGCGGATCTTCTCGGAGCGGTCAACCGTGCGGACCTGGCTGCGGCGGGCGTCGGCGGCCTCCCGCTCGGCCTCCTCCTGCGCCATGGCGAGCAGCCTGGAGCGCAGGATACGCAGCGCCTGCTCCTTGTTCTGCAGCTGGCTCTTCTCGTTCTGGCAGGAGGCGACGACACCGGTCGGCAGGTGGGTGATGCGCACGGCGGAGTCGGTGGTGTTCACGGACTGGCCGCCGGGGCCGGAGGACCGGTAGACGTCGATGCGCAGGTCGTTCGGGTTGATCTCGACGTCCACCTCCTCGGCCTCGGGGGTGACGAGGACACCGGCCGCGGAGGTGTGAATACGGCCCTGGGACTCGGTCGCGGGCACCCGCTGCACGCGGTGCACCCCGCCCTCGTACTTCAGCCGGGCCCACACGCCCTGGCCGGGCTCGGTCTGCCCGCGGGCCTTCACGGCGACCTGGACGTCCTTGTAGCCGCCCAGCTCGGACTCGGTGGCGTCGATGATCTCGGTCTTCCAGCCGACGCGCTCCGCATAGCGCAGGTACATGCGCAGCAGGTCGCCGGCGAACAGGGCCGACTCGTCGCCGCCCGCGCCCGCCTTGATCTCGAGGATCACGTCCTTGTCGTCGCTGGGGTCGCGCGGGACCAGCAGGAAGCGGAGCTTCTCGGTCAGCTCCTCGCGCTGCCTCTCCAGATCCTTGACCTCGGCGGCGAAGTCGGGGTCGTCGGCGGCCAGTTCACGTGCGGTGTCGACGTCGTCGCCGGTCTGCTTCCAGGAGCGGTACGTGGCGACGATCGGGGTCAGCTCGGCGTAGCGCTTGTTCAGCCTGCGCGCGTTGGCCTGGTCGGAGTGGACCGACGGGTCGGCGAGCTTCTTCTCCAGGTCGGCGTGCTCGGCGACGAGCTCCTCGACGGCCTCGAACATCTTTCGGCTCCTGTACTGCGGTGAAGGGAAGGGCGGGCGACCAAAAACGCCGGTCCCGGGCACACCCGGGCGGGGTGCGGCCGTGGACCGGCGAAATGGGGCTCGCTACTTCTTGGAGCCGGCGGCAGCCTTGCCGAAGCGGGCCTCGAAGCGGGCCACACGGCCACCGGTGTCGAGGATCTTCTGCTTGCCCGTGTAGAACGGGTGGCACTCGGAGCAGACCTCGGCCCGGATGGTGCCGGACTCGATGGTGCTGCGGGTGGTGAACGACGCGCCGCAGGTGCAGCTGACCTGCGTCTCGACGTACGCGGGGTGGATGTCGCGCTTCAAGGTGTCTCCTAGTGTTCCGGGAGGGCGCCGGGTCGCCGCCGCGGGGTGCGGGAGCGTGAACCGGGGCCGACGGTCCAGTCTGCCAGGACTGGGGCCATCTCCCAAAACCGGGGGTGGGGGCTTTCTATTCCGGCCCGGGCGGGCGGGACGGGGCGGGAACCCGGGTGGACCCCGGGGAACTCCTAGCCCGTCACCACGCCCTTGGCCTCTCCGGTCGCCGTGTCCTTGGTGGCCGACCTCGGGATCGGCCTGTCGTTCTTCAGGGCGCTCCAGACCTGCCGGGCCTTCGCCTTCTCCATGATCACGCGGTTGGGATCCGCCGGGTCGTACCGGACCGGCATGGTGATCATGCGCATGTTCTTCGCGTCGATGCCCTTGAGACCGTCCGCGAAGTCGATGACGGCGTTGACCGAGCCGATGTCGGAGTCGGTGGTGACGGCCTTGGTGGCGGTGTCGGCGAGGTCGTAGAGCTTCTTCGGGTCGGAGAACACGCCGACGTGCTTGACCTGGCCGAGCAGGGCCTTCACAAAGGCCTGCTGCAGCTGGATGCGGCCCAGGTCGGAGCCGTCGCCGACGCCGTGCCGGGTGCGGACCAGGCCGAGGGCCTGGCGGCCGCTCAGGGTGTGGGTGCCGGCCCTGAGGGTCAGGTGGCTCTGCGGGTCGTCGATGTTCTTCGTCGTGGTGACCGGGACCCCGCCGAGGTCGTCGATCAGCCTCTGGAAGCCGGCGAAGTCGACCTCCAGGTAGTGGTCCATGCGCAGGCCGGTGAGGGACTCGACGGTCTTGACCGTGCAGGCGGCGCCGCCGGTGGAGTACGCCTCGTTGAACATCACCCCGTGCGCCGCCGGGTGGGTCACGCCCTTGGTGTCGGTGCAGGTCGGGCGGTCGATGAGGGTGTCACGGGGCATGGAGACCACGCTGGCCCTGCGGTGGCCCTCGTAGACGTGGACGATCATCGCCGTGTCGGAGCGGGCGCTGCCGTCGTCGGTGCCGCCGCCGAGCTTCCTGTTGGAGCCGGAACGGGTGTCCGAGCCCAGGACCAGGATGTTCTCGGAGCCGTTGGCGGCCTTGGCGGGCCGGTCGCCGCCGAGGGCCTGGTTGATGTCGACGCTTCTGAGGTTGCCGTTGAGCTTGAAGTAGACGTATCCGAGGCCGGTACCGCCCAGCACGACCACGCCCGCGGCCGTCCAGGCCGTGACGAGCAGCGCCTTGCGGCGCGTGCTGCTGGTCCTGCGGCGGCGGCCCTTGCCGCGGCGCGGGCCGGTGGTGACCGGCTCCGGTATGCCGGGGTGCGGCGTGTTCTCGGCGGACACGTCTCTCCTAGGTCTCGTCGGTCGGGTACCCCCTGTGCTCAGGGTGAGGCGCGGTCGTCACCGCTCCATCGTCGCTCTGCCCGGTCGGGCGGAGAAACTCGGGACAGCGTGGCACAACGCAGAGTGCCCACCGCGTGGTGCGGTGGGCACTCCGTGTCATCGGGTTACGCAGGGTGAGCCGCGCTCACCTGCGATTTCAGCCCCAGAGGTCGTACTGCTGGAAACCGGTACCAACCGAGACCCTTGTGGCAAAGATCTCGCTACTGGCCTTGCCGGTGCCCTTGTACAGGTAGAGCGTGCCGCCCGGCGTGCGGGCCAGGAAGTCGGCCTTGCCGTCGCCGCTCACGTCGCCGACGGCGTCGAAGGCGTTGTAGCCGGTCCAGGTGCGCACGTGGATCCGGCTCGAGAAGGCCCCGGAACCGGTCTTGCCGGTTCCGCGGTACAGGTAGACGTAGCCGTTGCTCTTGGAGCGGGCGATCAGGTCGGCCTTGCCGTCGCCGTTGAAGTCGCCGTGGCCGCGCAGGGAGTTGTACTGACCCCACCCGGAGCCGACCTCGATCCGGGAGGCGAAGGAGCCGTTGCCCTTGCCCGGGTAGATCCACAGGATGCCCGAGGAATCGACCGACAGCAGGTCGGGCAGGTAGTCGCCGGTCACGTCACCGGGGGCGACGGTGAATTTGCGCGTGGACCAGTTGCTGAAGATCTCCTTCTTGCTCCAGCTCTCGGTGGCCGGGACGTAGTGCAGCCAGAAGACAGCCCCGTCGCTGCTGCGGCGCAGGATCAGGTCCTGGTAGCCGTCCCGGTCGAGGTCCGTCTGAAGGACGGTGTTGTAGCCCTTGAAGCTGCCCCAGGAGATGCGGGTCGCGAACGAGGTCCCCTTGGAGTCCTTCTCGTAGCCGGTGTACGTGGAGTGGCTGCGCACGAAGAGGTCGGCCTTGTGGTCGCCGTTGAGGTTGGTGTCGTCGATGCGCGGGTACGCGGCCCCGACGTACGCCCGCACCTTCGTGAAGACGCTGTACGCGCCCTTGGCCACGCAGTTCTGCACGCCCCAGGAGACGATGCCGACGATGCGGTTGTTCACGATCAGCGGGCCGCCGGAGTCTCCGTTGCAGGCGGACGTGGTGCCGGAGTCGCTGCCGGTCGCCGGCTTGCCCGCGCAGACCATGTGGCCCTTGACGAAGTCGCTGCCGTAGTAGCCGGCGCACGTGGTGTCGGACTGGATGGGCAGCGTCGCCGTCTTCAGCGTCTGCGAGATGGAGTCACTGGTGGAGCTGGTGCGGCCCCAGCCGTAGACCTTGGCGCTTGTGCCGGCCACGTAGGACGACGTGTCGGTCGACGTCGTCATGCGGATCGGGGTGGCCTTGATCGGGCTCGGCAGGGTCAGTACGGCGATGTCGTTGTCGACCGTCGTCGCGTTGTAGGACGAGTGGCGCCACTGCCGCCAGACGCCGGAGACCGTGCCGCCGTGCAGGTCGGTGTTGCCGGAGGTGTCGGTGGTGGGGAGCTGGTCGGTGCCGGTGACGATGGCGCCGTTGGCGTGCCAGTCGTAGCCCTTGACGCAGTGCGCGGCGGTGAGGATCTTCGTCGGCGCGACCACCGCACCGCCGCAGAAGAAGCCGACGTCGTCGCCGGTGTCGGTGGTGCGCTTGTCGTCGTAGTACCAGAGCTGGGCCATCCATGGTGCCGTGGTGATGCTCGTGCTGGTACCACCGATGATCATGGGGCTGACGGTGGAGGTGGACGACGACCCGGACGAGGTCGCGGAGCCGGAGGACGGGGAGGACGTGGCGCCGGAACTCGCCGTTCCGCCGCTTGTGTCCTTGGTCTTCGAGGCCCTCTTGAAGTCCTTGTCGGTGGCGAGCGCGCCCGCGACGCGATCCGTCAGCTCGGTGAGCGACGCCGACCCGGCGGTGGGCTTGACGGTCGGCGAGGCCGAGGGCGTCGTGGCACCCGCGGAGGTCGTCAGCAGTGCAGCGGCGACGGCTGCGGCGACACCGGCCGCGGCGACGGGCAGGCCGAGGCGTATGCGACGTCTGTGCCGACCGTTGCGGGGCAGAGGCGTGGACAAGAGTCCCCCCATGGAGCGATGAGTCAGAAGGGGCGCGTGGTGCGCACCCGTACCTCTCAGCGCCAAAGGGCCGCCCCCCGTCACCGATCGACGGGGGGCGGCCCACTTTCTTACCCAGTCTCTACCGACTAGTCCCCGTTCCCGGGAGCCGGCGTCGTCTTCTGAATCTGCATCAGGAACTCGACGTTCGACTTGGTCTGCTTCATCTTGTCCAGCAGCAGCTCGATCGCCTGCTGCTGGTCCAGTGCGTGCAGGACCCGGCGGAGCTTCCAGACGATGGACAGCTCCTCGTTGCCGAGCAGGATCTCTTCCTTACGGGTACCGGAGGCGTCCACGTCCACGGCCGGGAAGATCCGCTTGTCCGCGAGCTTGCGGTCGAGCTTCAGCTCCATGTTGCCCGTGCCCTTGAACTCCTCGAAGATCACCTCGTCCATGCGGGACCCGGTGTCCACGAGAGCCGTGGCCAGGATGGTCAGCGAACCGCCGTCCTCGATGTTGCGCGCCGCACCGAAGAACCGCTTCGGCGGGTACAGCGCGGTCGAGTCGACACCACCGGACAGGATGCGGCCGGAAGCCGGAGCCGCCAGGTTGTACGCACGGCCCAGACGCGTGATCGAGTCGAGCAGCACGACCACGTCGTGGCCCAGCTCCACCAGACGCTTGGCACGCTCGATGGCGAGCTCGGCGACCGTGGTGTGGTCCTCGGCCGGGCGGTCGAAGGTCGAGGAGATGACCTCTCCCTTGACCGACCGCTGCATGTCGGTGACCTCTTCCGGACGCTCGTCGACGAGGACGACCATCAGGTGGCACTCGGGGTTGTTGTGCGTGATCGCGTTGGCGATCGCCTGCATGATCATGGTCTTGCCGGTCTTCGGCGGGGCCACGATCAGACCGCGCTGGCCCTTACCGATCGGCGACACCAGGTCGATGATGCGGGTGGTGAGGACACCGGGGTCCGTCTCCAGGCGCAGGCGGTCCTGCGGGTAGAGCGGGGTGAGCTTGTTGAACTCCGGGCGACCGCGGCCGTGTTCGGGCGCCATGCCGTTGACGGAGTCGAGGCGGACCAGCGCGTTGAACTTCTCGCGGCGCTCGCCTTCCTTGGGCTGGCGCACGGCACCGGTGATGTGGTCACCCTTGCGCAGGCCGTTCTTGCGGACCTGGGCGAGCGAGACGTACACGTCGTTCGGGCCGGGCAGGTAGCCGGAGGTCCGGATGAAGGCGTAGTTGTCGAGGATGTCCAGGATGCCCGCGACGGGGATCAGGACGTCGTCCTCGGCGACCTGCGGCTCCGCGATGTCGTCGCGGCCACGGCGGCCACGGCGGTCGCGGTAGCGGCCGCGACGGCCCCGGCGGCCGCCCTCGAAGTCGTCGTCGTCCTGCTGCCGGTCCTGGCGGCCGCCGCCCTGCTGCTGGCCCTGCTGCTGACGCTGGCCGCCCTGCTGGTCGTCGCCCTTGCTACGGCGGTCCCGGTCGCGGTCGCGGTCCCGGTCACGGTCGCGCCCACGCTCACGGCGGTCGCGGCGGCCGCGGCCCTCGCCGTCACCGGCGTCGCCCTTGGCCTCGCCCTGCTGGGCCTGCTGCGGCGCGGGCGTCTCGGCCTTGGGCTCGCTCTTGGCCTCGGCGGCGACGGTCTCGGCGCTGCTCTGGGCGGGGCTGCCCGCCTCGGCGGTGGCGCGGCGGCGACGGCGCTCGGTCGGGGCGTCGTCGGAGGCCGGCTGGCCGGGGATCTCGATCTGCTGCTGGGCCACGGCCTTCTCGGCGGGGGCCTGCGCGGCCTTGTCCGCCTTCTTCTCGGCGGCTTCCTCGCCCGTACGGGCCCGCGAGGTGGCCCGGCGCTTGGGCTTGGCCTCAGCGGCGGCGTCGGCCTTGGGGGCGGCGCCCCCGGCGGCCTGGGCCTCCTTGATGACCTCGATCAGCTGGCTCTTGCGCATCCGCGCGGTGCCCCTGATGCCGAGGCCCGAGGCGACCTGCTGCAGCTCGGCCAGCACCATGCCCTCGAGGCCGGTACCGCGGCGCCGCCGGGAGCCGGCACCGGTGGCAGGCGCGGAGGCGTCCGTGGCGGGCGCGGCAGCGGTCTCCTCGACACGTGCGCCCATCAGATCGGTGGTGTCGCTCACGAAGGGTCCTTCCCTGGAGCGGACGTCGGCCTGTCTGGCTCGGCGACCGGTTGTGCTGTCCGGCTACGGTCCTTCTTCGGTGAACCGTGCCGGGGCGGTGGTCCGCCAAAGCGGCGGAAGAGATTTGCTGGTGATGGCGCTTCCGCGTGGCACCCAGTGTCACGTGGCGTGGTAGCACCGATTCCGGAGCGTGCCCGGCGGCTCGCTCAGTGCCCGCATGCGACGTACTGCCCAGGTACGGCGCACGGAACACGGAGTGGCTTGGGAGGCTCCCGGAAGAATGTCTGTCCCGGACGGGGACACGAAGCACCTCGCCATGGTGGGGTCGGGTGCAGACTTGAGGTTAACACTACCGGATCCAACAAACATTCCCCCTCTCCAAATCCGGCAACCGTGTCTCAGGTCGCAAGCGGCAGCACGCTCGCTCCCTGTACGTCGAGGTCCAGCCGGTTGGCGGCCCAGCCCTCGCCCGCGAGGTGGGACACCTTGTCGGCGCTGTCGGCGTCGACCAGCGCCATGACGGTGGGTCCGGCACCGGAGATGACGGCCGGGACGCCGTCGGCGCGCAGGCGCTCCACCAGCGCGGCGCTCTCCGGCATGGCCGGGGCGCGGTACTCCTGGTGGAGGCGGTCCTCGGTGGCGGGCAGCAGCAGCTCGGGGCGCCTGGTCAGGGCCTCGACGAGCAGGGCGGCGCGGCCCGCGTTGGCGGCGGCGTCGACGTGCGGCACGGTGCGCGGGAGCAGGCCGCGCGCGGTCTCGGTCAGGACCGGCTTTCCGGGCACGAAAACCACCGGAACGATGGAATCGCTGGGGTCCATCCTGATCGCCCGGGCGGCGCCGGCCTCCATCCAGGAGAGGGTGAAGCCGCCGAGCAGACAGGCCGCCACGTTGTCCGGATGGCCCTCGATCTCCGTGGCCAGTTCCAGCAGCGCGGCGTCGTCGAGCCGGGTGTCGCCGCCTATGGTCACCGCGCGGGCGGCGACGATGCCGGCGCAGATGGCGGCGGAGGAGGAGCCGAGGCCCCGGCCGTGCGGGATGCGGTTGGCGCAGACGATCTCCAGGCCGCGGGGCTGTCCGCCCAGCAGATCGAAGGCGGTGCGCAGAGAGCGGACCAGAAGATGACTCTCGTCCCGCGGGAGGGTCTCGCTGCCCTCCCCCGCGATGTCGATGTGCAGCCCGGAGTCGGCCACCCGGACGACGACGTCGTCGTAGAGACCCAGCGCGAGGCCGAGGGCGTCGAAGCCCGGCCCGAGATTGGCGCTGGTGGCGGGAACGCGCACCCGGACGGCGGCGGCGCGGAAGGCTGGACCGGCCATCGCTCGAAGACACTCCTTGAGCTGCGTGACTGTCGAAGACACTCGATGGGTCGAATGCCGTTCGAGAGGCTCGATGGACATTCGATGGATATTCGATGACGTACGAAGACCCGTCGGGGCGCGGAGACGGCGCGGCCCCGCGCCCACACGCGGGGGCATATGCGGTAGGCGGGTTCAGTACAGCCTATCGAAGGAAGGTTCTGCGGCGACATAGGGCGCACAGGAGGCGCACGATGCGTGTCGTATGCCTCCCGTGCACCCTGCCACGGGTTGTCCCTGCCCAGGGGCCTGTCCGGGGTGAGGACAGGGCTCAGGCGAGGCCCAGCCGCTCGGCCGCGGTGGCCGCGTCGACGGGGACGGTGACCGGCTGGGGGGCGCCGGCGACGGCCCAGTCGGGGTCCTTCAGGCCGTTGCCGGTGACGGTGCACACGATGCGCTGGCCGGGGTCGACCCTGCCCTGCTCGGCGGCCTTGAGCAGACCGGCCACGGACGCGGCGGAGGCGGGCTCCACGAAGACGCCCTCCTGCGCGGCCAACAGGCGGTAGGCACGCAGGATTTCACGGTCCGTCACCTCGTCGATGGCCCCGCCGGACTCGTCCCGGGCCTGCAGTGCGTAACTCCAGGAGGCCGGGTTGCCGATGCGGATGGCGGTGGCGATGGTGGACGGGTCCTTGACGACCTCGCCGCGCACGATCGGAGCGCTGCCGGACGCCTGGAAGCCCCACATGCGGGGGGTCTTCGTGGAGATGCCGTCGGCGGCGTACTCCTTGTAGCCCTTCCAGTAGGCGGTGATGTTGCCCGCGTTGCCGACCGGGAGGACGTGGATGTCGGGTGCGTCGCCGAGCATGTCCACGATCTCGAAGGAGGCCGTCTTCTGGCCCTCGATGCGCACCGGGTTGACCGAATTGACCAGCGCCACCGGGTAGTTCTCGCTCAGGCTGCGGGCGAGGGTGAGGCAGTCGTCGAAGTTGCCGTCGACCTGGAGGATCTTCGCGCCGTGCACCAGGGCCTGGCCCATCTTGCCGAGCGCGATCTTGCCCTGCGGCACGAGCACGGCGGAGACCATGCCGGCCCGCACGGCGTACGCGGCGGCGGAGGCGGAGGTGTTGCCGGTGGAGGCGCAGATGACCGCCTTGGCACCCTCCTCCTTGGCCTTGGAGATGGCCATGGTCATGCCCCGGTCCTTGAAGGAGCCGGTGGGGTTGGCGCCCTCCACCTTCAGGTGGACCTCGCAGCCCGTGCGCTCGGAGAGCACCTGCGCGGGCACGAGGGGCGTGCCGCCCTCGCGGAGCGTCACGACCGGCGTGGTGTCGGATACCGGCAGCCTGTCCCGGTACTCCTCGATGATTCCGCGCCACTGGTGGGTCATTGCTGGTTACTCTCCTTCAACCCGCATGATGCTGGCGACACCCCGCACGGTGTCGAGCTTGCGCAGCGCCTCGACGGTCCCGCTCAGGGAGGCGTCCGAGGCCCGGTGGGTGACGACGACGAGGGAGGCCTCGCCGTTGTTGCCCTGCTGGCGAACCGTATCGATCGACACGCCGTGCTCGGCGAACACGGTGGCGACCTGGGCGAGAACACCCGGTTTGTCCGCGACGTCGAGGCTGATGTGGTAGCGCGTGACGACGTCGCCCATGGGCGAGACCGGCAGGGCTGCGTACGCCGACTCACCGGGCCCCGTTGCGCCGTTGAGCCGGTTGCGGCACACGGCGACGAGGTCGCCGAGCACGGCGGAGGCGGTGGGCGAACCGCCGGCGCCGGGGCCGTAGAACATCAGCTGCCCGGCGGCGTCGCTCTCCACGAAGACGGCGTTGTACGCGCCGCGCACGGAGGCGAGCGGGTGGGTCAGCGGAATCATCGCGGGATGCACGCGCGCGGTGACGGAGCCGCCGTCCGCCGCCCGCTCGCAGATGGCGAGCAGCTTGATGGTGCAGCCCATCTCCTTGGCCGAGCGGAAGTCGGCGGCGGTGACCTCGGTCATCCCCTCGCGGTAGACGTCGTCGAGGCGCACGCGCGTGTGGAAGGCGATCCCGGCCAGGATGGCGGCCTTGGCGGCGGCGTCGAAGCCCTCGACGTCGGCGGTCGGATCGGCCTCGGCGTACCCGAGCGCGGTGGCCTCGTCCAGCGCCTCCTGGTAGCCGGCGCCCGTGGAGTCCATCTTGTCGAGGATGAAGTTGGTGGTGCCGTTGACGATCCCCAGCACCCGGTTGACCTTGTCACCGGCGAGGGACTCGCGCAGCGGCCGGATCAGCGGGATGGCACCGGCGACGGCGGCCTCGTAGTAGAGGTCATTGCCGTGCTCCTCCGCCGCCGCGTGCAGGGCGGCCCCGTCCTGGGCGAGCAGCGCCTTGTTGGCGGAGACGACCGAGGCGCCGTGCTCGAAGGCGGCGGTGATGAGGGTCCGGGCGGGCTCGATGCCGCCGATGACCTCGACCACGACGTCGATGTCCCCGCGTTTGACGAGGGCGGTGGCGTCGGTGGTCACGAGTCCCGGGTCGATGCCCTCGCGCACCTTGCCGGGCCGCCGTACGGCGACCCCCGCGAGCTCCACCGGGGCGCCGATCCTGGCGGCGAGGTCGTCGGCGTGCGTCGTCATGATGCGCGCCACCTCTGAGCCGACCACTCCACAGCCCAGCAGCGCCACCTTCAGCGGACGCGTACGCATCATCCGACCTCGTTTCCTCATACCGTCTACGGTTGGACCAGTCTCACTCACCGGACGGGAGTTTCTACCCTTCGTCCGGATCGTGAGACATCTATTTCATTTGTACGGGGGCGGAAGACCGTAGATCTTCCGTTCCGTGGCGTGCGGCCTCCAAGGGCGCCCGGGCGGTGTCAGCCGACGTCGAGACGCAGGAGGTCCTCCTCCGTCTCCCGGCGGACGATGACGCGGGCCTCGCCGTCCTTCACGGCGACGACCGGCGGCCGCAGCACGTGGTTGTAGTTGCTGGCCATGGACCGGCAGTAGGCGCCGGTGGCGGGCACGGCGAGCAGGTCACCGGGTGCCAGGTCGGCCGGCAGGAACGCGTCCTTGACCACGATGTCCCCGCTCTCGCAGTGCTTGCCGACGACCCTGGCCAGCATGGGCTCGGCGTCGCTCGTGCGCGAGACGAGGGCGACGCTGTACTCGGCGTCGTACAGCGCGGTCCGGATGTTGTCGGACATCCCGCCGTCGACGGAGACGTACGTGCGCAGCCCGTCGAGCGGCTTGACGGTGCCGACCTCGTACAGCGTGAACGCCGTCGGGCCGACGATGGCCCGCCCGGGCTCGACGGAGATCCGGGGCGTGCGCAGCCTGGCGGCGTCGCACTCGCGGCTGACGATCTCGGTCAGCGCCTTGGCGATCTCGTGCGGCTCGCGCGGGTCGTCGTCACCGGTGTACGCGATCCCGAGCCCGCCCCCGAGATCGATCTCCGGCAGTTCGACCCCGTGCTCGTCGCGGATGTCCTTGAGCAGCCCGACCACCCGATGGGCGGCCACCTCGAAACCGGACATGTCGAAGATCTGCGACCCGATGTGCGAGTGGATGCCGATCAGCTCCAGGCCGTCGAGCATCAGCGCCCGCCGCACGGCCTCGGCGGCCTGCCCGCCGGCGAGCGGAATCCCGAACTTCTGGTCCTCGTGAGCGGTGGCGATGAACTCGTGCGTGTGCGCCTCGACGCCGACGGTGATCCGGATCTGCACCTTCTGCCGAGTGCCCAGCGACTGCGCGATGTGCGCGACCCGCACGATCTCCTGGAAGGAGTCGAGCACGATCCGCCCGACCCCGGCCTCGACGGCCCGAGTGATCTCGTCGACGGACTTGTTGTTCCCGTGGAAGGCGATGCGCTCGGCGGGCATCCCGGCGGACAGGGCGGTGGCCAGCTCGCCCCCGGAGCACACGTCGAGATTCAGCCCCTCCTCGGCCAGCCACCGCACGACGGCCCGGGACAGGAACGCCTTCCCGGCGTAGAACACGTCGGCGTCGGCACCGAAGGCGGCACGCCAGGCGCGGGCCCGGGCCCGGAAGTCGGCCTCGTCGAGGATGTAGGCGGGGGTGCCGTACTCCTCGGCGAGCTGCTTGACGTCGATGCCGCCGACGGTGACGACCCCGTCGTCGTTGCGGCCGACGGTCTGCGCCCAGACCTTCTGGTCCAGGAGGTTGAGGTCGGTGGGCGGCGCCGAGTAGTGGCCCTCGGGAAGGACGTCGGCGTGACGGGGCCCGGCGGGATGGGCGGAACGGCTCATGACGTGGCTCTCAGACTCTCTGTCTCTCTCCGGGGCGCATCTGCTCTCGGGCCCTCAGAGGTGTTCGGGTGCGTCGATGCCGAGCAGGGACAGGCCGCCGGCCAGCACCGTCCCGGCGGCTTCGGCGAGGGCGAGCCGGGCGCGGTGGGCGGCCGAGGGTTTCTCCTCGCCGTGCGGCAGCACGCCGGGCACGAAGGGCAGGACGGCATCGGCGACGGTGACGAGATGCCGGGCGAGCCGGTCCGGGGCGCGACGGGTCGCGGCGGCGGTGAGGACACGGGGGTGGTCGGCGAGGGCGCTCACCAGTCGCTGCTCCCCGGCCACGGGCCCGGGTTCGGCCTCGAACCCCAGACGCACGGCGTTGCGGCCGAGGGACCGGACGCGGGCATGGGCGTAGCGCACCCGGAACAGCGGATTGCTCTCCCGCTGCACCAGATGGTCGGCGGTGATCCGCGGCCGGTCGTGCGCGGCGGGGTACAGCAGGGCCCACTGGGCGGCATCGGCCCCGAGCGGCGCGGGATCCTCCGGCGCGGGCACGGGCCGCAACGTGATCGGCTCCCCGTGCTCGACCTCACCCCGTCCGCCCTGAGTCCCGATGATTCGTACGACGGCATCGGCGACGGCTTCGGCCCGCGCCTCGTAGGGCACCCGCAACACGACCACCTGCCCGGCGAGGGCCTGACCGTGCCCGTACCGGGGGCCGGCGCCGCGTATCTCCGTCACGAGGGCGCTGGCGAGATCCTCCCCGTCATCGGCGAGGCAGATGTTCAAGAACCCCGGCCCGGTGACGACGACGTCCTCAATACCCTCGGTCGTGATGAGATGCGGCCGCAGAATTTCGGCCACCCGCCGGGCGGACTCCCCGGCCGGCCGCGCGAGCTGCAGCGCGATGCTCGTGGCGTAGTGCCCACACCCCCCGGGCCCCGGCTCGGTCACCACCACCCGCTCAGGCACGGTCACCCTCAGCTCCCCCTCGTCAACAGCACGCCGCACCGCGTACAGAACGGTGCGCGAGAGCTCGACGGGGGTCACGGGACAAGGGTAGGGGAGGTGGGGGGTGGGGGTGCGGGGGGTTTTGCGTTGTGGGACGGGGTGGACCTGGTCCGGGTGGGTGGGCGGCGGGGGGCGGGCGTTGGGGCTCCGGGCAGACGTGATCGGCACCGGAGGAACTTCGCCGAGTGGGGGTTGGCGCGGGAGGAATTTCTGTGGGGTGGGAGGAGATTGTTGGGCACCCGGACGCACGTCCCGGGCTCACTTCCGCCACGCATCGGAGGGGACTCGGTCGCCCACCGGATGTCAGGGCACCCGACGCAGTACCGTCAGGCCCCGGAGGCCGCCTCAGGTACCGGAGGGGACACCGTCGGACACCTCGTCGGCGACTCCATCGCTTCCCCCGTCACCCTCACTGTCCCCATCACTCCCGTTGCCACCACCGCCCCCCTCTTCCCCTTCTCGCGCTCGTTCTCCCCCAGTCGTGCCGTTGCTGTTGCCCTCGGGCCGCCGACCGAGGAGCTGCTTGACGAGCCGAACGAGCTCGGCGGGCTCGAAGGGCTTGGCGAGAAAGGCGTCGACACCCACGTCGAGCCCGGTCTCCACCTCGTTCTGCGTACAAGCGCTGATGATCGCGACGGGAAGATCATGGGTACGGGGATCGGCACGAAGCCGGGCAACGGTGCGCAGTCCATCGAGCCGGGGCATGACGACGTCGAGGGTCACGACATCGGGCCGCACCTGATGCACCACATCCAGACACTCGGCACCATCGGCCGCGGTCACGACCTCAAGCCCCTCAAGCTCGAGGTTGACCCTGATCAGCTGCCGGATGACCTTGTTGTCGTCCACAACAAGCACCCGGCCCGACGCGCCTGGCACAACTCGAGAGTAGGTCGGCACCGGCCACCGCGTCCGGGTTTTCCCCACTTCCACCCCGTCCGGGGGACGACACGACCCGGCGGGGCCACACTCGGCTCCCGGCGGCCGCTTGCACGCCCCGACACCAGGGCCCCTTCGACAGGGACGAGGCCACCGACTCGACAGGGGCGAGGCCACCGACCCTGGACGCCGGGCAGGCCACCGACCCTGGACCGGCCAGGACACCGACGCTGCACGCCGGCCCGGCCACCCGCCGCCCCACCCCGGGAAACCCGTTCCTGATCACCCCGCAGGACCTGCTAGTGTTCTACTCGTCGCCGGGAGCGAGCAGCTCCCCGCCGACACGCCCCCGTAGCTCAGGGGATAGAGCAACGGCCTCCGGAGCCGTGTGCGCAGGTTCGAATCCTGCCGGGGGCACTCGCCGGTCAGATACCCAGAAACGCGGTCTGACCAGGGCGGGAGCCGACAGCAAAGAGCGGGATCCAGTCTCACTGGGTCCCGCTCTTAGTCATCGCTTCGCGCTGTTCGCGATAGACCTGCGATAGACCTGCGCTAGAGCGCTCCCTCCCCCGAACGTCGCAGTCCGATACGGCTGGCACTGCGAAGCGGATATGCGGGCGATAGGTTCCAGTCGAAGGGCTGGTGATCCATGGATGACTTCGGCGAGGTCGGCGCCATCCGTCTGACCGTTCCGCGCACACCAGACGACCTGCAAGAGCTAAGCCGGTTCTTCGTCCTACTCGATGGCGTTTACGAGGACTGCGTCAAGCTGGCGACCCTCATCCGCATGCCGACGGCAGCCGATTACCCGCATCAACTGAGGTTGCTCGAATCGCTCGACGACATGTCCAGCGTTCCCCGCCCGCTGGTGAAACGGCTTGAGGGCGGCTCCCTGTTGCTCGAATTGTTGAAAGACAACTCGTGGGCGCAAGCCGGGTCCGCACTCGCCGTGCTCGCTGCAGCGCTGAAGGGTACTGAGAGGGTGGCTACGACGCCATCCAGGATTCGGCGTCTCCAAGCCAAAGAGGAGCGCTTGCGCGCCGAGGAGAACGCCAAGCGCGCCAAGGCGGAGGCGCAGCGTGCTGAGGCGGACAGGCTACGCAAGTCGGCAGCGGCCGAGGCACGCGCGATGCGCTATTACAGCGAGCTCGCAGAGCGTATGGCCGAGGACACATTGACGACGCTCACCGTGGCTCTTAGCAGACTGCACGAACTGACCAGCGGTGGGATCGAGGTAGAAGAAATCCCCGAAGACGGGGAGGAAAAAGACGGAAATGGCGAGTAGCGGCCAGCGGACGACTCACCCGTAGGGCGACGCGGCCGAGGGCTGGCCGGGCTGCCGCTGCGCGCGGCAAATCGGCGACTAGATGCGCAGCTCGTCGGCGAAATAACCAGTTTCTTCGCCGTAGCAAGCTGGAGAAGCCATGGATCCAAAAGGAAGGCTCTCGCTAAGCCTCGGCGCCGCCTCTTTCCCACCCCATCGCTTTCTCGATCTTCTTGTTGTCGTCCTCCTCACTGTTGTCGATCAGGCCCGCGTAGTGCCGGTCGATCACCTCCGGAGACGTGCCGGCCCGACGCGCCACCTCGGCGATCGCGAGACCCGCCTTGAGCCATTGGGTGATACAGAAGGCCCGACCGGCATACGGCTTCTCCGCCAAAGGCGAATCGGCCTTGGACGGCGGGAAGGCATACGGCCGCGCCTCCACCCAGACCCTGTAGTAGGACGTCGAGCCCACGAGACCGCCCCGCTCGTTGTGGAAGACCCGACCGTCCGGTGCCGTGCCGAACTCCTTCAAGTGCGCCCGGAGCATGGCCACCAGCTCAGGCGGAACGGGGACCGGACGGTCTGCCTCAGGGTCCCGCATCTTCAGTCCGCGCCTGTCGTGCCTCTCCCCCGTATCAGTCCATTTCTTGCCCGACACGGGACGCGTTTCACGGAGGGTGAGCACTCCCCACCCGGTCTCCGGCAAATGACAGTCCTTCATTCGCAGGCCCACTACTTCGGCCGGACGCATAGCGGCGTACAGAATGCAGCCGAAGAAGGCAACCAGGCGTCTGCCGCGGTTCCGATGGACTGATCCCACATAGGACACGGCAGTGAGGAAGTCACGTGCCTGCGTCGGGTTCATGAGGATGCGCGGGTCGATCGCCCCACGTCGCGCAGTCGCGGGCCTCTCCAAACCAGCGATCGGGTTTCCGTCTAGGTATCCGCTCTGGATCGCGTACGCCATGGCCGCGTTGAAGCAGCGCCGACGACGCTTATACGTCTCCTTTGCGGCCAACTTGCCGTCCAGTTTGTAGGCAAGTCGGTAGTGGACGTCTTCTGCAACACTGGGCTTCCTCAGAGAGGACATCGGGAGGGAGTTCTCCGCCAACCAAGCGCAGGTCTTCTCCAGCTCTGGCGGTGGCTCCTCGTCCGCGTGAGCGGGCACGATGGCGCATCTCACGGCCAACCGCGCGGTGCGAAGATCGGGCGCGTCAGCGCTCTCCCCCATCATGCCGAGTGTGGCCGACGCAAGGCTGTCCGCGAATCCTTCGCGCGTCTTCGCCGCAGCAGTGCGCCAACGCCGCTTCATGAATTCTCGCGAGAACTCCCACCAGGTGGGATCTGTCTTTTCCTCAGCAGCCGCGAGCGCCGCAGCTTCCGCCCGCCGGACTTCCGACTCAGGCAGCCCGTCATGGATACGAAAGGCTTCTCCTCTCCGCATCGCCTGCCAGAGTTCAGAGCGTCGGCCCTGCGCGAGGGGGAGGGTGGCGAACGTGGCACTGCTGACCTTTCCACCCACCTTCCAGCGAAGTTGGTGCGGCCGGGTCTTGCTCTGCGCCTTGCTCACATTCCAAAGGCGCACGTCGAAAGAGAAACCCTCCGGGACCGAGTCGGCCCCGGAGGCGGTGTCATTCGTCACGCGCTTTCCTCCAGCGACGCGAGCCAGCGATTCAGCTCGGACCGACGGATGCGCACAGCGCCATTCGGGAGCTTCAGAGCCTTCGGACCCTTCTTGCAGGAGCGCCAGCGATAGAACGTCGCTCGCGGTACACCGATCTCTTCGATCACTTCGGGAATGGTCAACATTTCGTCGCGGGGTGCCACGACTCCTCCTTGCAGGGTCAAGGGGAAAGAGGTGGAGTCCGGCCGGCGCCCTTCGATGTAGGCCGATGGGCGCCGGCCGTGCGAAGGGCTGTCTGAGTTGGAGTCACATTGCTCTGAGTCGTGGGGGGGGGGGGAGGGAGGGGGGGGGGGGGGGGGGGTGGGGGGGGGGGGGGGGGGAAGGAGGGGGGGGGGGGGGGGGGGGGGGGGGGGGGGGGGGGGGGGGGGGGGGGGGTG
>NZ_JBVIDR010000005.1:150280-369564 GCF_055572275.1 Streptomyces sp. NPDC030798 | reverse complement strand
GCCTATTTCTTGGGGTGGGCGCGGGGTTGCCTGGTAGGTGGTTTTTTTTGTGAGTGTGACTCCCCTGTTTTTGTGCTTCCCCCCGCAGCGGGGGGGGGGGGGGGGGGGGCTTCCCCCCCCCCCCCCCCCCCCACGACTCAGGCTGATGTGGATCCTGCGGCTTGAGGGTGATGCCGTTGTAGGTGGCGACCTGCCGGCCGTAGGCGTCGCGGGGGCGGGTGCGGTTGAGCTGGGGGACAACGGAGAGGAGGTTGCGGCCGAACATCTGCTTCGTGCCGATCGCCTTCACGCCGTTGTCTTCGGCCCACTCCCGCCAGACCGCCCACAGCGTGTCCACCGGGATGCTGCACGTCGGGCCGGTGACGCAACGCTCACGGATGAACGCCGACGTCGGCGAGGCGGTGTCCTGCATCGTGGTCACCGCCTCGCGACTGCAAGCCGGTTCCGTGATCCGACCCTTGCTCTCCAGCCGGGCGAGTCCTTCCAGGGCCCAGTTGAGAATGCCAGGCATCTCTGCTTTGAGCCGGTCGAAAAGCGTGGGGTCTTCCTTGCCTAGCCACGAGACGGTCATGTTGAGCACGACGAACCGCTTGGCGATGACGCCGGATGAGTCGCCGAAGTACGGCAGCTCGTTGGAGAGGATCATCAGCCTGGTGGGGAGCTTGCCGGTCCACGGCTCCCGGTACTTGCGGTCGATGTCGATGGTGTCCTCACCGGAGATGGTGAGCAGCCGTTCCACGACCTGACTGTTGTCGTTACCGGACAGTCGGGCATCGGAGATGACCGCGAGCGGCTTGCCGATCAGCGTGGACAGCCCGAAGTTCGTGCCGAGTCCGGCGAGGGTGGGCCCGGCGAGGTTGTCCTTGCCGACCAGCTCTTTGAGCACGCGAGCGATGGTGCCTTTGCCGGAGCGGGACGGGCCGACCATGAGAAGGATCTTCTGCTGGTCGGTGCGGCCGGACAGGACGTAGCCGAACCACTCCTGTACTGCCTCGATGGCGTCGGGGTCCTGCGGCCAGATCTGTCCCAGGAAGTGTTCCCAGGTGGAGGCGGTCGCCGCTGGGTCGTAGGCGAACGGCACGGAGACCAGGTTGAAGAATCCCGGACCGTGTGGGAGCAAGGCCCGGTCCCGGATGCGCAGCAGCCCGTTCTCGCAGGCCACGATCGGGCTCGTGTCCTGCTGACCGGCCTGGTCCTCGTCAATCCAGGCGGGAGCGTCGGTGTCGGTGGGCAGAAGGGTGATCGCGCCCAGGGCGTCCAGCAGGTTGCTGATCTTCTGTTTGGTCGGGGCCCAGTCGCGCTGTTCGGGCTGTCCGTCCTTGCCGGGCGCGGCAAAAGTGGCGTGCTCCAGCCGCTTGTACATGTGGGCGCGCATCTGTGCTTCATCCAGCTCCCGCCAGCTCGTACCGGTCCAGTACATCCACGAGCCGCGCCAGCGCCGGCACGTCAGGTGGCCGTCCTGGGTCTGCCAGTCGGGCAGGAGGCACCGGGCGACGGCGAGCGGGTTAGACGGTGCGGGCAGTTCCTCAGTGCCGGTCACGCGGCGGTCCTCCCTTCGGCAGGCGGGGCAGGGATTCCGGTGCAGAAGTACTCCTCGCGCATCTTCCGCGCCCGTGTGACGACCAGTTCGGCCTTCGGGGCGTCCACGAACGCGCTCGCGACGATGCGCGGGTCGTCGCCCTCGCCGGCCATCCAGCAGATGCCCAGATCGCGGCGGCTGAACATGGTGGCGCGGATGCCTGCCTTGTAGGCGCCGGTGCTGAGCACCATGTCGTTGGCCTGGTGGTTCATCACCTTCAGGCAGAACCGCAGGATGGCGTTGGCGGAGATGCCGGGCGGCAGCGACTTCGCGTCGGGCCGCTGTGTGGCGAACATGCCGATGATGCCCAGCGCGGGGCCGCGCTTGGTGATGTCGGTGCAGATGGCCTCGATCTCAGCGCCGTACTTCTCGTGCTCGAACACCACCTGGCACTCATCGATACCGATGGCGATCGGGTGCAGACCCAGGCTCTTGTCACTGGCCAGGTCGGGCGTCACCTTCGATTCCGGGCACCGTGCACGCGGCAGGCTGCGGATCACCTTGGCCCGGCGCCGCAGTTCCTCCTTGACCTCCCGCAGGGCGTGCAGGATGTACTCGACGTCCTCGTCTTCCTCGCCGGAGCGGTAGCGGTGGCAGACGGGTTCCAGCGGGCCGAGATCTCCGGTGCCCTTCAGGTCGAACGCGTACAGGGCTGCGCGAGGGTCGAGGGCGCAGATCAGCAGCAGCAGACGCAGCAGGAACGTCTTGCCCATGCGGGGGACGGAGCCGATGACGATCGCCGCGAACATCAGCGTCACCTCGACCCAGCGCATGCGCTGGTCGTTGCCGAAGATGACGGGCTTGAACAGGTCGACCCGTCCGTCCTTCAGCAGCGGCCAGGCCGGCTTCGTCGTCTCGTTCATGGGCCGGTCACCGACCCACAGCACCAGACGCCCCTCATGCTCGTCGGGATCGCCGGACGGCCAGACGCAGCCGACCTTGCGGCGCAGGCCGGAGGCGAGGGCCTCGCGCTTTTCCATGATGTCGTCCGGGGTGACCCCGTAGGGAAGGTCGAGATCGGCGCGGTAGCCGGGGCCGTCCCGGACGATCTCCGAGGTGAACCGCATCCCGTCCATGTCGCCACCCTTCTTGATGGCCGCGGTGATCTTCGGGATGCCGATCGAGTCAAGTCCCCGCAGGACGATCGTGCCGGTGAGCTTCTGCAACTCGGAGCGCATCACGGCGGGCCCGATGACCGGCGCGTCGGGCTGCTGTCCGCCCATGCCGAGCAGCAGCACCCCGCCGGCGGCGAACGCGTACAGGTAGGCGGGGGCCAGGACGTACAGGTACAGGGCGAACCCGAGACCGAACACGGCCGCGACCACGGTGACCAGACCGCGCAGCCGGATCCGGCCGGCGCGGAGCCGGGCCAGGCGCATGTACTGCTCGACGTCCTCGGTGCGCACCGCGAACTCCCGCAGGGGTGCGGCCTCGCGGTCCCACACCCACCGGTTCGTGGCCGCGATGAACCGGCACGCGCCTCTCGGTGCCATGAAGGTGAGGCGTCCGGCGTACACCGGAGTCCTCACCCCGTGGTAGAGGGCGGCGTAGCCGACGTTCGCGCCAGCGTGGCGGGCGGTGGCGAGGAAGTCACGCCGGTTGGTGAGCCATCCGGCGAGGACCGGCTTGCGTTTCTCGATGGTCACCTTCGGGTCCGGCAGGGCCGGGTTGTCCACCGGGACGGGCGCCGCCGGGGTGTCGTCGGGAGCGGTGTCGGGCACGGGGCGCAGGTGCGGGCCCGTCGTGCTTTCCGTCATGCTGGGGTCTCCCTGCTGCTCAAACGGGTGGTGGGTGGCCCGGGGGCGGCCTGATTCCTTGGCCGGGGCGATCGCCCCCGGGGCGTTGCTACTTGCCGTTCTTGCTGTTTTTGGCGCCCTCCTCGCGCCGGCGGGCCTGCGCGATGACACGGTCGAACTTGCGCTGCAGGTCGCTCTGGTCGACCCGGCCGCCGTACTGGCGGTCGTCGGCGATTCCGCGCTTGGCCATCCGGGCGACGTACCAGGCGAGCTGGGCCTTCTCGCCAGCGGTGAGGCGGGGCTGCTTGCTGCTCACGGCTGCATCTCCGATCTGGGCCGGACTGTCCGGCTCCCCACGGCCCCCGGCAGGTGCGGCCGGGTGCCGCAGGCAGCCGTCAGCGACGGCCGCGGGCGCGGCGCACGTTGGCAGCGGCGCGCTTGCCCTCCTCGCCGCCCACCGAGCGGACGACGGTGACGACACCCCACGCGCACACGGCCGCGATGAACGCGATCAGCGCGAGGTTGGCGGCCATGGCGGTGAGCGCGCCGACCAGCAGCGGGCCGAAGTAGACCCCGGCCGCGACCGCGCCGGCACCGACGCCGGAGCCGAGCGCGATGCGCTGCACGGTCCGGTCCGGCGGAGCCTGGTGCACGTGCTGGTGGATGACCTGCGGGCCGCTGTACTGCGACGGCGCGGGCAGGCGGTCGGTGTAGGCGTAGGTGCCGTCCGAGAGCTGGACGACTTTGGGCACGTCAGGCAGCGATTCCATCGCAGGTTCCTTCGGGGTAGGCGCACGGCACGCACATGCCGAGCGACGCGGGGATGACGTATCCGGCGTCCCGGCGGCAGGCGGGGCAGGTGCGGCGGGCGGCGTTGGCCTTGTTCAGGGCCGCCCATTTGGCCGGGGTCATGGGGCGCACGGGCTTGGCCAGGTCGACGCGGTACAGGTGCGCGATGAGCGGGCCGCGTCGGCGGCGCGGGCGTTCGAGCTGCGCGGCCACGTCCTGGCCACCCGGGCGCAGACCGCGCGCAAGGAGTTGGCGGCGGGTGGCGTAGCCGTCCGGGGCGAGGCGCCATCGGAACGCCGGCAGCGCACCCATCAGGCGACGCGCTTCCACGCGGCTCGCAAGCGGACCTCGGAGGCGGAGTGGCCGGCCGCCCGGAACCGGGTGGCCATCTCGCGGTACGACAGCGCCGGCACCTCGCTACGGCGGATCTCGTCCACCAGCGCATCCAGCTCCGCGTCGGTAAGCGCGGGTCCCTCCAGCGCGGGAGCTACCGGCTCCACCGGACCCCACACGGGCAGTTCCCAGCGGGGCGTGACACCGGGTGTGACGCGGGCCGTCACGCTGGTCAAGGCCCTGCCGGTCTCCTCAGCAGCGCGGGTCGCCTCCAGCGTCGCCCAGGCTTGGGAGAGTGTCTTGGCGGTCTTGGCCGTGACGCGTGCGACGCGGGCCCCGGCCCCCGTCACGGCCGCAAGCCGGGTCTCCTCCGTGGCCGCTTCGGAACGCAGCCGGGCGCGGGCCACGGCCGCCTCGTCGCGTGCCTCCTGCTGGATACCCCGGATCGCATCCAGCGCGGCCGGGGTGAGCGCGGTGCGCTCCCACAGCCCGTGCACCAGCCACAGGGCCTTGGCCGCGATGGGGAACCAGGACACGGCCAACCACGCGGCGGCGGACCCTCCGGCGGTGAGCGCATGCGCCACCAGGACACCGGCCGCGATGAGACCGAACGACCAGCCGACTGCGGTCACGGCGTTGCTGTGGTCGCCCTGCGCCGCCAGACGGCGTTCGTAGGCGAGGGTGGCCAGCCACCCGCCGTCGATCCCGAGACCGACGACCAGCGCGACCGGCCACGGCACCGCCCGACCGAGCCACATCACGACCACGGCCAGCGTGAGCACCATCGAGACCGCCGTCATCGCGACGGCGGGCAACACGGTCTTCGCCTTCATGCCACCTCCTCGTGGTGCGGGGTGTGGGTGCCGGGGCGTCCAGTGCGCCGTCCGGCGGTCGTCGTGCAGCGCGGCTCGAAAGCGGCGCAGCGCCAGCCACCGCCGGCGCGCTTGGCCGCGTACATGGCCTCGTCCGCCAGCCGCAACAAGACCCGCAGCATCTCCACGCCCCTCCGGCTGGTGTCCGGGGGGAGGTCGCTGGACAGGGCGGCACCGATGGATGCGCCGACAGTGAGGTCATGGCCGGCGTGGCGGAACGGGGCGGTGATCGCGCCGTGCAGCCCGTTCAGTAGCCACGGCAGCGTGGACGCAACCGCCAGCGGCACGACGGCGGCGAACTCATCCCCGCCCAGCCGCGCCACGACCGCCCCGGGCTCCTCGGCGAGCGCGTCATCCAGGCTCGCGGCGGTGGCGCGGATCGCCTCATCCCCGGCGGCGTGCCCGAACGTGTCGTTCAGGGCCTTGAAGCCGTCGAGGTCGACCAGCACGACCGCCGTGTTCGGGCTATGTGCAAGCAGCCGGCCCGCGCGGCGCTCGAACGGGGCGCGGGTCCACAGACCCGACAGCGGGTCCCGGCGCGCGGCCGAGAGGCGGCGGCGCATCCACACACTGTGGACACCCCACCCGCCAGCCAACGGCCCGGCCACCGACGCCATGGTGAGCAGGTCGTTCACCACGCACCCCCGAACGCCAGCAGGGCCGCCAAGATCAGCAGGACGCCGCCCGCCAGGATGAGGTCGACGGCGCGACGCAGGCAGGTGAACTTGGCGACCGCCAGCCGGGACAGGCCCGCGATGTCAGCGGCCAAATCCTGGGACAACGTGTGGGTGATCTGCTCGGGGGACAGGGTGGCCCACAGCGGGAACCCGTGCCCGCCACCCAGGTTCGGGCGGACCGACCGCAGCAGCAGACCGGCCGCCGCGAGCAGCAGTGCCATCCCGGCGCAGCCGACGATGCGGGCGGGGAGGTCGAGCGTCATGCCGTGGCCGACGCTCCACGCCCCAGCGAGAACCGCACCGACGAACGCCAGCAGAAGACTCGTCTTGCCGTCCGTGCGGGCGATCTCCGCCTTCACCTCGGCGTGCGCGGCCGTCAGGCTCTGTCCGGTGCTGAGCGTCATGCCGCACCCCCCGGCAGGCTCACCGTGGCCGTACGGTTGGCCAGCGCCGCCCGCTCGGCCAGCACCCGGCGACGCGCGCGGCGCAGACGGCGGGCGTCCAGCTCGCTCGGGATGCGGTCCAGGGTGATGATCTGCGCGTCCAACAGGTCGACCTCCGCCAGTATCAGCGGCATCTCCTGCTCGATCCCGTCCAGCTCCGCGCTGGTGGGTTCCTGCCGGTCCGCGAACGCGGTAACAGCGTCCTGATCAGTGACGATGTGGCTCATTGGGTCGTGTTCCTCTCGAAGCGTGGAACGGCCCGAACAGCGCCCTCCGGACCGGCATCCGGAGGGCGCGTGCCGTTGAAGGTGACGCCGCGAGATACGCGGCACGACCGCCGGGCCGGCGGTCGAAGTGCCCCGGCTGGGAGTCGAACCCGGCCTACGACCATCGGGGCGATTGCGCTCTACCGCGCGCAGGGACAGGACCTGCGCACGCCCGCCCTCTTGCTCGCAAAGGTGGGGCGGGCTTCCCTCGGCACACTGTTGAGTTCTCAAGCAGCAGTCGCTTCCTTCGAGTCCCTTTCGAGGACCCTCCGGGCGTCCGTTGCGATACCTGTTTTACAGGTATCGCATAGGGGTCCGTCAAGCACTGCTCGCGAACCTCTTGGTTTCGCGCCGGGACTTCTTGGCGCACCATCAGAATCGCTGCAGGTCAGGGGAGTTGGTCACCCCCTACGTGGACAGCTCAGGGAGTTCTCACTACGGTCAAGAGGTCCCTAGACGTCCCGCCGGGGGGTGCAGATGTCCAACGAGCGTTTGCGGTCAGCCCTGTTAGCGCGCGGCATGACCGTTCAGGAACTCGCGGATGAGATCAAGGTCAACCCGAAGACGGTCGAACGCTGGATCACTCAAGGGAAGGTGCCGTACCGCCGTCACCAGTACGCGACGGCGGCAGCGCTCAAGGTCGACGTAACGACGCTATGGGACGACTCCCGGACGCAAGACTCCGCATCGGACCTGAGCAAAGCCGAGATCATGGCCATCTACCCTCATCGGCATGTCGTGCCGTCAGGCCTCTGGCGCGAGATGTGCGAGCGCGCCACGGAGCGCATCGACATCCTTGTGTACGCCGGCATCTACCTGGCGGAGGACCCTCTCTTCTTCTCGACGCTGAAGGAGAAGGCCGAGAGCGGTGTCCGCATCCGGGTGCTCATGGGTGATCCAGAGTGCGAAGCCGTCATTCAGCGCGGCATTGACGAAGGGCACCGCATCATGGATGGCAAGATCCGTAATGCGCTGGTCAACTACCGCCCACTGTTCACCAGCCACCCCGAGATCGCGTTCCGCCTGCACGACACGGTGCTCTACAACTCGATCTACCTCGCTGATGACGAGATGTTGGCCAACACCCACGTGTACGGCATTGGCGCCTACATGGCACCCGTGTTCCACCTGCGGAGACTCCCCGGAGGTGGTCTGTTCGATACCTTCGCCAATAGCGTTCAGCAGACCTGGGAAGGCGCCAGGCCAGTAACTGAACGCGACATTACGGGAGCTTGAGCATGGGACGCATCGACTACCTTCACGACCCCGACGCCCCGCAGGCCAACTCAGTCGTGCCCTCCGTCGTGGCGTTTGTCCAGAACGACGCAGGGCAGGTACTCATGATTCAGCGATCCGACAACGGGCGTTGGGCCCTGCCCGGCGGCGGCCACGACGTGGGCGAATCGATCAGTGACACCGTGGTGCGCGAGGTGTGGGAAGAGACCGGCATCAAGGCCGAAGTCGTCGGCCTATCCGGGATCTACACCGACCCCGGACACGTGATGCAGTACGACGACGGTGAAGTGCGTCAACAGTTCAGCATCTGCTTTCGCGCCCGGCCGGTCGGCGGTGACCTGCGCACGAGCAACGAGACCACTCAGGTTCGCTGGGTAGACCCGGCGGACCTGAGTGACCTGGACGTCCACCCCACCATGCGGCTCCGCATTGAGCACGCCATGGACCGGACGCGGACGACTCCCTACATCGGCTGACGCTTTACGCCGGCGACGCGTTCGAGCACACGCGATGTGCTCGCCAGGATCTCCGGTTCCGCGCGTCGGATGAACGTGCCGATCAGGCTGTCAGGGCCGTAGCGTCCGGCGATCTCGTTGACTCGGTCGATCGGGTTCGTGGGTGTGCCGTCTGGCGTGGTGTTCATATCGCAGTAGCAGAGAGCGTCGTTGAGATGCGCGCTCTCGCGTGGGAACTCGCCCACCAACTCGTCGTGCAAGCCGCGGGCCTCCGCCTCCATCCACGCGCACGAGTGGTGGGCTACGAGGTTCAGAACCCGTTCGTCGGCATCGGCGACGTCCCGGAGGTAGCGAGCGCCGTCGAGCGGGTGAAAGCCGGTCTTGGCGAGGTCGGGGGCGTACCCGATGTCATGGAGGACGGCCGCTGCTTCAAGCAGGTCGGCATCCTCACCCAAGCTGGGCGCGATGGTACGGGCCCGCTCAGCAACACCCAAGCAGTGCTGCCAGCGCCGGGGCAGCGGCTCAGCAAGCAGCGACTCAGCGAGGGGATAGGCCCACTCCGTCAGCTTCGACAAGCTACGAACGCTCCTCTCGAATTGGCACGGCACGGACCGTCCGAACCCTGCCCTGTCCTCCACTCGCCAGCACGCCGGCGGCCTCCAACTTGTCGAGAGCCTTGGTCACGGTGGGCCGCGACACCCCGAACCGGTCGGCCAGGACGGAAGCACTGGGGAAGGCTGCCCCTAGTTCGAGTCCTTCATCCGTGATGATCGCCGCGATACGTTCATCCAGCGGGCGCCGGTTGGCCGATTCACCTGCCAGCACGACACGCCACCGCCCGCCAGGCACCGGTTCGGCAACGCCCTCGCGCTGGAGTACGCCGAAGGCTCGCAGGGCGACACCGCGCGAGATGTTGTAGTCACGCATGAGGTCGGCGGCAGACGGCAGTTCCGTCATGCTCGGATCGGCCTGAATCCGTGCCTTCACTGCCTCAGCGATCTTGAGAAACGTGCCCCGAGGGCTGGCCTGCGGCACCTTCACTTCCCTTCATCGGCTTACGTCCGAACTCGCCGCCCCCAGTTTCCCACGCTTGATGAAAGCCGAGGACACTGGCCGCCTTCTCGGGCTCAGCAAGCGCGGCCCGTCAAGGGACCTCGCCTGACGCAGCCCGCCCCGGGGCTCGTTCGACGCTCAACTGAATGCCTCCAGAGGCAGGTATGCAGGAGTGGCGCTAGCGTGATGTAGAGGTGTAACGGAGGGTGCAATGCAGACACGTGAGCAAGAGTTGCCTGCCAACGGACGGCGAAATCGCCTCGATCTCGCAGCGGACGAATTCATCTTCGTGGACCACTACGCCAAGGATATAGTCATTAGCTGGACGACGTGGTGGAAAGCCTATCGACTCCTCGAATTCTGCCAAAAGGTAAGCGAAGGAGACGATGAAGCTACCATAATGGTCGCCTTGCCTGACCGCAGGCTGCGAGGAAGTGTCGCAGAAGTGATAGAAGAATTGGACAGCAGCTATAAACCCGAAAACGTCGACGAAGAATGCGACTTTTTGCGCCTCGACACATCAACCATGATCGTAACTTACCACTCTTTCGAAGAAGGGAAGATCCTCAGTGCAATGAATACAGGGCCGGCAGACGCTTACAAAATACTGGTAGACCTTCAAGTCGGTTCCGGAACAGTCGAGGTTTCGCGCCTGTTCCGTCGACAACAGCCGTTGTCGATGCATTTCATGGAACGCATTTTGCAAGAACGCGAGCGTGAAACTTATGCCTGAGCGACGCAGAAGCCCAAGAAAATCGGATAAATGCCGAGATGACGCACCTGAGCACATCCTTCCAGGTTGTCTCTTCATAACCGCCTACGTGGCTTCGCGGAAGAGATGCGCAGCCGGACCCAACAATGACGACTCTCAGCTAGTGGTGCTCGCACGGAACTACTCCCTTCTACCTTGGCTCGTTACGGTGAAGTCTTCCTGTTCTGCACAGTTGAGGTTCATCGAATCTGACGGCACCCGCAAGTTGAAGTGGGATAAGAAAATCGACCTTAGATCCAGGGGGAAAAAAGACAGTCGCACTCGAAAGTTCAAGCCAATCATCGCACTGTCCAGTAACCGCGACGATCAGGAAATAATAGTTGACATTGAGTGGCAGTGCCAGGACATACGGAGTTTCGGCACTGAAGGGAGCCTGCCGCAGCCCGTCAAATTGCCTCTGGATACTTTTTAGCGGGCCTCACATGAAAGACCTGATTCCGTTTATCGCCGCGGGTGTGATGTACCTGATCAGCCCGCTCCTAAATAAAGTAGCGCGCAATTCTATTCGCGCTTGGATAGCTTCGGAAGCGACTCGCTCAGGCGAACCAGGCCGTGTGCCTTATTATTTGTCCCCCAGTCAAATCGAGGATTACATAGATTTCTCGCTTGATGCTGTTCAGGTTGTACCGGCCGTAATATTGACAGGAGTCGGGGTATGCCTCGGACTGCCTGAAAACTTTTCAACATGGGAAATCGGAACGATATTCCTCATTTTTACAGTGGTTCTCGTGCTGGCCGACAAGGCGATGTACCTTTCCCGACCGCAGCGGTATCTTGGCAGGAAATTTTTGGGGTTCTCTTTTGTCGCCTTGGGAGGGTTCTTGGTTAACATGGCGGGTCTCGTCATCACCCTCTTGCTCCGTAGCTGATCAAACAAGTGAGGGCGACATAGTTCTCGCCAGTCCCCCCAACGGACGTGTCCGCGTCCGCCCCCCAGTGCCTCCGCCGTCGGAACGGTTGGAGGCCACCTGGCGCACGATATGCGATAGATGTTCGCTCCACTCCGCACGTGGAGGGGAAGAAAGCGCAGGTCATCCAAGGTTCCTGGGGATTTTCAGGCACGCTCTCCGGAGCCGTGTGCGCAGGTTCGAATCCTGCCGGGGGCACCCAGCATGAGGTGCCTACAGACCCCGTCACCAGCGGAAAACGCTGAGGCCGGGGTCTTCGCGTATGTGCAGGCGTATGCAGCGCTGAGCGGCCCTATGTCGGGGTCTGTGGACTATTCGTGGACAGGATCTTTGGGCATTCGCCCTGGTCAGCCCAGGCGTTTTCCGAGTGCCCGTCAGCCGGCGTCCGGCCATAGCTCAGAGGTCGGGGGCGGCTCCGGCTCGTCCCGCTCCGCCTGCCGCGCGTTCTCCCCTCGCAGGGCCGTCAGCCACGGCCATAGATCTGGTAGGGGCTGCGCCGGGCAGGCCAAACGGTGCTCGATACGGCACCGCTGGAACTGGTCTGGCGGACACACCCCGTAGACGGTCACCCGTCCATCGGACAACTCGATCCACCGGTGCTCCGCCGGCACAGTGTGGGCGAGTGGAGCCATGTCCGGTTCCAACATCACCCAGTCATACTCAAGCGTCGCCGCCCGATCCTGCGGTAAGCCGCAGTACGGGCAGCGCGACTGTCCCTTACCCAGCCGGCGCGGTGTCCTCTCTAAAGCCCCCATAGGCCGAGGGTCGACACCTCGACGGCCTGTGCGTAGAGCGCGAACCGGACGGGACACCTGGGGCAGTCGTGCGCTGATGAAATGAAATACGACGCGGCAGGTGCAGCTAGCAACCACCGGCCGAAGAAGCGCGGCCGAGATACGACGAAGCCCCCAGCGCGAGAGGCTGGGGGCGAAGGTCTGGTGGCCAGTTACTCGTACTCACGCAAGAGCTGTTCGATCTTTCGGTTGACGATTTCCTGACGACCATCGATGCACTTGGCGTAGCGGCTCAGCAGGACTTCGACGCTGTTGCCGGCACGTTCGGCAACCTCAGTCGGGTCGACTCCGGCGTTCAACCACGTCGACAACGCGGAATGCCGCAGGTCGTACGGGCGAGCAGCGAGCGGAGAGGCACCCACAGCCGGCGAGAGTGCGAGCATCCGCGCTTCCTGCCATACGCGGTAGTACGTGGACGAGCCGACCACTCCCCCACGTTCATTGGTGAACAGGCGCCCATCCGCCGCGGTGCCGAACGTGGCTAGGTGCTCGCGGAGGATGGCGACCAGCTGAGGCGGGATCGGCACGAGTCGCACCTCTTCCACGGGTCGATTCTTGAGCCCGCGATCGTCGTGCGTTTCTCCGGAGTCGGTCCACCGCTTGCCCACGCTCGGGCGAGTCCGGTTGAGCACAGCGGTTCCCCAGCCGCTTTCCGGGAGCTTCGCATCCGCCTCGGTCAATCCAACTGCTTCGGCCGGCCGCAGAGCGCCGTAGTACATACAGGCGAACAGACCGACGAGCCGACGGCCGCGCGCTCGCATTGGGCCGCAGTTGAGGACACGCGGCCGTCCCGCGTTCGGTCCACGCGACCCAGATGCGGGCGCCGTCGGGTCAGTGGAAGGCGATACACGGAACGTCTCGCGGCCGAAAGGGTTGGCGATGTCGTCTACGCCAGCAGTTCGACAGATGTCGGGTCGGCTGCGATGACGAGCCGCGCGGGAGTCAGGGTGACCTCGGGGATGAGCGCGAAACCCGTCCCCGACCTCTCAGGGCATACACCTAGGCCAACTTCAGCGGTACGGACCGCAGTGTTGCTCTCGCGGGGAGTGCGGGTGCGCAGCTGCTCGAGGAACCGGCTCAACGCGTCGAATTCAGCTTCCTGCTGCTGGAGGAGCCGTAGTGCGGTGGAGTGAATGGCGAGCCGCGGCACCCAACTCTTGGGCGCAGGCGGAGGCCGTACCTATCCATGGGTCGAATGCGTGTCGAAGTGCAGGCGATGACACGCGCGCCGGACGGAGACAAGCAGGTCAGCAAGGGTGTGACCCAAGATCCACCGGGCGCCTTCTAAACCCCTGCCCGCATCGCAAGGTCGTGCAGGCCCGTGGCGACTGTGCCCAAAGTCCCGAGCTCATAGCGCGGGTACAGAGGCTCCTTCCGGCATCGGCTCACGAGATCACACAAAGCCACCACATGAGCCGAGACCGGGCGGCATGATGAGCCATGATGAGTCGCCGGCCGCCATCCGAACCCAACCTGCTCGTCGCGCTCTGGTGGCTGTTGCTTGCCGCCGTCGCTCTCGTCATGTTCCTCGGCGGGGTCAACTACCTGTTCAGCCTGACCGATGAGCCCACCCCATCGCCGAGGGTGACTGTCACTGAGACGCAAACTGTGGCACCCGACCTGTCCGACGACGTGCCGAGCAGTGTCACGGATGACGGCCTGGCCGTTGTGCCCACACCGAGCGTATGCATCGACGCACGGGATCGTGGCGTCGTCCCGCGAGACCGCTGGACCCCGTGTGGCCAATTGCTCGGGTACTTCGACGACGAGACTCCAACCCCATAGCGGTACGGGCCGCCAGCGTGGACTAAATGTGGACCGACCAACTGCGCCAAGGGACACCAAAGCCCCTATGGCCTGCCGAAACGGTCAAGGCCGAAGCGCCATCCAGTGCCTGCGGTGCAGCAGAGAAGTGCATGGCGAAAGCGCTCAATCTGTTTCCCGCCGGTAGCAGCCCGGAGATTGACTAGACGAGTGGAACTTGGGCAGGTCATTGCGAAAGAAGAAGATCTGGCGTGGCGCTGCACCGTTCATTTCATCGACGGCTTTCTTTGAAATGATCAGGCAGAACTTTTTCGTCAAAGGATTTCGACTCTCTGACCGGCTCAACTGAAGCGACCCATCGTACTGGCCAGGTTGGAAGGTCCATTTGTCGGCCCAGAAATTAAGTGTGGGTTGCTGAGGTTTATCCTGACTGACGATGAATGGGGCGGGGTCGCTGACCCAGTGATAGTTGATATTGTCTGAAGCGGGATCGTAGGCATACGCTCCTGTTTCGTGCCAGTAGAAATCAGGCTTCATTAGAGAGGCGATCGAGCCGATGGGAGTCAGTTGCAAGTGTGCATCACGAATCACCTCGACGTTCTGAGTCTTGAACCTGGTAGACACCGTGGGCTGAATCTCGAAAGCGATCCCATCGTCTACCGCTCCAATACGCAACAGGTGAGGAAGCGTCAGGTCGATCCGTGGCTTCTGTTGGAGTTCGGCGAAGTTGTAGCTAGAGAAAGCAAGCGCAACCACAGCGGCTACTGTGGCAGCCCACTTGTGCACACTTTCGAATCGCGTCCTTCGGGACTCCGTCGTCCTCTCATCCGTGCCATTCACGCTTCTACTCTCTGCTGAGATCAGAGTCATTGGTCTACTGTCTTGCTCCATTTGGCCAGCATGATTGACACCTGGCCAGCGAACCGCTCACTCTCCCGCTCGCCGAAGCAGGGCCTAACCGCCGCCTCATCGCTTCGCTGACATCCGCCGCGTAAGCCCCGCTTTAGGAGGAGTTCGATGGTTGCCACCGACGGCAGTGACGGGAATGCTGACGTTGAGGTTGAAAGGGTGGGGTGACAGCGGACGTGGGTGGTGCTACATCCTCGTCATGAGGTACGCGGATGGCGGCGGCCTGACCGCTGCGGGGCGGGCGAAGCGCGAGGCAGTGCGCTTCGAGGCCGCGGAGATGTTCGAGCGAGGCGTGCGGCCGCCGGAGGTGGCCCGCAGGTTACGGGTGTCGCGGAAGTCGGCGTACGCCTGGCACGCCACCTGGCGAGAGGGCGGCAGCGCGGCCCTGTCCTCCAAGGGGCCCGGCGGCTTCCCGTGTCAGCTCAGTGATGTCCAAGCGGAACGGCTACAGGCCGAGCTGGAGGCGGGGCCGGCGGCGCACGGCTGGACGGAGGACCAGCGGTGGACCCTGGCGAGAGTCGCGGAGCTGATCCATAACCTGTTCGGCTGCCGGTACACCCCGCGTGGAGTGTCGTATCTGCTGCACCGGCTGGGCTGGTCACCGCAGGTCCCCGCGCACAGGGCCGTCGAGCGCGATGAGCAGGCAGTGGCCAGGTGGCGGACGGAGCAGTGGTCACGGGTAAGAGGACGGCCCAGCTCCTGGGCGCGTGGATCCTCTTCGAGGACGAAGCCGGGCAGGATCTGAAGCCCGGCCAGGGTCGCACGTGGTCAAGGCGGGGCAGGACGCCTCTGGTCACAGTGGTGGGCAAGGGTTCGGGCCGGGTTCTGATGGCCGGGATGATCTGCGTCCGGCCAGGCCACGAAACGCGTCTGATCTACCGGACCCAGACATACAGGGGCCGTACCGGCGAGAAGAAGGGCTTCCGGGCCCGCGAGTTCGCCGACCTGCTGACCTCTGCCCGGCGGCAGCTCGGCGACATCCCGCTGATCGTGGTGTGGGACAACGCCAGCACCCATCACGCCAAGCCCCTGCGGGAGTTCTGCGAGCGCAACAGCGACTGGCTGACCATCGTCAAGCTCCCGCCCTACGCGCCCGACCTCAACCCCGTCGAAGGCGTCTGGGCCCACCTGAAGAAATCCCTGGCCAACCTCGCACCCCGCGCGATCGAAGACCTCACCCCGCTCGTGAAGAACCGCTTACGCGCCATCCAACGCCGACCCGATTTACTCGACGGCTTCATCACCGGGACCGGACTGGCACTGGAGCCTCCGTAACGCTGTCACCCCACCCTTTCAACCTCAGCGGCAACGACGGCGGACGGTAGCGCCACTGGGCAGCCCGGCATAGCTGCGGCCGGGCGCCGTCGGCCCACTCCACCAAGGCATGCCGCATCTTCTAAGCGCCGACCCGCCCAGGGCGTCATGATCTAGCAATGGATACGCTCACGAGCCCTGAGGTGCCGGCCAGCGACATGGTGCGGCGGAGCTGGCCGGCGACGTATGAAGATCCCGAACGGCTGACGGCGCACGACCTCTCCGGTGATCCTGGTCCCTACGGGCAGAGCAACTACGGATGGAGCTGCCTGCGCCACGGGCTTTCGTCACGGGCGTCGTCTACTGGCACGACGCACACAACCTTCAGGTGAAGGTCCGGCTCGATGAGTGGCAGGCGGACTACGAGTGATCTTCCCTGGGCCGTCTCTGGGCCGTGCGAGGGTGCCCGAGGCCGACCGATGGCGACCGACAGTGACAGACGACGTTCAGCCTGCAGCGGCGAAACCCCAGGTCAGAGGCGCCCGGGCAGACGCGTTTCCGCACAGGGGTGGCGGTACGGCAAGATGGGGTGTTTCTCTCCACCGGACTTAGGTCTTGTCGCCCGTGAACGGCGGTCCACGGGTCTCGGGGTCGCTAGCTCAGCGTCCTGCCCGACCGGTAGAACACCGATTCACGGACGAAACCACAGCTCCGGCTCCCTTGGTTTGACGGCACTCTTTGACGGCAACACCGGCGCACACTGCCGTACCAGGAGGACCACCCGCGCACCATTCGCAGCAGACGATGAAGCGTCGCCCCTGACCAACGGATCACCCGGATGATCTCCTAAAGCGGGTGTGCCCCTAAGAGCTCGTAACACGATCATGGTCAGACTTTCTTGAGGCGTCTCCAGCAGATGAGGCCGCACGCGAGGGAGACAAGGGCGTCGTGCAGGTCGAGGCGTCGTCCTGTCCGGACGGCCCGGCTTTCCCACGACGGACGGGATGCCGTCGACCAGGGCCAGGGTCTGGGTGACGTCGTTGACGTTGGCCGCGGTGGTGATGACCTTGAACGGGGTGCCCTTACCGTCGCAGATCAGGTGGTGTTTACTGCCCGTCTTCCGGCGGTCGACCGGCGACGGGCCGGTGGCTTCGCCCTCTTTTTCGCGCGGATGTGGGAGGCATCAACGCAGGCCCGGGACAAGTCCAGGGCGTCGGCCGCGTGCAGCTCGGCAAGCAGGATGCGGTGCAGATGATCGAAGACGCCGGCCTCGTGCCACCGGCCCAGTCGGCGCCAGCAGGTCTGTCCGGAGCCGAACTCGAGCTCCAGCGGCAGCAGTTGCCAGCTGATGTCGTTGTGGAGCACGTACAGGATGCCCTGCAGGCACAGCCGGTCATCCACCGGCTTGGGTCCCGGCGCCTTCTCAGGCCAGGGCGGCGGCAATGGCTCGCTCAGTACCCACAGTTCATCCTCCACGATCCACGGCCGATTCCCCACGCCTCACGAACGGCGGAATCGTCGTACTGGTCACGCACCACCAGCACGCATCCACAAGATCGTGTCACGAGCTCTGAAGCATGTAACGGCACGGCGGGTTTGGTCCTCGGCCTCTAATGCGTCGGGCTTGGGCTGGGCGGTGCGCCGGTAGCGGCACCGCCCTTCGAGGGCCTTGGTGATGGGGGCGCCGTGCCAGCGGTTGGCGCCGCCGCAGATGTCGTCCGGCTCGGGCCAGCGGCCCCGGCTGTGGTCGGCACGGATCGTGGCGGCGGTGACGCCGATCCGGGCGGCCTCGAGCTCGCGGGCGGTGCAGAGGCGCTGCGGCTCGAGCTCGGGGCAGCCGCCGGATAGGAAGCGCCGAGTGTCCTGGAGACGGGCTGGGCATGAGATCCGCTTGCCGCAGCCGCGGGGTGGGATGCACCGAATGCCCTGGAGGGGGGCTGAGCCCCGTGAGATCGGGTGGGTGGGAGGGCACCGGGCCCGCTCTTGGCAGTCGCCGTACCGAAGGGCGGGTGCGAGGCGGTTTCGGCGGGCGTCGCTGCTGCCCGGTCGTCGCTTCCGCTAGTGCTCGATGTGACGGCAAGAGTTGCGCCTAGGGCCACGGAGAGGGCCAGGGCCGTACCCGCTGCCAGGCGACGGCTGTGGCGAGTGCCGCCGGGGAGGGTGCGCCGGGTGACTGCCGCCTCCTGAGAGCGTTTGTGCTCTTCCGTTCCGGGGTGAGCGGCCAGCGGCGTCGGAAGGCGCGCCTCGGAGGGAGCCGAGAGCGGCAGGGGGTGTGGATCAGGTCCGGCGTGCTGGGAGGCGAGGGCTTGCGCGCACTGCTCGGCGTCGGGGCGGGCCTCTGGGTCCTGGGCGGTCATGGCCCGCAGCAGGGCCGCGAGTTCCGAGGGGAGCCAGGTGGGGACTTCGGGTTGACGGTGTAGGCGGGCGACTGTCGCTTCCAATGGGGTGCCCTGGTACTCCAGTTCGCCTTTCAAGCACTCCAGCAAGACCAGGCCGAGCGCGTAGACGTCGGCGGCCGGCCCGATCCGCCTGCCCTGAACCTGCTCCGGTGCCAGATAGGCGGCGGTGCCTATCAGCACGTCCGGTGCCGTATGGCGGGTGGCGTTGGCCAGGCGCGCGATGCCGAAATCAGCCAGGTGAGGAGCACCGGCCGCGTCAAGGAGAATGTTCGACGGTTTGATGTCTCGGTGCACGACGCCGGCGCGGTGGACATAGGCCAGCACCCGCGCGAGGGCGGCGCCCACATCTACCACACGCCGCTCTGACAGCGCTCCACACGCCAAAAGGCTGCGCAGCGTGGGGCCCTTGATCAGTTGCATGACCAGGTAGGTGCGGTCGTCGTGGCGTCCGGCGTCGTAGACGGTGACCAGTC
This sequence comes from Streptomyces sp. NPDC030798, assembly GCF_055572275.1. Lineage (NCBI taxonomy): Bacteria > Bacillati > Actinomycetota > Actinomycetes > Kitasatosporales > Streptomycetaceae > Streptomyces > Streptomyces sp. NPDC030798. Next base: position 350,852 of record NZ_JBVIDR010000005.1, on the reverse strand, counting down.
CCGGGTGCTGCAGGCGGGCCAGAAGGACGGCCTCCGCGGTGAGACGGCCCTCCGTCTGCGGGTCCGGGCCGGGCCGGAACACCTTGACGGCCACGGGCCTCCGAAGGCACGTGTCAACGCCCTCGTACACATCGGCCATGCCTCCCGATCCGATTCTCGCGCCCAACCGGTAGCGGCCGGAGAGGACTTCGGCGGGCTGCTCATCCGCTGGAACCGGCGCTGGCGTCGGCGGGGCTGCTGATTGGCGGGCCTTCATCTGGTTCTCCGTTGCTGTCACCGCGTACCGGACTCGGCCATGGGCCATGCTGCGAGGCGGGTACCCCCAGCCTGTCTCAGATATCCGGACCAAGTCGGCGCAGCGACGAAAACGGCCCCATCTCCCCCGTGGCTGGCGCGTTGCGGCAGGTCAGGCAAGCTGCCAGCCGGACAACTGCCGTCGTCGCCGACCTCCGCCGTCAGCCGCTTCCCTGGCAGGTCATTGACCAGTAGCCGACAGCCGTGGTCGCAGGTCAGCAGGCAACCGGGGCCAGGAGACACGAGCTTCCCAAGTTGTGGGTCTCGATTCCGTCGTCACGGGCCGGCCGTCGGAGGGCCGGATTGATCATTACTGACCAGCCGACTGATCAGCCCAGTAGACCTCAATGGCCTCTCGGCCGAGTTCGGGACGAAGAGGGCGTGCCATACGCGTGCCAGATCCTGCGGGTAACCACGGGGCACCGCGGGAACCATCAAACGGGCTCGTGAGACGCCGATAACCTTCCGCCGCAGGTCATTACCACAGCGAGGCCTGAATCACCTCAGCTTCCCAAGCTAATGTCACACGTCGGCCTGCCGCTTCGTCCGGGCTGCGGCGCTGGGGCGCCGGTCCCGGCCGAGCGGCAGACCGACCAAGTGCGCCAGGGCAGCAAGTGGCCCCGCACGGCAGCGCGAGGAATTATGTCGGGCGGGGCTACGCCGATTGATCCCAGGACCACGCTCGGACCGTTGGCAGTCGGCGTCCGGGGCCGTTTAGGCCGCAGGCGTTTCCCGTCGGCGTGGAAAGACGCCCTTCTCACTCTCAGAGCCGTCCAGCTCTGCATTCAGTCCCGCCGTGATCAGTTTCGCCAGCAGTTCCGCCGCGTCGAGGCGAACGGTCCCGAGCTCCAACCCTCACCGGAGACATTTACGTCAGCCATCAGACCGGGGAAGTCGGAGTCCAGCCCGAGCAGCACGAGCTGATCGACCAAGGTGTCGGCGCTTCGTCGTGCGCGCGCCCAGCCGCGGACGCCATATGCGGCCCGGAGCGGCCGTATGCCGGGGTCTGTGGACGAGGCGTGCACGGGATCTCGATGCCTCACGCCTGGTGAGCCCGGCAAAACGATGTGGTCCCGGACCCGGGACAGGTGTGGGACCACATCGCAAGGCGGTACCGACTCCCCTAGTCGGCGGTGACCCCCCAGTAGGCGATCTGCGCGGGCCTACCGTCGCGGTAGAGCACTGTGCAGTTCCCCTGGGCGCGCCCTGGGAAGTCCAACTGCTCGGAGTCGAGCGCGGCGTCCCACTCCTCGTAGGTGGGCCGGCCGTGAGGAGCCCACGCTCGTACCTCGTCATCGGTCAGCGGCCGCATGAACGGACCGTCATTGGTGTCCGCGGCCTCGATCATGAGAGGGAAGTCCAACACGGAGCCCGTGCCGCCGGTGAAGATGTACTCATGCCACTCCGGGTCACGCCACAGCTCCTCGACGGACCGCCCCTCGAAGCCGTGGTTGTCCCGCGCCAGCTCGTCTTCCTGCTCCCGCCGGAACGCGGCCGCCAAATCATGCTGATACGGGCCCGTATGAGTCCATGCGTTGCCACCCATCCGCGTCCCCTCTCCACTCGAACTGCTTGTTCAAGAGCGGAGCGTAAGAGACGGCACTGACAGAGCACCCCGGCCCGACGACGGTCACACGCTGGAAACCGTCCACAGGCCCCGTAGGGAAGGCCGGCAGCTCGCTGAGACGCACCGGCTCAGGCCAAACTCCAAGCCTGGCGATGGCGAGCGACGCCGTACCTGCTCTACCTGGTCTGCCGTGAGAACGCCTGAGGGGGGCGAGTGCCGATACCTGGCGCTCCTGGTACACCCGGACGAGTACCGGCTCCACACCGGGAAGTGGCGATAGCGCTCAAGCACTTGGGCGACCCACTCGGCCTCCGCACGGCTCTTGCGTGCGTAGGGTGCCGGTTTCCCGTGACCGACCTTCACGGAATCGTCTCCGACCCATACAGCCCGCTTAGGGTGGTGCTTGGTTCAACTCGGCTCCCACTCGCCGCTCCCCCGCCCGCCAATCCCTTTCGCCAGGAGTCCCATTCTGAGGGTCGCCGAAGAGGCCGTGATACGACTCGCTCCATCAGCCCCGGGCCGGATTCGGCGAGCAGATCACGCTACGCCTGCCCTGGAGGGTTGACGGCCAGGTCGTCGGCCGGCGTCAGAGGCGGCAGCATCGGACGCGCCTGCCTCCGGCGCCCTGTCTGGCGGGACAGGCGCGGTGAGGTTCTGTAAGTGCTTCGTGAGCACGGCGATCACGTCGTCACGACACTCGGCCCGCAAAACCGTGATGTCCCCCGTCGTGATGTCCGCCCAACCGACCGCGGTGCCATCAGGCAGGTTGGCGTACAGACGGTCATGCCCGTACCGCTTCCAGCGCGTGACGTGCAGCTCCACAAAGCCCACTGTGCTCTCGCATCGACGTTGCCGACATGCCAGCAGCAAGCGAGACGAGCCACCGTGGAGCCTCACTTGATCCCCACCAGCGGCACCGTTTCCCGCTCGCACCTTCCGAAGTTCCTTTCAGGGCTCGGGGGTCCATTCCACGGGAGGGGGCATGCGGCTGTAGTGGGCTCCCCTGGTGCCGTAGTGGGCCAGGTGCAGGATTTCACCGTCGACCTGTAGCTCTGCCGGTGGAGGGTTGGTAACGGAGATGCGTGGGTGGGCGTAAGGGTGGCCTTCTATGAAGACCGGCTCCCGGAAGTGGTTTCGGGCGTCCGCCCATTCCTGGGCCCGCTCGCGAGTCCACGGGTTCTGTAGGGTCCGCGGGGCGGCCGGGTCGTGGTCATAGCTGTTGAGGCTGCGCACCAGAGCCTCGCTGTAGACACCCTTGACCCGGAAGTTCTCCAGGTCATCCGCGCGTACGACCATGTTGACGTACCGACGAGCGTTGCCCCGGTGACGGCCCACAGCGTGCCAGCGACCGTCGCCCGGGTCCCAGCGGACAGGTGGGATCCACAGCAGGGCGCCTGCGCGGAAGTGCTTCGTGCCGTGCTGGATGTCGAGGCCGCTCTCGCCGTGCGCGGTTTCTCTCGCCACGTTGGCCACCAGGCACCAGCCCAGCAGCCCGTCCGGCGTCTCTTCTTCGGTAGGTCCCGTGTCTGCCACGCCGAGAATTTTGAGGCACGAGACGGGGCACGAGCCAGCTCTTATCAGCTGAGCCGACCGGAGCGAACCACAACGTGACACTGAGAGTCATAAGTCCGCAGGGCGAACGGCGCGGTTCAGTTCGCGTCCCTCCGTTGCAAGCATCGCCGCAGGTAGGCGTGAAGCGAGATCATGAGCGTGAGAGGGTACGCGGTCACGTTGCCACGATCTACTGCACCAATGAAGAGGCACACAGGTTTCCAGGGGCCTCAAAGTAGGTTCAGCTGATCTCTCCTGTACCCGCGCAACTGATGACCGCCCGCATGGCGACTTCAGTCAATACGCTGTCGAGACGCGGTAGTACCTGGACGAACCGGCCTGCACGGTAGGCAGGGACTGGCCCGGGATGGTGGCGAGGCGCGGTGTCACCTCTGCAGCAGCGCCCGCCAGTGCCGGCGTGAGCGCACCGCGAGATGACTTCCGTCGGTGAGACGGCACCGCTGCGGAACTCTCGTAGTCACCTGTCGGCGGCCTGGCACTCGTGCGTTCGCGAGAGTTCCCTCAGAGCTCCGGTGCCCGTTCCGACGGAGGGGCTGTGCGGCTGTAGTGGGCGCCTCTCGTGCCGTAGTGGGCGAGGTGGAGGGTTTCGCCGTTGAGGTGCAGTTCTGCCGGCGGTGGGTTGGGTACGGAGAGACCCGGGTGGGCGTGGCCGTCGATGCGGACGGGCTCGTGGGGTTGGTTCCAGCTGTCCGCCCACAGCTGGGCCCGCTCGCGGGACCAGGGGTTCTGGAGGGTCCGGGGGGTGGCCGGGTCGTGCCGGTGGCCGTTGCGGCTGCGGACGAGACCTTCGCTGTAGACCCCCTTGACCCGGAAGTTCTCCAAGTCGCGGGCGCGTACGACCATGTTGACGTACCGGCGGCCGTTGCCCCGGTGCCGGCCCACCGCGGGCCAGCGGCAGTGGCCGGGGTCCCAGGGGACGGGCGGGATTCACAGCAGGGCGCCTGCGGGGAAATGCTTCGTGCCGCGCTGGATGTCGAGGCCGCTCTCGCCGTGCGCGGTTTCTCGTGCCACATTGGCCACCAGGCACCAGCCCAGCAGGCCTTCCGGTGTCTCTTCGCCGGCGGGTTCCGTGTCTTCCACGGCGAGGATTTTGCCCGCCGGCCGGCTCCGTCGTCGCCCCGGCCGTCCAGGCGGAGTGAGATGCGGCTCCGTATCACCGGCGATAGCATGGGCATAACGGCCGCGCGAGCCCAGTGAACGGTGGCCGAATTCCCCTGGCGTTGCGCTTCTTGCGCTCCTTCGTGCGCCTCGTGTCTCTTTCGTGTTCCTTCGTTCTCTGGGCCCGCAGGATGCGGAAAAGGAGATGGGACACGATGAGTCAGACCGACAATCTCATCGCCATCGAGAAGACCGAAGTGGGATATCACGAGGGTTTCTCGAACGGCCACTACAACAACCACCAGAAGTTCTCCCCCGCCGTTCCCGGGCTGGAGTGGTCGCAGAACCAGTCCTGGTGCCAGACCTTTCAGTCCTGGGCCTTCCAGCAGGCGGGCCTCAAGGACCTGGCACCGGTGACCGCCTCATGCCCGGCGGCCGTCAACTGGTACAAGAGCCGCGGCAGGTTCTCGTACTATCCCGCCATCGGGGCGATGGTGTTCTTCGGCCACGCGGGAGGCTCGCACGTCGGGCTCGTCCACAAGTACGACGCTGATTACGTGTACACCATCGAGGGGAACACCAACGCCAACGGTTCGGCCGAGGGTGACGGGGTGTACCTGAAAAAGCGGGCCCGTCGGGACAGTTATCTTTACGGGTACGGGCTGCCGAAGTTCGCGGAGGGGATTGTCACGGCCGATCCGGGTTTGAAGAACAAGCCCGGGTACACCTACATGGCAGCTGCCTCCTCTCGTGAGTCCGATGCGCTGCGGGCGGCAGAGGTCGAGGAGGCGCTGCCGTGGGTGTCCTCGAGCCGGATCAGCTGGGCGGCCACTCACTCCACGGCCGAGGAGCAGGCCGCGGGAGACGGCGACGGCACCACGGCGGACGATGTCGCCCTCGTGCAGGACGCGTTGACGAAGGTCATGGGTGTCGCCCCGGACGACCCGCACTCCGTGTACGAGGCGGAGACGCAGGAGCTCTTCGAGCAGTTCCGCAAGGAGAAGCTGGGCCGCTGCGAGGCGGACGGGCACGGTGTTCCGAGCCCGCAGGAGCTGGCCGAACTGGGCAGGCAGTCACAGCTGTTCAACGTCAGGGCGGGGTCGTCCCCGGCCGCGGAGCAGCCCTGGGTCAGTCTGAACCAGGTGGTCTGGGCCTCGACGCACAGCGCCGAGGAGGAGCAGGCGCAGCCGGGCGGGGACGCCAGCCCCAAGGCCGATGTGGCTCTGGTGCAGGACGGGCTGGAGAGGGTCATGCACACGCACGTGACCGATGAACGCGGGATCTTCGAGTCCGCCACCCAGGACCTCTACGACGATTTTCGCCGTACCGTGCTGCATCTCGCCGGCAGTGACGCCGTCGGGGCACCCGGCGTGCAGTCGCTGACGGAACTCGGGCAGCGCGCGGGGCTGTTCCGGGTGCGTACGGGTTTCCCGGTGGACGGGACGACGGGAGGCACCGGCGTCGATGCCATGGGGCAGATCGACCCGAAGCAGGTGACGTTCCAGCGGTACACACCCGAGGGCACGCTGGACGACTGGATCGCCCAGGCGAGTACGGCGGCCGGAGTCCAGGCGAGCAACTTCTGGGTGAAGGGTTTCAAGACAGCCGTCGCGCGCGAGTCGTCCGGCAATCCCAACGCCTGCAACATGTGGGACAGCAACGCCAAGACGCCTCCCGGCTTCAGCAAGGTCAAGGACTTCGGGGACGGCTATCTGGGCGACGGGCGGATCGTGCGGCTGAACGGCGCGCTCACGCATTTCCAGTGCTCCCGGGGCATCGTGCAGTGCATCCCGCAGACCTTCGCCCAGCGCCACGTTCCCGGCACCTCGGTGAACATCTACGACCCCGTGGCCTGCATCGCCGCCGCGATGCGGTACGTCCGCGGCCGGTACGGCGTCGCTGCCGACGGTTCCGATCTCGCCAAGAAGGTCCAGCAGTTCGACCCCAACCGGCGTCCCCACGGGTACTGACGAGGAGGCGGGAGAAGAACGTCAGCCGGCGCCCGTTTCCCGGGGGCCGGCGCCCGTTTCCCGGGGGCCGGCGCCCGTTTCCCGGGGCAGGAGTGCTGCCGCGGTCAGGCCGGCGAGGCCGGTGACCGCCAGGGCGATCATCGCGGCGGCGTAGGCATGCGTGGTCAGCCCGGAGACCAGGATGGTGCCGGCGATGGCCGTGCCGAAGGAGGAGCCGAGGTTCGACACGCTGCGGGACAGGCCTGAGATCTCCCCCTGCTGCTCCTCCGGGAAGCTCGACTGCACGACGTTGACCGACGGGGTCAGCATGACGCCCAGCCCGAGCCCGACCAGCAGGAGTCCGGGCACGAAGGCCCAGGCCGTCGAGAAGCTCGCGGCCAGGGCGATCAGGACGGCCACGCCGACGATGCAGACGACGAAGCCGGTCATGATGAGCGTGCGCTGGGAGCGCTTCTTGGCCAGTCGCTCGGCGGACAGGGAGGTGAGCAGCAGTCCCAGCGTGGCCGCGGTGAAGATGACTCCGGTCTGTATGGCGTCGTAGTGGCGCACGACCTGGAGGTAGGCGGCCACCGTGAAGGACGAGCCGAGGAGCATCAGCCACTGGACGTTCTGGGTGACGAGTCCGAGGTTGGAGGTGCGGTTGCGGAACAGGGCGAGTGACAGCAGCGGTTCCCTGCCGGACCTTTCCTTGGCACGTACGGTGCGGAAGAACCAGCCGAGCACCAGTGCGCCGAGGACCAGGAGGGCGATCATGAGCCAGATGTTGTTGTCCGCGGCCAGGATGCCCATGACGACCAGGACGAGGCCGGCGGCGGACAGGACCGCCCCGACGGTGTCGAAGGAGCGGGTCCGATCGGGGGGCAGCGGATCGTCGATACGGCGGCTGAGTACGACGATCAGCGCGATGACCAGGGCCTGGAAGACGAAGGCCGCGCGCCAGCTGATGCCTGTGGTGATCAGCCCGCCGATCAGCGGTCCGGCGGCGGCGCCGATGCCGCCCAGCGCCATGATGACCCCGAAGGCGCGGGCGCGGGAGGTCACGTCCGGGTAGAGGAGCGTGGTGAGGATGTAGACCGGCGGGATGAGCAGCGCGGTGCCGATCCCTTCGAGGATCGAGTTGCCGAGGATGAGCACCCCGAGTCCCGGTGAGGCCGCGCTCAGCAAAGCGCCGATCGCGTAGACGACGAGACCGGTCAGGAAGCAGCGCTTGCGGCCGTAGCGGTCGGTCAGCTTGCCGCCGGGGATCATCAGGGCGGCCATCACCAGCAGGAAGACGGTGATCGCCACCTGCACGCCCTGGACCGTGGTGTCCAGGTCCTCGCTGATGTCGTTGATCATCACGTTCATGTTGGAGCCGGCGAAGCTGCAGATGAACTGGGCGAGGGCCAGGGCGGCCAGCACCCGTCCCTGGCCCGCCACCTGCTGCCGCGCCGCCGTCTCAACCACGGGTGGCGCCCCCCGGAGCGCCCTCGGCCGGCGCTCTGAGGCCGTGGGTCGCGGGCTGCCCGTGGTCGCCGGTCCGGGGCCCGGTCTCCGCCTTGCTCAGTGCTTCGTCGAGCGCCATGGCCGCGTTGACCAGGGCGAGATGGGTGAACGCCTGGGGGAAGTTGCCGAGTTGTTCGCCCGAGAATCCGATCTCCTCGGCGAACAGGCCGACGTGGTTGGCGTAGGTGAGCATCTTGTCGAAGGCGTGCCGGGCCTGGTGGAGCCGTCCGCTGCGGGCGAGTGCCGCGACGTAGAAGAAGCTGCACAGGTTGAAAGTGCCCTCCGAGCCGCGCAGGCCGTCGGGGGAGGCCGTGGGGTCGTAGCGGTAGACCAGGCTGTCGCTGACCAGTTCCTCGTCCATGGCGTCGAGGGTGCTGAGCCAGTCGGGGTCGCGTGGCGAGAGAAAGCCGACCTCCGGCATGAGCAGGAGGGAGGCGTCCAGGACGTCGGTGTCGTAGTGCTGTACGAAGGCCTGCCGCTTCTCGTGCCAGCCGCGCTCGACGATCTGGCGGAAGACCGCGTCCCGGGCGTCGGTCCAGCGGGTGAGGTCGGCCGGGCGGGAGAACTCACGAGCCGCGTGGATGCCCCGGTCGAAGGCCACCCAGGTCATCAGGCGGCTGTAGGTGAAGTTCTGCCGGCCGCCGCGAGTCTCCCAGATGCCCTCGTCCGGCTGGTCCCAGTGGCCGGCGAGCCAGTCCAGGACGTCGCTGAGTGCCTTCCAGCCGCGGATCGCGCCGATGTCGCCCCCCACGATCAAGGCGTCCGAAGCCTCACCGTAGATGTCGAGCTGGAGCTGGTCGGCCGCCGCGTTGCCCGCTCGGACCGGCCGAGAACCCCGGTAGCCCTCGAGGTGATCGAGGGTCTCTTCGGTCAGGTGGGGGTCGCCGTCGACGCGGTACATGATCTGCAGGGGGTCGCCCGAGACGGTGCCGCCGGCCTCGACGCGGTCGCGCAGCCAGTGGCGGAAGGCGTGTGCCTCGTCGTGGAATCCGAGATCGATCAGTGTCCTGACGGAGAGCGCCGCGTCCCGGATCCAGGTGTAGCGGTAGTCCCAGTTGCGCTCGCCGCCGACCTGCTCGGGCAGCCCCATGGTGGCGGCGGCTACAGGTGCGCCGGTGGGGGCGTAGGTGAGCAGTTTGAGGGTGATCGCCGAGCGGTTCACCACGTCCTGCCAGCGGCCGCGGTAGGTGGACGACCGCAGCCAGGTCAGCCAGAAGGCGCGGCACGCCTCCAAGTCGTCGGCGGCCTCTTCCAGAGACGGGTGCCGCGGGACGGGACCACCGCTCGCCGCGCTCGTCAGCACGACCGCGGCCGCCTGGCCGGCCGACAGGGTGAACCGGGCGGTGATGTCGTCGCCGTCGGCGCGGAGCGGGATGCCGGTGGTGGAGTGCACATGCAGGTCCGTCCCCGGACCGCTGAAGAGCGCGCCGTGGTCGTCGGACTGCGTGAGCGTGTGGGGGGCACGGCCGTAGTCGAAGCGCGGGCGGCAGGTGAAGCTGAACGGCAGGCTTCCCCGGACGACCCGGACGAGCCTCAGCAGGCGGTGCCTGTCGTGAGGCTCCGGGGAGTCGATGGGCGCCATGAAGTCGGCGACTTCGCCGACTCCGCCGGGTGCCATGAACCGGGTGACCAGGATGGCCGTGTCGGACAGGTACAGCTGCCTGACCGCCAGGCCGTTCTCGGCCGGGAGTTCCGCGGCGAGACGGCACTGCCCTCCGCGCTCACTGTCCAGGAGCGAGGCGAAGACGCTCGGCGAGTCGAAGCGCGGCGTGCACCACCAGTCGATGGTTCCGGAGGAGGACACCAGGGCGGCGGTCTGAAGGTCGCCGACCATACCGTGCTCGGCGATGGGCGGATACTGGTTCACCTGGGCTCCCTCGTCCGCTGACGCACCTCACCGCAGGGGCAGGCGCCTGTCACCGACCTGTTCACGCCAAGGGTCCGGCGTCCCGGTGGGAGCCGCCTCACCCGCCGGGGGTGAAAGCAGCCCGGTGCCCGGCCGTCCGGGGTGGGACGGCCCGGTACTCCTGCGACCGGCGCGGCAGCCGGACCTCGTACAACCAGCGCGGCAGCCGGTGGGTCTCCTCTCGTGACGGGGTGGGGAGGCGCCGGTGGACGAGCGCAGACGCCTGCTGAGCGGCGGCCGGGACCCGAACGGCTCTTCCGGCGGGTGGAGGGTGCTCGCGGTCGTCGTCGCCGTCGTGGTGTGGGCGGCGTTCGGGCCGTTCGGATCGTCGTGGCTCTATGTTCTCGGCTGGGCGGTGGCACTGGGCGCGGCGGACGGTGTCTCCCGGCTGGTGCGGCGCCGGGGGCGGGCCGCTCCCTCGCCGGGCCGCCTTCTGGCCGGGTTGCTGCGGCTCGGGCCCGAATCGTGGCTGGTGGCCCCCAAGTGGGCCGGGGCCCGGGTGGCCGCCGTGGGGTTCCTGGTGTTCGCCGCCCTCGCGGGGATCATGGGCCGGGAAGCCGGTCAGGAGTACCGGGTGGTGGCGAACCTCCGGGACCACGGCCGCCGGACCGACGCGACCGTGGTCGAGGTCACCGGCCGGTCGGAGGAGGGCTGGGCGACCTCGGTGAGGGTGCTCCTCGGCACACCGTCCGGCCCCGTGCGCGCGGATGTCGACGTCGCGGCCGGCTCGGCGAGGGATGCGAGGCCGGGAGCGCGGCTGCCCGTCGCATACGACCCGGCGCACCCCACCGAGGTCCGCCACGTCGCGTACCTCGACGGACGCGACGCCGACGGCGTGCTGCGGGGGGCGACCGTGATCGGGGTGCTCGCAGTGGGCTTTCTGGCCGGGACCATCAGAGAGGTTCGCCGTACCAGGCGGCACACGGAAACAGGCAGGACGTCGGGCGGCTGACGACCGCACCGGCCCGACCTAGGCACCCACCCGGCGCTCCTCGTGTGCCCGTTCACCCGTCCCGCCGCGACACGGCTCGTCGGCCGGAGTTCACTTCATTGCATGAGTGACGGCAGGAAGACCGCCCGCGAGCGAGGGCACGCGGTGTGGTGGCAGGCGGGCCGGCGGGGGCGGGCCGTTGTCCATCGGGTCCGGGAGAGCTGGGTGCTGCGGCTCTGGGGCCGGCTCTCGGCGGCCGACTTCTTCGGGCACTCCTTCCAGCTGGCCTCGCTCGCGCTCCTGTGCTTCTTCCCGTTCCTGATCATCGTCACGGCGGCGGCAGGACGCGACGCGGCCGTGGTCGTCGTCGGCTGGCTGGGGCTGAACGAGCAGGCGGCGAAGGCCGTGGCATCCCTGTTCGCCCCCGCGACCGGTTCGTCCACCCTCACCCTGACGAGCGCCTTCCTGCTCGTGCTGGGAGCCGTGGCCGTGGCCGGCACCCTGCAGAGCTGGTACCGGATGCTGTTCGACGTCCGCGGCGGTGGATGGCGGCACACCGCGGCCCAACTCGTGTGGCTCGCCTGGCTGTTCGCCTACGCCGCCGCGCAGGCCGTGCTCGGCAGGCAGGTCCCCTGGGGGCTCCTGACCGCTCTGGTCGGCTTCCTCTGGGCGGTCGTCTTCTGGTGGGGGAGCATGTACGTGCTGCTCGCCCGGGCGGTGCCATGGCGCGCCCTCTTTCCCGCCGCTCTGGTCACCAGCGTGTGCTGGACCGGCCTCGGGGTGTTCTCGGCCCACTACTTCTCCACGACGATCGTGGCGAACGAGCAGAAGTACGGCCCGATCGGCGTCGTCATGGTCATCCTGTCGTGGCTGGTGGCCGTGGGCGTGATCATCCACCTGGGGGCGGTGGTGGGCCGCGCGTTCCGCTGAGGTGCCGGCGCTACGGGATCAGCAGCGTCGGCCCGTTGTCGCCCGCCAGGTTCTCGCCGAACTCCGCCTTCGCCGTCGGCGCCCCGAGGTCCACCGGGTTCGCCGCGAAGGCCTTGGAGGCGGTCAGGCCGGACGACGTGCCGCGCAGCAGCCATACCGCGCCGGCGTTCGGGGTCGTGCCCAGGTCCTCACCGGGGGCACCGGCGGCCAGGTCTGCCTTGCCGTCCCCTGTCACGTCCAGCAGGCGTACCGAGCCGCCGAACAGGTCGCCCTTCTCCGCGACGCCCGGCACGCTCGGGGTGTCCTGGTGGAACGCCTGTGCGGCCGTGCCGGTGAGGCCGCCCCTGCCGCCCTTGAGCAGGACCACCGAACCGGCCTTCGCCACCGAGCCGATGGCCTCGTCGGGGTCTCCCACGGCCAGGTCCGCGTAGCCGTCGCCGTTCACGTCGCCCGCGTTCAGCCGGGCGCCGAACTGGTCGCCCTTCTCGCTCACGCCGGGTACACCTGCCGTCTCCTGCGTGATCGTCCTGGTGCGGGTCGTGCTGGGGCCGGCCGACGAGCCGTAGTAGATCTTGACGGTTCCCGGGTCGTACTGCAGATCCGTCTCGCCGTTCGGGTAGACCCGGGTGGCGAGGTCGGCGTAGCCGTCCCTGTCGAAGTCGCCCACGGCGGTGGTGTTCGCGGAGGGGAGCCGTTGCGGGACGGTGGACAGGCCCTGGCGCGTACCGAGCCAGAGTTTGCCGCCCTCGGCGTGGTCCTCGTAGACGTAGAAGGTCGCGAGGTCGTCGATGCCGTCGCCGTTGAAGTCGCCCGACGCGGTGGAGCAGATGGTGTTGTCGCTGCTGAAGACCATCAGCTGCTGCTCGCGCGCCGGGGCTCCGTTCCTGCCGAAGGGGCCGTGGAGCACCGCGCGGTAGTCGTAGTTCTCGGTGTTGCTCATGAAGAGGTCGGTGTGGCCGTCGCCGTCGAAGTCGCCCGCGGTGATGTCCTCGCCGACCGATGCGTCGGGGGATGCGGGGATGCTCGCCGCGTCCTGGCCGGAGATGCCCGTGGTGCGGCCCCACAGGACGATCACCGAACCGCTGACGTTGTTCGCCGGCTCGTAGTCGTGCGTCACCACGGCGAGATCGGTCAGGCCGTCTCCGTCCAGGTCGCGCGGGATCAGCTCGTAGCCGAAGCCGTGGTTGTCGCCGGAGGCGCCGGGCACGCCCGGGGTGTCCTGGGTGATGATCGTCGTACGCGCCGGGGACAGGCCGGTCGCCGAGCCGTAGCTGATCGCGACGTAGCCGGCCCAGGAGTGGCCGCCCACCGTGGCGGCGGGGGCGGCGACGGCGAGGTCCTGGTAGCCGTCGCCGTTGAAGTCCTCCCGCACCGGGGCGGTGGCCTCCCCGGCGGACGCCGGGTTCGCGGCGAGCGGCACGGCGAGTGCCCCGATCAGCGCGGCGGCTGCGGCGGCGGTGACGGCCCTGCGGATCCCCACGATTCCTCCCTGCGGCGCGAGCGGTGCGCCTGCGCACGGGCACGGGTGTGCGGCTGCGCGGTGCGCGGATGTGCTTCGGCTGTGAGACACGCGGCAGGGGCCGATGGTTGTGCGGGGAGGAGGTGAGCGCTCGGGGTGGCCGTTTCCGTTTCCCGGGCGGCGATGCGGCAGGTGCAGGGAGCAACCGGCGGGTGAGGGGCCGCGGCCGGGACACGCCGACGCGGCCCGGTGGGCGTCGCCGTTCGGGTGCGCTCACGGGGCCGCGGTGGCTCGGCGGGGGATGCCCTCCCGAGGGGGAGCTCATCCCCCTCGGCCGAGGGCGCTGGGACCCCTGGCCGGGCGGCTCGCGGAGGGTGCCGTGTCCAGATGGCTCACGGCCTCACGCGTCGGTGCCCGACACGAGGGCGTCGTCCTTCCGCACCACGCACAGGGCCCAGATGATGAACCCCGAGATGGCGATCATGACGACCGACCAGACCGGGTAGTACGGCAGGGAGAGGAAGTTGGCGATGATGACGAGCCCGGCGATCGCCACCCCGGCCACCCGTGCCCACGTCGCGGCCTGGAACAGCCCGAGACTGACGATCACGGCGACGACGCCGAGGGCGAGGTGGATCCAGCCCCAGCCCGTGAGGTCGAACGCGAAGGTGTAGTTCCTCGTCGTGACGAAGATCTCGTCCTGGGCGATGGCCGCGATGCCTCTCATGATGGCGAGGATTCCGGTGATCATGAGCATGACGGCTCCGAAGGCCGTCAGACCGGTGGCCCACTCCTGTCTGACCGGGTGCGTCCCGGGTGCGTGTGCGGCGGTCATCCTGTTACCTCGTTTCCGTGGTGTGACCGGTGGTGCCGGTCGGGCGCCCCGAGGGGGCCGCCCCGGTCAGGACCAGTTCCTTCGCCCTGCGGAACTCGTCCTCCGTGATGTCGCCGCGGGCGCGGATCTCGGAGAGCCTGGCGAGTTCGTCGACGCTGCCGGTCCGGCTCGCGCCGCCTGCGGCGGTCTCCCGGATGTACTGGTCCATCGCCTGCTGCTGTGCCTGCGCCTGGGCGATCTCCCGGTGGCCCATCCCCTTGCCGCGGGCGATCACGTAGACGAACACGCCCAGGAAGGGCAGGACGCAGACGAACACCAGCCACCCGGCCTTGGCCCAGCCGTTGAGGGAGTCGTCACGGAAGATGTCGACGATGATCCGGAAGAGCAGGATGAACCACATGATCCACAGGAAGACCCAGAACACGGTCCAGAAGGCGCTCAACAGCGGATAGTCGTAGGCGAGATACGTCGGCGCGCTCATGTCTGTCCTCCATCCCCGGCCTGCGCCCGGCGGGCGCCGTATGCCGTTCTCAGCGTGCCCACGGCAAACCCGGGCGGCCTCACCCGAGGCGGGTGAACTGCCCCGGTGCCCGCCGGGCGGGCCGTACCGCCCACGGACGTCACCGGTCGGTTCCGGTGCGGTGGTGGCGGGAGGCGACGGCCGTCCGGTACCAGGCGGAGGACGCGACCGCCTCGCCCAGCGCCAGGCCCGACACGGCGACCAGGAAGACGGACACCAGCCAGGACAGGAAGGTGAAGACGAGGCCGAGGGGGCCGAACTCCGCCAGGCTGCGATGCGTGGCCGTGGGCATCAGCAGGCGGGCGGCCCAGCTCAGGACGACCGTGCCCGTCCCGGCCAGCACGGCTCCCGGCAGCAGGCTGGGCCAGCCGATCCTGCCGCCCAGCAGCAGGTGCTGGGACCACCACCACAGCAGGGTCGCCGACAGGACGGACAGCACCAGGCCGGGCACCGTGCCCAGGCCGAAACCACTGCGCAGCGGGGCCTGGACCAGCAGGACGGCGAGCCAGACGAGCAGCCAGACCAGCCAGCGCCAGACGGCCCCCGCCCCCAGACGGGCGCGGGGCAGGTGCCAGCAGCGCTCGCACACCGCCTGGAGCGCCCGGCTGACCGCCGTGGCCGAGGCGAGGGTGACGAGCGCGCCCACGACTCCGACGGAGTTCCGCGTCGGCCCGGTGGCGGCGAAGGTACGGCGTACCTCTTGCATGGCGTCGTCGGAGATCCCCAGAACCGCGCGGAGGGAGTGGGCGAGGAGGTTCTGCACCCCGCTGGGCGCGAACGCCGCCACCGCCATCAGCAGCGGCAGCGCCGTGAGGAAGGTCTGAGCGGCCAGCCGCACGGCGCCGTCGACGATGCGCAGTGCCGACAACCGGGGCAGCAGTTGCGCCACGGGCCCCGATCGGAGGGTGGTTCTCACCCGCTGCGCCCGTCCGCCGCCGGGGCGCGGAGCGGGTGCGGGTTTCCCGGCCCATGGCTGACGGAATCGGCCGGCCATGGCTCACGGGGACTGCCGTCGTCGCCCGGGTTCGCCGACGGCGCTCACCGCCTGCGGAGGGCCCGCTGCGGCGGCGAGCACGGCGACGACGGCCACGGCGACCAGGACCGGGCGGTGCGCTGATGCCACCGCGCCGCCGGCTTCCTGGGCTCCGCCGGAGGCCGAGGGCCCGGGAGCCGGCGGGGCTCCACCGGGGCACGACGGCCCAGGCATCCTCCGGGACCCACCGGCGTACGACGGCCCACGCCTCTCGGAAGCCCCGCCCACCTGCGGCGACCCAGGAACCTCCCAGCCCGGGCCCGACGCCCCGGAGACCTTTGAAGCCCCACCGGCGTGCGGTGACGCAGGCACCCCCGAAGCCCCGACCGCGTCCGAGAGGCCCGGCATCCTCGAGGACCCGCACCAGGGCGGCGAAGCCGGGACGCCGTTCGCGGGCATGGAGGCTCAGGACCTCTCGGTGGATCCGTGCCGTGCCGGGCCACGGGCCCTTCGGACGGCGGAGCGCCACGCGAGGGCGACCGCCGCCTCGAGGAGGCCCAGCAGGATCAGCCACAGGCCGAGCAGCCGGGTGAGGGCGCGGGCCGACTCGGCCGGCAGGGCCAGTACGACGATCCCCGCGACGATGCCGAGCACCGCCGCGGCGAGGACGAAGCCGCGGTGGGGCAGATCCTTGGTCGCCAGGGCCGTGTGGAGGGTGAGTACGCCGGACACCAGCCAGAGGGCCCCGACGATGACCGAGAGCGCGGTGATGGTCTGCAGCGGATTGCGCAGGCACAGCACCCCGGCCAGGACGTACAGCACGGCGACCAGCAGCCCGGCAAGCCGCTCGCCGTGCCCCTCCGGGGCGAAGGACGCGACGAACCGGAAGGCCCCGACCACGAGCAGGTACAGGCCGATGATGACGGCCAGCACGTGCAGGGTCTCGTCCGGCCAGACCAGGATCAGGATGCCCGGTACGAGCGTCGCGACCGCCGATCCCAGGATCCACGTCCAGGAACGCCCGAGTGCCGCCAGCGCCCATGCGGCGTCGTCGCCCTCCGGGCGGTGGTCCGCCCCGCCGGGCACGTAGTCCGGTCCGGTGGGCGATGCCGGATCACGCGGCATGGTCATGGCTCCTCCTGACGTGATCGAGCGAATCGCCTCCGGACCGCCGGCGGGGCGGTGTGGGGGGACCTCACCGGGCCAGCGTGCCGCGCGCCGCCGGCCGGGGGATCACCCCCGGCGGGTGATCCATGCGCGGCGCACGGGCGATGAGGTGGAAGCCGAAAAGAGGCACCGGAACGGCGCCGGCAGAGGCACCGGATGAGCGATCCGCCGGCTGTCCGGGCGGACGGCGCGCGGCACTGGGCCGGGCCCGGCCCGTGGGCGGCGGGCGGTGGGCGGTGGGCGGCACGAGCCGTGGCGCGTGCGTGTTCGTCGCGACGGGGCCCGTCACCGCGTGCCGGCCCGCTGCGCCCGGACGGGGGCCGCACGGCCGGCTCTGCGACCGTGCTCGCCGCATCCGGCCCGCTCGTGATCGTCGTGGTCGGGCTGAAGTCCGCAAAGGCCGGGCCGCGACGCCGGCGCTGTACGTGGTCCTGTTGGTGGTCCTGTTCGTGGTCCTGTTCGTGGTCCTGTCCGCCGGTGTCCGCCAGGGCCGGAGCGTCGCACGGGGCTCGGTCGGCGAACCGCCGACCAGGGTGGACGCCCTGCAGGGATGCCGCGGCCGGATGCTGCCCAGGAGGTGTCGCGATGACCGTACCGAGCCCGTTCGAGGCGAGGCCGACGCCGGCCCAGAGAGCGTCGTACGGCAGGAACGCACGCAAGCGTGCCCCGCGCTCCTGCCACGGATCGTTCGAGGCCGGGCCGCGCCGGCCGGATCCGGTGGAGGTGCTGGAACGGCAGTCGGCCACCCGGGTGCCGGAGCTGGTTCCCCTCCGCTACGGCCGGATGCTCGAGTCCCCGTTCCGTTTCTACCGGGGTGCGGCGGCGGTCATGGCCATGGACCTCGGCCCCCTTCCGGACACCGGTCTGACCGTGCAGCTCTGCGGCGACGCCCACCTGCTGAACTTCCGGCTGCTGGCCTCGCCGGAGCGCCATCTCGTCTTCGACCTCAACGACTTCGACGAGACGTTGCCCGGGCCGTTCGAGTGGGACGTCAAACGGCTGGCGACCAGCTTCGTCATCGCGGCCCGTGCCAACGGCTTTCCGGCCGGGGACCAGGACAGGGCGGTGGAGACGTGCGTGCGGGCCTACCGGCAGCGGATGCGCGAGTTCGCCGGCATGGGCACGCTGGACATCTGGTACGCGCAGGACGACGCCGACCGCCTGCGGGAACTGCTGGCCTCGTCGATGGACAAGGAGAGCAGGCGGCGTACCGCCGAGGCGGCGGCGCGGGCCCGGACCCGTACCTCGCTCCAGGCCTTCGCGAAGCTCACCCGCGTCACGGCCGAGGGCCGGCGGATCGCCGCGGACCCGCCCCTGGTCACCCCGCTGCGGGATCTCCTGCCGCAGCCGTCCGGGAGCGGGCAGGAGCAGGAGCTGCGGACCGTCCTGGAGGCGTACGCGCGGACCCTGCCCGCCGAGCGCCGGCATCTGCTGGGCCACTACCGCCTCGTGGACATGGCCCGCAAGGTCGTGGGCGTCGGCAGTGTCGGCACCCGCTGCTGGATCCTGCTGCTGCTCGGCCGGGACGACGACGATCCCCTGCTGCTGCAGGCCAAGGAGGCGCAGGAGTCGGTGCTGGCCGCGCACCGGGGCGGTGACCGCTTCGACAACCAGGGCCGCCGTGTGGTGACCGGACAGCGGCTGATGCAGACGTCCGGCGACATCTTCCTGGGCTGGACGCACGTCGTGGGGCTGGACGGGCAGGGCCGGGACTTCTACGTCCGCCAGCTGCGGGACTGGAAGGGCATCGCGCGGCCGGACACCATGCACCCCGCGCTGCTGCGCCTGTTCGCGCGGCTGTGCGGGTTCAGCCTGGCACGGGCCCACGCCCGCTCCGGCGACCCGGTCGCCATCGCGGCCTACCTCGGCGGCGGCGCCCGCTTCGACCGCGCCCTCACCGAGTTCGCGCAAGGCTACGCCGACCAGAACGAGCGGGACTTCCGGGCGCTCGGCGACGCCGCCCGCTCGGGCCGGATCCGCGCCCAGGACCTGTGACGGGCGCGCGCCGGGACACGCGCACAGGGCGAAAGGTTTCCGGTAGGGCGGTGCGGCCGGGTCACTGGGGTGCCTGGCGCATCTCCAGTACCCGGAGCCCCAGCGACCGGCAGCGGGCCAGCAGTCCGTACAGCTCCGCCTCGTCGACGACGGGGCCGTACAGGACCGTCTGACCGGACATCACCACGTGGTCCAGCTCCGGGAATGCCTTGGACAGCGCCTCGGACAGCTGTCCGTCGATGCGGATCTCGTAGCGCATGTGCTGCTCCCCGGCTCCCTGGGGCAGGCGGACGCGGACGGACTGCGTCCTTCCTGCGATGGTCCGCCCCGCACGTCGTGCGTGCCTTCACCCGCTACAGGTGACCCGGCGGCGCGGATCGTTCCGGGGGCGCGGATCGTTCCGGTCAGTGCGTCAGGGCGATCTTGAACGCGGTGATCAGCAGACCGAACAGCAGGTTCACCGACGCGGTGAGGGCCGTCAGCCGCCAGGAGGCACCGGCCCGCCGTGCCGCGGCCACCGACCAGCCCACCTGCCCGGCCACGGCCACCGCGAGCGCGAACCAGAGGGAGCCCGACACGTCGAGGCCCAGCAGGGGGCTGACGGCGACGGCGACGGCCGGCGGGAGGGCGGCCTTGACGATCGGCCACTCGTCCCGGCACACGTGCAGCACGGTGGCGCGGTCCAGGGCCCGCTGCGCCAGGCGTGCCCCGAAGAGCTGGGCGTGCACGTGCGCACACCAGAACACCACTCCGGTGAGCACCAGCAGCACCACCAGCTCCGTGCGCGGGAACGAACCGAGGCTGCCGGCGCCGATGATCACGGAGGCGGCGAGCATGGAGCCGTAGACGCCACCGGTGTAGTCGGCGTGGGCGACGCGTTCCGCCCTGCGCGAGCGAGCCGCGCGCTGCCCGGTGCCACGCGTCACGGGCGGCTTCGCGCCGGAGTGGTGGGGAGGCCTCACAGCAGCCGCAGTTCCGTCGCGCGGCGCACCGCGTCGGCGCGCCGGTTCACCGCCAGCTTGCGGTAGATGCTCTTGAGGTGGGTCTTCACGGTGTTCACGGACACGTAGAGGTCGGCCGCGATCTCCTCCGTGGACATCATCCGGGCCAGCCGCCGCAGGACGTCGCACTCGCGTCCGCTCAGCGGCTCGACGACGAGCGCCGGTGGCGGGCCCACCACGGGCTGCCCGGTGTCGCCCCGCCCGCCCGGGCCGGGTGCGAGCCAGCCCCGGGCCAGCGCGCCCGGACTCTCGGCGCCGAGCAGGGGGCGGATCCAGGGGCCGGCCTCCCGGAACGGCCGGCGCAGCTGCTCCCGCCGGGCGTCCAGGAGCGCCTGGGCGACGAGGCGGCGGGCGGTGGTGTCGTCTCCCGCCCGCTGGGCGGCCTCGGCCCGCACCAGGGCGGCCCGGACGGTCACCGCCGGACCGGGCCGGTCACCGCCGGGCAGGCTGTCGATCAGGTCCAGCGCCTCGTCGCCCCGTCCCGCCGCGAGCCGCGCCCGCGCCGCCTCCACCGCGCACGCCGAGCGGTGGTGTGCCGCGTGCTGCAGGACCTTCTCGGCCTCCTCCAAGGAGCCCTGCGCCCGATGGGCGGCGGAGGCGATCAGGGCCGCGTCGTCCTCCGCCCAGGGCGAGGTCACGGCCGCCGGGACCGCGCAGTCCGCCGCCTCCAGCGCGGCCCGGTTCTCTCCCCTGGCCAGCAGCAGACGTGCCCGGGTAAGGGCCCGGCTCGCCCGCATCACCGGGTCCTCGAGAACCGCGGGCGAGGCGGCGGTCTCCTCCAGGAGCGCCTGGGCCTGCTGGAGTTCGTCACGGTCGATGAGGACGGCGGCCAGGACCAGCCGGCCGATGCCGGAGCCCGACGGCGGGGGCAGGCCGTGGCGTTCCGCCTCCCGCGCCGCTTCCAGGGCCCGGTGCTCCGCCCGGCCGGGCCAGCCGTTCAGGTAGTCGATCAGCGCGAGGTGGCCGAGGCACTCCAGGCGGGGCAGTGCCATCGGGGCTCCGCCGCGGCGCCCGGCGACCGCCGACAGGCAGGCGCGCGCCTCCTCGAGGTGACCGGCCCACAGACGGGCGGAGCCCAGGTGGGTGAGGAGCAGGGCGGTGAGTTCGGGATGCTGCTCCAGGAGGTGCGCGGGCACCTCGTGGCTCAGGCTCCGCGCCGCCGCGGCGGCCTTCTCCGCTCGGTGCGGGGAACCCGTCAGCCGCGCCGCCAGGGCTTCGAGCAGGGCGCAGCTCAGCCGGGCCGCGACCGGGCCGGAGCCGCTGCGGTCCAGGACCTCCTCGGCGCGGTGCAGATGGTGCAGGCCCGGTTCGAGGTCACCGTGGGCGAGCTCACGGGCCGCGCGGACCAGGTCGGCGGCCGGCCCAGGGGTCTGCGGGCTCATCCGCGCGAACAGGGCGGACAGGTCGTCGGAGCGCAGGCCGGTGAAGAGCTGTCCGATCGCCAGGTCGTCGACGACGGCGCCGGCGGTGAACTCCCAGTCGTCCGCGGCGGCCCCCTGGGCGAGCGCTTCGAACAGGGCCCCTGACCCTCTGAGCCACAGCGCGGCCCGGCGGCGCAGCTCGGGCTCCAGCCCGGGAGCGCTCTCGTGCAGGTGGGCGCGCAGGATCTCGGCGAACAGGGGATGCAGGCGGTACCAGGAGTGACCGAGGTACTGGACGAAGGCGTTCTGCCGGTACAGGGAGGCCAGGATCGGTCCGGCGTCGCTCCGGCGGGTCAGCGCGTCGACCAGCTCGGGGCAGAACCGGTCGAGGACGCTGATGCGCAGCAGCAGGTCCTGTGTGTCGGGCGGCTGGAGTTCGAGCACTTCGGCCAGGAGGAAGTCGGCCACCGCACTGCGGCTCGCCTCGAACTCCTTCGCGTACGTCTCGGGGTCCTCGCTCTGCCGGGCGGCCAGGGCGCACAGCCGCAGGCCCGCGGCCCATCCCTGGGTGCGCTCCACCAGGGCGCGCACGGCGCTCGCGGGCAGGCTGAGACCGTGCAGCGCGAGGAGTTCCGCGGCCTCCTCGCCCGTGAAGGAGAGTTCGGCGTCCCGGATCTCCGTCATCTCGCCGGACGCCCGGTACCGGTGGATCGGCAGCGGGGGGTCGGTGCGGGTGACGAGCACCAGGCGCACGCCCCGGGCCGCGTGGCGCAGCACGAACTGCAGTTGCTCGGCGATCTCCGGGGCGGTCACGCGATCGTATTCGTCGAGGACGAGGACCACGGGGCGCGCCCGCCGCTCCAGCCCGGCGGCCAGGCGGGCCAGCATCCCGCGGTCCACGCGGCCGGCCTCCGCCGGGCAGCCGACCTCGTCGGGCACCGGTACGCCGGCCAGGCGCAGGGCCTGCAGGACGTACGCCCAGAAAAGACCGGGGGCCTGGTCGGCCGGGCCGGTGGTGAGCCAGGCGACCGGGACGTCCAGATGCGCGGCCCAGTCGGCGACCAGGAGGGTCTTGCCCGCGCCGGCCGACCCGTTGACCATCGTCAACGGGGTCAGCATCGCCTCGTCGAGGTGGGTGACCAGCCGCTCGCGCCGCAGGAAGGTGGCCGGCCGGGCCGGCAGGGCGAAGCGGGCTCGCAGAAACGGGACCCCGGCGGGATCGACCACTCCGGGCCCCGGCATCACCGGCACCCGGTCGTCGTCGGTTGCGGCCATGGTGCTCACGTTCCGACTGTGGACAGGGTTTCCTCGGCCAGCATCTCACCGTTCGATCACCCGCGCGCGCCCACCGTGCGCCGCCGCCCTCGCCCCTGGGGCGTGCCGCACCCGCCCGCCAGGCCTCCGCCTCGACGGCATCCCGCTCGGAGGAACCACCCGCGGCGGGCGATGCGGCTGCCGTGCGCCCGGGCGTCCACTGGGGCAAAAGGCGCCGCGCACCGGGTCCGGGGCCGTTCCAGACAGGGATACCGCTCATGTGCCGTTGGCTCGCCTACTCGGGTACGCCCGTGCTGCTCGAGGAGGTCCTCTACCGCCCGAAGCATTCGCTGATCGACCAGAGCCTCCACGCGCGGATGGGCGTCGAGACGACCAACGGCGACGGCTTCGGCGTCGGCTGGTACACGGAGTCCGTACCCGCGCCGGCCGTCTTCCGTGACATCGGCCCGGCCTGGAGCAACCGGAATCTCCGGGAGATCGCGGCCCACGTCCGCTCGCCGTTGTTCTTCGCCCATGTGCGGGCCTCCACCGGAACGGCCGTGCAGCAGACCAACTGTCACCCCTTCCGGCACGGCCGCTGGATGTGGATGCACAACGGCTCGATCGCGGATTTCGCCCGGCTCCGCCGCGACCTCGCCCTCGCGGTCGACCCCTCCCTGTTCCCCGCCCTCGAAGGCACGACGGACTCCGAGATCATGTTCCATCTGGCTCTCACCTACGGACTCGACGACGATCCACCCGCCGCGGTGGCCCGTATGGCGGGCCACGTCGAGCAGGTGGGGCACGAGCACGGTGTGGAGCACCCCCTGCAGATGACGGTCGCGGTGACCGAGGGCGAACGGCTCTGGGCCTTCCGCTACTCCAGCACGGCCGCCTCGCGGTCGCTGTACTACAGCAGCAGGGTGGACGACCTGCGCGCCCTCCACCCCGACGTCACGTTCCTGAGGGACGTCTCGGACGACACCCGCCTGGTCGTCTCGGAGCCACTGGGCGATCTCCCCGGTGCCTGGAACGAGGTGCCCGAGAGCAGTTACGGCGTCGTCCAGCCGGGACAGGACCTGCTCGGTGATTTCCAGCCCGACCGGGGGTAGCCACCGCCCCGCCGTGACAGGTGCCCCGGTCGGGATCCGCGCCGGCCGGGACCGGGGCGCGCTCGGTCGTCGGTCAGGTCAGGGCCCCGCCACCGCGATGGGGCCCTGATCCCTTCAAGCTCACGATCACGGTGGACACCACGGCGGTCCCGGCGAAGCTGCCCAGCGCGACCAGCCCGACGCCGACCACGAAGAGGCCGCTGGCGTCGTCGGACCAGTCGTAGTAGGCGGCCAGGGTCAGGCCGAGCGTGGTGCCGAGCACGGCACCGGGGACGTGCCGCCGGGAGGCCGCCCAGTACACGGGGGCGATCAGGGTCAGCACGAGCCCGATGACCTGCCAGGCCTGGTACGGGCCGCTCGTCGTGCCGTCGGGGTGCACGTCGGCGTGCTGGTCCCAGCCCAGCCAGGCGGCCCACAGCGCGACCGACGCCGCCGCCGGGACGAGGATCGACAACAGGTGCGATACGGGTTTCTGGATTCCTTGGCGCATGCTCCGAGCGTCCCGGCCGGGCCGGCCGTGGAACAGGGCGCAGGTACTCAGCTCGTGCCGAGTATCTGCGCCCTGTCCGAGCACCTGGGGCCGGGCCCGTCCGCGAGGGACGCTCAGTCGAACGCGGCGGCGAACATGCCGGGCTCGTAGGAGCCGCCCCGCTGGTGCACGATCACGGCGAGCCGGTTGGCCGCGTTGATCAGGGCCACCAGACAGACCAGGGCGGCCACCTGGTCGTCGTCGTAGTGCTTGCGCACCTGCTCCCAGGTCTCGTCCGACACGCCGGTGTGGGCGTCGGCGAGCCGGGTGCCCTCCTCGGCGAGGGCCAGCGCGGCCCGCTCGGCCTCGGTGAACACGGTGGACTCGCGCCAGGCGGCGACGAGGTGGAGCCGTGCGGCGCTCTCCCCGGCGGCTGCTGCCTCCTTGGTGTGCATGTCGATGCACCAGCCGCACCCGTTGATCTGGCTGGCGCGCAGCGAGACCAGTTCCTGGGTGGACTTCGGCAGCGGCGATCGCTGGATCACCAGGCCGGTGTTCGCGAACCGCTTGGCGAAGTTGGCGGCGACCTCGTTCTCGAACAGGTTGAATCGGGCGGCGTCCATGTCGTCCTCACTCGGTGTCTCGGTGTGCTGGACGACCACAAGATGCCGACGGCCGGCCGGCTGTGACGGGCCCACGATGTGACCTGCGCCACCGCGCCGGGCTGTCACAGACCCGGGGCGGGCGGCGTCCTGTGCACGTGAGGTCGTCCAGAGGAAGCAGGCGGGAGCAGGGGATGAGCAGCGAGGACGTACCGAGGGGCGCGGACCCGGCCACGGAGGCGTTCGTCGCCCATCGCAACCTGCTGTTCACCGTGGCCTACGAGATGCTCGGCTCGGCCGCCGACGCGGAGGACGTGCTGCAGGAGACCTGGCTGCGGTGGGCCGGGGTGGATCTCGCGGCAGTGCGGGACCGGCGGGCGTACCTGGTGCGGATCACCACCCGCCAGGCGCTGAACCGGCTGCGCACGCTCGGCCGCCGCAAGGAGTCCTACGTCGGCTCCTGGCTGCCCGAGCCGCTGCTGACCGCGCCCGACGTGGCGGAGGACGTGGAGCTGGCCGACAGCGTCTCGATGGCGATGCTGCTGGTGCTGGAGACACTGGCGCCGACCGAACGGGCGGTGTTCGTGCTGCGCGAGGTGTTCGACCTCGGCTACGACGAGATCGCCGACGCCGTCGACAAGAGCCCGGCGGCCGTGCGCCAGATCGCCCACCGCGCCCGCGCGCACGTCGCCGCGCGCCGCCCGCGCGGGGCCGTCTCCCCGGCCGAGACCCGGGACGCGCTGGCCGCCTTCCAGCAGGCGATCGAGACGGGGGACCTCCAGGGCCTGCTCGACATCCTGGCCCCGGACGTCGTCCTCATCGGCGACGGCGGCGGGGTCAAGCAGGCCGTCCTGCGCCCGATCCTGGGCGCCGACAAGGTCGCCCGCCTCCTCGTCGCCGGCCTCCTCAAGGTCTCCGCCACCGCCACCCTCAGCCCCACCCACGTCAACGGCCACCCGGCCCTCCTCCTCCGCATGGCCGGCGAACTCGACAGCGTCCTCGCAGCCCGTATCGACCACGGCCGCATCACCGGCCTCTACGCGGTCCGCAACCCGGAGAAGCTGTCCCACATGCAACACGAGACGACGTTGCGGCGCTGAGCGCGCTTTCCGTCTCCGCGGGGTGAGCGGCGGCGCAGTGGCTATGCCGGGCGTTTGCGAGAGGTTGTCTTTTTGGCCTGGGTCTTCTTGGCGGGGGGTTTCTCGGTGGACTTGGAGGTCGTCTTCGCCGTCGTCTTCTTCTTCGTCGTGTCGGAGGTCGTCCTGGCCGTGGTCTTCTTGGCGGACGCCGTCTTCTTCGCCGTCGTGGACGTCGACTTCTTGCCGCCCGCCTCCTTGGGCGTCGTGCGGCGGCCGGACAGGGCTCTGACCTCGGCGTGTTCGGCGGGTTCCGCGCCGCGGGACTCGCGGGCCTCGCGCACGCTCTTCTCCAGGGCGGCCATCAGGTCCAGCACCTTGCCGCCGGCGGCCGGCTCGGGGGCCTCGGGCGGGGACTCGCCGGCCGCCTTCGCCGCGATGACCTCCTCCAGCGCCTCGCGGTACTCGTCGTGCAGGTCCTGCAGGTCGACCTCGCCGAGGGTGTCCATCAGGGCGTCGGCGAGGTCCAGTTCCTTGTCGCGCACGGTGACGTGGGCGTCCGGCGCGAGGCCCTCGGGGGCACGGACCTCGTCCGGCCAGAGCAGGCCGTGCATGGCGATCGCGTCGCCGACCACGCGGAGCATGCCCAGCCGCTCCCGGCCGCGCAGGGCGTACTTGGCGATGGCGACCTTGTTGCTGCGCTTCAGGGCCTCGCGGAGCAGGGTGTACGGCTTGGCGGCGGGAGCTCCGCTCGCGGCGAGGTAGTAGGCGGCATCCATCTGGAGCGGGTCGATCCGGTCGGCCGGGACGAAGGCGACGATCTCGATCGTGCGGGCGGTCGGGATCGGCAGGTGGGACAGGTCCTCGTCGGTGATCGGGATGATCGTGCCGTCCGCGTCCTCGTACGCCTTGCCGATCTCCGCCTGCGTGACCTCGCGCTCCTCCAGTTCGCACACCTTGCGGTAGCGGATGCGGCCGTTGTCCTCGGTGTGGATCTGGCGGAAGGAGATCGAGTGGCTCTCGGTGGCGTTCACCAGCTTGATCGGGATGCTGACGAGACCGAAGGAGATGGCGCCGTTCCAGATGGATCGCACGTGCCGCACCCTTCCTTGCGATTCATGGTGTTACGTAGGTGATTGTCTGGGATTGTCATCCTATGACGCCTATCACAGAGGTGGAGGGGCGACGGGTCGCGCTCAGCAACCTGGAGAAGGTGCTGTATCCGCAGACCGGCTTCACCAAGGGGGAGCTGCTGCACTACTACGCGACCACCGCCGGGGTGCTGCTGCCGCACCTGCGCGACCGGGCCGTGTCCTTCCTGCGGTATCCGGACGGGCCGGACGGCCAGCTGTTCTTCACCAAGAACGTCCCGCCGGGTACGCCCGACTGGGTCACGACCGCCGAGGTGCCGCGCTCGTCGTCCGAGGAGCCGGCCCGGATGGTCGTGGTGCAGGACCTGCCCAGCCTCGTGTGGGCGGCGAACCTCGTCACCGAGTTCCATACGCACCAGTGGCTCGTGCAGACCCCGGAGGAGGCCGACCGGCTGGTCTTCGACCTCGACCCGGGGGCGCCCGCGACCATCGTGCACTGCTGCGAGGTCGCGCTGTGGCTGCGGGAGCGGCTCGCGGCGGACGGCATCGAGGCGTACGCCAAGACGGCCGGCTCGAAGGGGCTGCACCTGCTGGCCGCGGTGCGCGGGAGTTCCTCGGAGCGGACGAGCGAGTACGCGAAGGCGCTGGCCGTGGAGGCCGAGCGGGCGATGCCGCGGCTGGTGGTGCACCGGATGACGAAGAGTCTGCGGCCGGGGAAGGTGTTCGTGGACTGGAGCCAGAACGCCGGGCGCAAGACCACGGCCACGCCGTACACGCTGCGGGCGCGGCGGGCCCCGCTGGTGTCGGCGCCGGTGACGTGGGAGGAGGTCGAGGAGTGCCGGAGCCCGGGGCAGCTCGAGTTCGTCGCGGAGGACGTGGCGCCCCGGGTGCAGGATCACGGGGATCTGCTGGCGGGGCTGCTGGACGGGGGGAAGGCGGCCGCGCTGCCGTGACCCCTGCCGGGCCGGCGGCGAACGCCGGGTCTCACACCCGCTCCCACGTCCTGCGGTCCCGTGCCATCGCGTGCAGCGCCTCCACGTCCGCCGGTTTCAGTACGCCGCCCAGCCGGGCCAGGGAGGGCAGGTCCGCGTCCTCCAGCACGCGGACGCCGCGCGGCGGGGCGGTGATGCGTATGTCGGCCGGGGCCAGCAGCGCCAGGACCGGGTGGACCTCGGCCGTCAGGGCGTAGGAGGCGCGGTCGGTGTCCGCGCGCAGGCCCCGCAGCAGCGGCTCGGGGGCACGGCGGCCCACGGTGACCGCCGGGTCGGCGACCAGGACCCGCTGCTTGCGGGCGTACACGGCGTGCACGGCGTAGAGGCCGCCGGGGCCGATGAGCAGGTGGTGGATGCGGGCGCCGCCGGGCAGGGGCAGGGAGTGCAGGGTGTGCCAGCCCGCGCCCTCCAGCCGGTCCAGGGCCTCGCCGACGGTCTGCTCGGCACTCAGATCGCGCCGGCGCGGGTCGGGGCGGAGCCGGTGGGCGGGTCCGGGCTCCCGCTCCAGGGCGACGAGCAGGGCCTCGCCGGGGCGGTTGGGCGCGAGGTCGTCGTCCGGATGCAGGGTCAGCCGGGCCAGTTCGGCGGGGGTCGGGACCGGGGGCGGTCCCACGGTCACCGGGCCGGTCAGGAACGGCCTCAGGGCTTCGAGCACGTCCGCCCGGTCGGCCTCGGAGAGCAGGTTCACCCGGCCCGTCTCCCGGTCGTACCAGGCGACGTTCCCTCCGTCCGGGCCGCAGACGTACAGCCGTTCGTGGCCGTGCCTCCAGGTCGGCACCACGCGCAGTCCGCTCATGCGCCATCACCCCTCGACCATGGGAACAGGCACGGCGCTTCCACGGCAAGAACCCGGGTGCCCACGAGAGGGGCCCGGGAAGAGGTGCCGCTCCTCCCGGGGCGGCCGCCGGGTAGCCTCTCCCCCGGCAGGGGCGCGAGTGCGCAAAACGGACTTCCCTACGAATTGCGCATAGGGTGTACGGGCCCGTGCCCCCCCGTCCCCCAGTCCCTCCTCTCATGGCCCCCAGGAGTCCCGTGTCAGCCCGTCGTCCCGCGCGCACCGCGCTCGCCGCGGCCGTCGTCGCCCTGCTGGGGGCGACGACGGCGGCCTGTGGGGACCAGGGCGGGCTGCAGGGCGCCGGGTCGACGCCGACCGCCGTCAGCCCGGCGCGGCTGTGGCCCGATCTGCGGCCGGCGTCGAGCCCGGCCTATCCGTACGACGTGGCGACCCGGGAGACCGTCAAGGCTGTCACGGTGCCCGGCGACGACATCCGCAGGGTGCGGCCGGTGGACGTGGTCGAGGCGGAGTTCGCCGCTCACCCCGACGACTACGGGTCGAAGGGGGCCTACCACGCGACCGTGGACCGCATGAAGGAGTGCGCTCCGGGCGGGGGCGGCGCGCGGTGCCCGCTGCTCAAGGCGTACTACCGGGACCTGACGGGGGACGGCCGCGCCGACATGACCCTCGGTTTCCGGCTGTACCCGACCAATCAGACGGCGGTACGGGTGTACACGGTCGAGCACCACCGGCTGGTGCAGGTGCTGGCCGACAACGACGCGATCATCGGGGTCGAGCTGGCGGGCCGGGCGCTGATCGAACGCTCCCCGGCCGGCATCTCCGGGTACGAGTACCGGACCACCTGGACCTGGGACCCGGACCAGCGGGCCATGGTGTTCTCGCGGGACGAGTTCCTGCGCACGGGCCGGGGACGGCACAGCCATCAGCCGGGCACGCCCTCCCCTTCCGCCTCCTCGTCGCCGTCCTCGTCCGCGAGCGGGCGATGAGGATCGCGCTGCCCCAGTGGGCCGGGGCCCTCGCCACGAAGGCGTCCGCGTTCCTGATCGTGATGTGCTGTGCGCTCGCCGCGCTGCTCGGCGTCCTGGTGCACGTGTCGGTGACCAACCAGACCGTCGGCCAGGCCCGGGACCTCGCGCTGTCCCGGCTGCAGAACGCGACGGAGGCGTACGAGGCCGGGGACGCCCTCATGCCCGACGCCGGGGTGGATCCGCCGGGGCTGCCCGCGCCGCTGCGGAGACTGGCGCTGGCCGGGGAGCGCGGCACGATGGTGGACGGGCACCGGGGGCAACCCACCATGTGGGCGGCGGGCCCCGCCGACGGCCACCGGGCGCTCGCGGTGGAGGTCGACTACTCGCAGCAGTCCCGCACGATCGAGGCGCTCGACCGGTCCATCCTGTGGTCCTCGGCCCTGGCGATCGGGGCGACGGTGCTCGTCGGCGCGTTCGCGGTGACCCGGGTGACCAGGCGGCTGCACGCCACCGCGCGGGTGGCCCGGCGGATCAGCGCCGGCGATCTGGACGCCCGCGTGGACGACCCCCGGACGAAGGACCCGTCGCGCCCGCAGGACGAGGTGGCGACGGTGGCGGCCGCGCTGGACTCCATGGCGTCGAGCCTGCAGAGCAAGCTGCTGAGCGAGCAGCGGTTCACCGCCGACGTCGCCCATGAGCTGCGCACCCCGCTGACCGGGCTGCACGCGGCGGCGGAGCTGCTGCCGCCGGGCCGGCCGACCGAGCTGGTCCGGGACCGGGTGGCGGCGCTGCGCACGCTCACCGAGGACCTGCTGGAGATCTCCCGGCTGGACACCGGGCGGGAGAGGCTGGAGGTCGACACCGAGGAGCTGGGCGCGCTGGCCGAGCGGGTGGTGCGGGCCTCGGGGACCGACACCGAGGTGCGGATCCTGCGGGACGCCCGGGTGGAGACCGACCGGCGGCGACTGGAGCGGGTGCTGGGCAATCTGGTGGCCAACGCGCACAAGCACGGGGCGCCACCGGTGGTGCTGACGGTGGACGGGCCGGTGGTGACCGTGCGGGATCACGGCAGCGGGTATCCGGAGTACCTCGTCGCGCACGGGCCGCAGCGGTTCCGTACCGAGGGCGGGGCCAAGGGGCACGGGCTGGGGCTGACCATCGCGGTGGGGCAGGCGGAGGTGCTGGGCGCGCGGCTGGCGTTCGGCAATGCCATGGACGGGGGCGCGGTCGCTGTGCTGCGGCTGGGCGCTGAGGAGCGGTAGCGCCCCCACGCCACGCTGACCGTGCAAACGGAGCGCCGACTGACCTATTTCGGTAAGTTCCGGACATGACCAAGGCCGGAACCGCCGTGGTGGCGCCGCAGGGTGCCGGGGCCGTCGTGCGGCTGCCCCGGCGGCGGGGCGTCGAGCTCGCGCTGATCGTGGTGGCCGTGCTGCTGTCCGTGTACGGCTACTGCGCCGTCGGTCTGGCGCGGACCGGGACCGTGCCGCCGGGGGCCGCCGGGTACGGTGCCGGGCTCGGGGTGCTGGCGCTGCTGGCGCATCTCGCGGTCCGGCTCCGGGCGCCGTACGCCGATCCGCTGCCGTTGCCGATCGGGGTGCTGCTGAACGGGCTGGGCCTGGTGCTGATCTACCGGCTGGACCTGGAGACGCCGGGCGACCGGGCCGCCCCGGCCCAGCTCGTGTGGTCCACGCTCGGGGTGGGCCTGTTCATCGTGGTCGTCTTCCTGCTGCGCGACCACCGGGTGCTGCAGCGCTACGCGTATGTCTGTGTGGTCGCGGCCCTGGCCCTGCTGCTGCTGCCGATCCTCTTCCCGGCGGTCAACGGCGCCCGCATCTGGATCCGCGTCGCCGGGTTCTCCATCCAGCCGGGCGAGTTCGCGAAGGTGCTGCTCGCGGTGTTCTTCGCCGCGTATCTGGCCGACAAGCGCAACGCGCTCGCGTACGCGGGCCGCCGGGTGTGGCGGATGCAGTTCCCGACGGGGCGGGTGCTCGGGCCGATCGTGGCGATCTGGCTGCTGAGCGTCGGGGTGCTGGTCCTGGAGCGGGATCTCGGCACTTCGCTGCTGTTCTTCGGGCTGTTCGTGGTCCTGCTGTACGTCGCCACCGGGCGCACCGGCTGGATCGCGGTGGGGCTGGTGCTGGCGGTGCTGGGCGCGGTGGCCGTGGGCCGGCTCGAGCCGCACGTGGGCGGGCGGATCGAGGACTGGCTCCACCCGTTCGCCACCATCGAGGCGGGGCAGGGCCCCAACCAGCTCTCGCAGTCCCTGTTCGCGTTCGCGGCGGGCGGTGTCCTCGGCACCGGGCTGGGGCTCGGACACTCCATCCTCATCGGCTTCGCCGCGAAGTCGGACTTCATCCTGGCGACGGCCGGGGAGGAGCTGGGGCTGGCGGGGCTCGCCGGGATCATCCTGCTCTACGCCCTGCTGATCGAGCGCGGCTACCGGGCGGGACTCGCGCTGCGCGAGCCGTTCGGCCGGCTGCTCGCGGTCGGGCTCGCCTCGATCCTGGCGCTGCAGGTGTTCGTCATCGCGGGCGGGGTCACCGGGCTGATCCCGCTGACCGGCATGGCGATGCCGTTCCTGGCCCAGGGCGGGTCCTCGGTCGTCACCAACTGGGCGATCGTGGCGCTGCTGATCCGGGTGAGCCACTCCGCCCGCCGCCACTACGACGGGCAGGAGGCGCCGTGACGGAGTACGGCGGCGGGCGTCCGATGACCCGGTACATCCGGCACGCCTGCGCGTTCTGCGTCCTGCTGCTGGTGGCCCTGCTGGTCAACGCGGCCCGGGTGCAGGTCGTCCAGTCGGGCTCGTACACCGCCAATCCGGCCAACCGCCGGGCCACGATCGCCCGTTACCAGCAGCCGCGCGGCGACATCCTGGTCGGCGGCAGGCCGGTCACCGGCTCCGTCGACACCGGTGAGCAGCTTCGCTACGAACGCACCTACCGCGACGGCCCCTTGTACGCCCCGGTCACCGGCTTCGCCTCGCAGCTGTACGGCACGACGTTCCTGGAGGACGCGGAGGACGGCATCCTCTCCGGCACCGACCCGATGCTGGCGCCGCTGCCGCTGTGGCAGGACGTGAGCCGCGCTCCGGGCCGGGGCGGGAACGTCGTCACGACCCTGAACCGGGCCGCGCAGGAGGCGGCGTACCGCGGGCTGGCCGGGCGCAAGGGCGCGGTGGCCGCGATCGAACCGGCCACCGGCCGCGTCCTCGCCCTGGTCTCCACGCCGTCGTACGACCCGGCCGAGCTGTCCGGCAACAGCGAGGCGGCGTCCTCGGCCTGGGCGCGGCTGAACCACGACCCGGAGAAGCCGATGCTCAACCGGGCGGTGCGGCAGACGTATCCGCCGGGGTCGACCTTCAAGGTGGTCACCGCGGCGGCGGCGCTGGACGCGGGGGTGGTCCGGGATCTGGACGCGGCGACCGACTCCCCCGACCCCTACCGGCTGCCCGGCACGCGGACCCGGCTGACCAACGAGGGCGACGGCTGCCGGAACGCCTCGCTGCGGGAGGCGTTCGAGTGGTCCTGCAACACGGTGTTCGCCAAGCTGGGCGTGGACGTCGGGGCGACGGACATGGTGGCCACGGCCCGGGCGTTCGGCTTCAACGACACCCGATTGCGCATCCCGTTCGCGGTCTCCCCCAGCACCTTCGACACCCGCGTGGACCGGGCGCAGCTCGCGCTGTCCTCGATCGGGCAGTACAACACCCGGGCGACGCCGCTGCAGATGGCGATGGTCGCGGCGGCCGTCGCCAACGGGGGGCGGCTGCGGACGCCGTACCTGGTGGAGCAGACGACCCGGCACGGCGGGGAGTTGATCACGGGTGGTGGGATGCGGCCCGACCGGCAGGTGATGCGGCCGGCGACGGCCGCGCTGCTGAAGGAGCTGATGACCGACGTGGTCCGGGAGGGCACCGGCACCAACGCGGCCATCCCCGGTGCCGTCGTCGGCGGCAAGACCGGCACCGCGCAGCACGGGCTGGGCAACTCCGGTGTGCCGTACGCCTGGTTCGTCTCCTGGGCGCAGGCCGACGAGGACATGGAGCCGAAGGTCGCGGTCGCGGTGGTGGTCGAGGACGCCTCGGCTGACCGGGGCGAGATCAGCGGCGGCGGGGACGCGGCGCCGATCGCGCGCGAGGTGATGCGGGCGGTTCTCGGTGCGTGAGACGGGGGCTGCCGGCCCCTGCCCGACCGACCTACCGTTCGGTCATGACGCATGCACCGGTCGCCCGTGAACTCGCCCAGGTCAACATCGCCCGCCTCAAGTACCCGTTGGACTCCCCCCGGTTGAAGGACTTCGTCGACGGGCTCGACCCGGTGAACGCGGCGGCGGACGCCGCGGACGGGTTCGTCTGGCGGCTGCAGAGCGACGCCGGCAACGCCACCGACATCCCGGTCCTCGGCGACGACTGGCTGATCGTCAACCTGACGGTGTGGCGGGACCCCGAGGCGCTGACCGCGTTCATGTACCAGGGTCTGCATCGGGAGTTGCTGGCGCGTCGGCGGGAGTGGTTCGAGCGGCTTCAGGAGGCGGTGACCGCGCTGTGGTGGGTGCCGGCGGGGCACCGCCCGACCGTGGCCGAGGCGGAGGAGCGGCTGCTGCATCTGAGGGCGCACGGCCCGACGCCGTACGCCTTCACGCTCCGGACCTCCTTCCCGGCGCAGGAGGCGGCGCCGGCGGTCAGCCGATCGGTTTGATCATCTCAGAGCGGATGGTGAGGGTGTCCCGGGCAGCGGCGTCGAGGTCGATGTCGGAGGGGTCCTTGTGCCGCTGCGAGTCCAGTTGGCCGACCACCGCGGCCGTGTTGCCGTCCGCCCAGGAGCAGACCGGGTAGGTGAGCGTCACCAGGGCCGACTTCTGGGTGAGCACCTCGCAGGTGACGGTGACGTCGGAGCCGGAGGGGGTGACGTCCCGGGCGGGTTCCTCGACCGTCACCCCCTCGGTGTCGGCGGCGCCCTTGAGCATTCCGCTGCGGACGTCGTCCTCGTTCTTGAACCGCCCGTACATGCTCGACACCAGCAGCATGCCCTTGGTGTCGTCGCCGCCCTGGCTGTAGCGGCCGACGAGGGCGTGGATGTCCTGGGCGTCCCAGGCGCCGTCGGCCTCGTCCTCGACCTTCTTGCCCTCGCTGTCGGAGAGGTCCTCGGCGAGGGCGTACGTCCCGTGGAGCAGCTGGTGCGGCAGGGTCAGCTTGTTCTCCGCCGCCGGGAGGTCGGTCCCGAGCAGCGCGCCGAAACCGCCGATGCCGCCGAGCACGGCCAGCCCGACGACCCCGCCCACGATGCCCAGCGCGAGACCGGGCCCGCGCTTCTTCGGCGGCGGGCCCACCGGGGGCATGCCCCAGGCGGGGTACGGCTGCTGGGGCTGAGGCGGGTAGGGCTGCTGCTGGGGGTACGGGGAGCCGTACGGACCCGGAGCCTGCGGAGGCTGCTGCCCGTACGGGCCCGGGCCCTGCGGGGGCTGCTGCCCGTACGGGTACTGGGGCTGGTTCGGGTACGGGGGCTGGCCCGGGTGCTGCTGGTTCGGGTACGGCGGCTGCTGCGGCGGAGGCATGGACACGCCAGCACCGTACTGCACCCGGGTGACGCTACGACTCGGCCGCCCCCGCCTCGATCGCCTCCTCCACCTCGGCCACCCGCTCCCGCTCCTCGGCGGCGAAGCGCTCGGCGTCCAGCTTCTCGGCGATCTCCTCGTCCTGGGCCATGAGCAGGTCGAGGTTGGAGTCGCCCATCTCGAAGACGCCCATGTCGACATAGGCCTCCTGCAGCCGCTTGCCCCACAGGCCGATGTCCTTGACGCAGGGCACGATGCGGCTGAAGAGCAGCTTGCGGAAGAGCCGGAGGAACTCGGACCGCTCGCTCAGCGCCTCCGCCTCCGCCTTGGGGATGCCGAAGTTCTCCAGCACCTCCACCCCGCGCAGCCGGTCGCGCATCAGGTAGCAGCCCTCGATGACGAACTCCTCGCGCTCGCGCAGTTCGGCGTCGGTGAGCTGCCGGTAGTAGTCCCGCAGGGCCATGCGCCCGAAGGCCACGTGCCGGGCCTCGTCCTGCATGACGTAGGCGAGGATCTGTCTGGGCAGCGGCTTGTTGGTGGTGTCCCGGATCATTCCGAAGGCGGCGAGGGCCAGGCCCTCGATCAGCACCTGCATGCCGAGGTAGGGCATGTCCCAGCGGCTGTCGCGCAGGGTGTCGTCGAGGAGGGACTGGAGGTTGTCGTTGATCGGGTAGACCATCCCGATCTTCTCGTGCAGGAAGCGGGCGTAGATCTCCGCGTGGCGGGCCTCGTCCATGGTCTGGGTCGCCGAGTAGAACTTGGCGTCGAGGTCGGGGACGGACTCCACGATCCGGGCGGCGCAGATCATGGCCCCCTGCTCGCCGTGCAGGAACTGGCTGAACTGCCAGGAGGCGTAGTGCTTGCGCAGTTCGCCCTTGTCCCGGTCGGTGAGCTTGTCCCAGTACTTCGTGCCGTACAGCGACATCGACTCCTCGGGGGTGCCGAGCGCGTCGTACGGGTCGACCTCCAGGTCCCAGTCGATGCGCTTCTGCCCGTCCCACTGCTTGTCCTTGCCCTTCTGGTACAGGGCGAGCAGCCGGTCCCGGCCGCCGTCGTACTCCCAGCTGAAGCGGGCCGCGCCGCTCGCGGGCACCCGCCAGGGGGAGTCTCCGGGGTCGTTGGCGTAGAGGTCATAGGTCGGCATACTTCGCAGGCTCACACGTAGACGCCGAGTCAACAAGTCATGTGCGAGGGATTGACGTGCTTGCTGACAGGCAGTCTCATAAGAGCCGGACGACGTACCCCCGGTAACGAGGTGAGGGAGCCATGACGACCCTGACGGAAGCGGACGCGCTGGACGGCCTGCGCGACGCGCTGGGCCTGCTCAAGGACCGGGAGCAGGTGGCCGAACGGCTGCTCGTCTCTTCCGCCAAGCACTCCTTCGACCCGGACGAGGAGCTGGACTGGGACGCGCCCTTCGAGGAGGGCAAGTGGTTCTGGCCGCCGGAGCTGGTGTCGCTGTACGGCACGCCGCTGTGGAAGCGGATGGGCGAGGAGCAGCGGATCCTGCTCTCCCAGCACGAGGCGGCGGCGCTGGCCTCACTCGGGATCTGGTTCGAGATCATCCTGATGCAGCTGCTGGTCCGGCACATCTACGACAAGGCGGCGACGAGCGCGCACGTGCGGTACGCGCTGACCGAGATCGAGGACGAGTGCCGGCACTCGAAGATGTTCGCGCGGCTGATCGCGCGCGGGGACGCGCCCTGGTACCCGGTGAGCCGGGCCCACCAGAACCTGGGCCGCGTGTTCAAGACCATCTCCACCACTCCGGGCTCCTTCACCGCCACGCTGCTCGGGGAGGAGGTGCTGGACTGGATGCAGCGGCTGACCTTCCCGGACGAGCGGGTGCAGCCGCTGATCCGGGGCGTCACCCGCATCCACGTGGTCGAGGAGGCCCGGCACGTGCGCTACGCCCGTGAGGAGCTTCGGCGCCAGATGCTCACGGCGCCGAAGTGGTCGCAGGAGTTCACGCGGGTCACCTCCGGTGAGTTCGCGCGGGTCTTCTCCGTGGCGTTCGTCAATCCCGAGGTCTACACAAATGTGGGGCTGGACAAGCGGGAGGCGATGGCGCAGGTGAAGGCGAGTGGACACCGGCGGGAGGTCATGCAGACGGGCGCGAAGCGGCTGACCGACTTCCTGGACGACATCGGGGTGCTGCGGGGCGTGGGGCGCCGGTTGTGGAGGGCGTCGGGGCTGCTGGCGTAGGCCTGGGGCGCTCACCGGCCCGACCCGGGTGCCCTGCGCCCGCGGCCGGGGCGGTGGGGTTCGCCTGCCCGCGACGGTGCGGCGCCCCCCCGGGGGCGCGGGGGTGTGTCGACATGCGGCTGCGCCGCGTGGGCGCGACCAGCCACGACGGACCGGCAGACAGAAGACGGCCCACGCCGCGCAGCGATTAGGCTGCAACGCATGACCCCGGCCACCACCCCCGCCTACCGCCGGCTCAGTGTCGAGGAGCGGCGCAGCCAACTGCTCGCCGCCGCCCTCACCCTCTTCGCGCACCGCGCCCCCGAGGACGTCTCGCTGGACGACGTGGCGGAGGCAGCCGGAGTCTCCCGCCCGCTGGTGTACCGGTACTTCCCCGGCGGCAAGCAGCAGCTGTACGAGGCCGCGCTCGGGTCGGCCGCAGAAGACCTCCAGCACTGCTTCGACGAGCCCCGCAAGGGCCCCCTCATGCCCCGCCTGTCCAGAGCCCTGGACCGTTACCTCGCCTTCGTCGACGAGCACGACACCGGCTTCAGCGCCCTCCTCCAGGGCGGCAGCGTCGTGGAGACGTCCCGGACGACGGCCATCGTGGACGGCGTACGGCGGGCCGCCGCCGAGCACATCTTCCGACACCTCGGCGTCACCGACCCGGGCCCCCGGCTGCGCATGACGGTGCGGATGTGGATCACGGCGGTGGAGGCGGCCTCGCTGATCTGGCTGGACGAGGACAAGCAGCCCCCGGCCGGTGAGCTGCGCGACTGGCTGGTCGAGCAGTTCGTGGCCATCCTCACGGTCACTGCGGGCCGCGATCCGCAGACGGCGGCCGTCGTCGGCGCGCTCGCCGAGGATGCCTGAGACTGGACCCGTGAAGAGTCAGGACACCCCCTTCGAGGGCGGCCCGATGGACGGACGGGTGCTGCCCGTCCTGCTCGGCCCCACCGGCCACCCCCCGAAGACGTACCGCATCCCCGTTCCGGACGCGGCCGGCGGCCCGCCCACCGTGTTCGTCTACCACCGCATGCCGCGCGGGCACAGCAAGAGGCTGGGGCTGGTGCAGGGGTGGAAGTACCGGTACGACCCGGAGGGCGAGCCCGGTGCCCGGCTCCGCTGGCCCTGGTCCAAGCCGGGCCCGTCCCGCAACCCGGGTGACACGCCCGGGTGACTCCGTTGCGCCGACCGGCGCACACTCCGTACGCAGATCGCACAATCACCCTTGATGATCCCGGTGCGGCGGCAGGCGGAAGGCCCGCCCGCCAGCCCGCACCGGAGGTGATGGCGTGTCAGGAGTGCTTCTGCGTCTGGCCTGTACGGCAGCGGTGGCGGCCCAGGCCGTTCTCGCGCCCGTACCGTCGGCGGCCGCGCCCGACCCGCAGCGGTCCGTGGCTCAGTTGCTGACCGACCTGCAGCGGCTGTACCGGCAGGCCGAGCAGGCCACCGAGACCTACAACGCCACCGCCGAGAAGCTGAGACAGCAGCAGGCCGAGGTGGCCCGGCTGGACGGCGAACTGGCCCGCGCCCGGCTCACCCTGCAGGCCGGCCGTACCGACGCCGGACGCCTGGCCCGGGAGCAGTACCAGAACAGCTCCGACCTCTCCCCCTACCTCCGCCTGCTGCTCGCCCACGACCCCCAGCACGCGCTGGACGAGGGGCATGTGATCGGGCAGCTGGCCCAGCGGCGCGCCGAGGCGGTGCGCCGCCTGACCACCGCCGAGCAGAAGCAGGACACGCTGGCCCGCGCGGCCCGGCGGGCCCTGGACTCCCGGCTGA
The DNA here is from genome assembly GCF_055572275.1 of Streptomyces sp. NPDC030798. Lineage (NCBI taxonomy): Bacteria > Bacillati > Actinomycetota > Actinomycetes > Kitasatosporales > Streptomycetaceae > Streptomyces > Streptomyces sp. NPDC030798. The sequence continues at coordinate 311,900 of NZ_JBVIDR010000005.1, read as the reverse complement.
CCCTCACCGAGCAGCAGAAGAAGCAGCGCGACGACGTCCGGTCCAGGCTGGCCCAGGTGGAACGCCTCCTCGCCGGCCTCACCCCGCAGCAACTGAGCGCGGTGGCAAGCCTCGAACGGACCGGGGTCACCCGGGCCCAGCAGGACCTCACCGCCGCCGGGGCCCTCGGCGACGACCGGCCCCCGTCCAGCGAGGGCGAACGGGCGGTCAGCTACGCCCTGGCCCAGATCGGCAAGCCGTACCAGTGGGGCGCCGAGGGCCCGCGGTCGTACGACTGCTCGGGCCTGACCTCCGACGCCTGGCACCACGCCGGCACCCTCATCCCCCGCACCAGCCAACAGCAGTGGGCCCGGCTGAGGAAGGTCCCCCTGAACCGGCTCCGCCCGGGCGACCTGGTCGTCTACTACCCGGAGGCCACCCACGTGGCGATGTATGTGGGGAGGGGAAGGGTCGTCCAGGCACCCCGCCCAGGAGACAGGGTCAAGCTGTCACCTCTGGCGTCCTACCCGATCCTGGGCGCCGTCCGCCCGGACGACACCCTCTAGGGCACGTCGTGGCGGATACTGGGGCTTGGAAAGCAGGAGTGGGATGGATGAGCGCGAACGCTGGGAGCTGCGGGCTGAAGGCGGCGTGGGGCCGCTGCGGTTCGGGATGTCACCGGCAGAGGTTGCCGAGGTACTGAAGGTCCCCGAGCCGGAGGCACGCGTGGGCGGCCCGTACGGGCAGGAGGACTTCCCGGGCGGCGTGAAGGCGTTCTACGACGGCGGCAAGCTTGCATGCGTCGCGCTGGATGCGGTCGCCGGTCCGCAGGTCTACCTGGCGGGCTTCCCGCTGGCAGGCAGCGATCCGGCGCAGGGCCACCAGTTCCTCCTGGACCACGCCGCCGAACACGGGAACTGGGTGCTTTACACCCCGGACGCATCGCTCTCCCTGACCGATCTCGGAATCCTCCTGCGTGAGCAGCGGGTCGGGGGAGCGCTCCTGACGCGCCCGCTCTTCGTGAAGGAGGAGTGGTTGGAGTCGGAGTACTACCGCGACCACCTGCCGCTGGAAGGTGTCCCGGGCTGAGAAACGCGCAGGTCTCACATAGGGCTGCGGATCGGATGCTGAGCCTCTGCAGCAGGCATCATGAGCCCATGGGGATAGACGTGGAGCTGCACTCGGCACGGCCAACGCGTAACTGGCGCAAGTCCCGAGCGACGCTGCTGCAGAGTTCGTACGGGCACGGGGACGCGTTGGCCGATGCGATCGGCTCGCTCCGGCTGCTCGGAGTGCCTGGGCGGCTGACCGCCGTGGATCCGTACGGGGATGCTCTGATGAACGAGCAGGAGGCTGCCGTTGCTCTCGGTGAGATCTCCGATCTGCGGAAACGGTGCACCGATGATCGTCAGCTCGCTGCCTTGGACGACCTTGCAAGGTTGCTGGACCAGTGCGCCAGCACTCCAGGCAGCTATCTCTGGTTCCAGGGCGACTGAAGCCCGTGCCCCATCCATGGCCGTTCTCACTGCTCATCGTGCGGAGGCGGTGGGATGTGAACCCAAGGAATCGAGGGCGCCCACGGCCGTGTGGACATGAGCCGGACCGCGACGCAACCGGTCTCCCGCGCACCACCAGGACAGTCGCTCCTCTGCATCCTCCCTTGGATGCATGCCCAGCCCATGCTCGGGGCACAGGGGCCACGCCTGCCACAGAAGTTCCATGACGGTCTCCTGCGCAGCGTCGGCGACGCTCGCCAGCGCAGAGGCGAGGCTGTCCTGCGAGGTCGAGTCCAGGTGATTGCCGTGCCACTCACCGTGGGCCATGGCGACGTACACGTTCTCCGGCTCATCCGCCTCGTGGGACGGAAGGGCCAGCAGGTGCAGGGGCTCCAGCCGGGGAAGCGTCACCGCCAGGTCCCGGTTCAGCAGGGCGAGAGCCTGGTCCCATACGGGGTAGTCGCCCGGCGGGACGCGGCGAGGCTCGGGAGGGTCGAACAGAGCGCACATGAGCACCATCCTCCGCCACACCAGGGACCGTCCCGATCGCTCAACAGCGTCGCCCCCTGCGAAGACCGCGGCCTGTGATCGACCCCGTGTCCGGCGCAGTAATAACCACCCTGAACCGATGCGCGGCGGCTACCGGCTCACCTCGGTCATTGAGACTCCCCGCCGACGGCGTTACCCGTGCCGACCGCGCTGTAAGGTGCTCGTACCGATCTGGGGGTGCCATGGAAGATCTGGCAGCGTCGCTCGTGTCTCGAGGGTTGAGAGCCGTCGCGTCAGTGGCGTCCTTCGTCGTGGACGTGCTGGGTGTTCGCGACTGGATCAAGGGCGTCAGGCGCGACAAGCGCCGAAAGCGATGACTGGGCACTCTGTCCCGGTGGTCCAGCAACGAAGTACCGCAACCCCGCGCATGCAGCCGACCGTCACATTGAGGGGGCCAGGCACCGGCGGACCCCAACGGCCCCGTTGGATCCGGGGCCGTCTGCGGGCCGTCCGAGGGCGGCCGACGTCGACCGACAACGGCAGACGACGACGGCCGAACCTCAGGTCAGAGGCCGATCAGGCTCCAGAGACCGAGGCCAGATAAGCGCCCGTCTTCTCCGGCTCGTAGAAGAAGTTCTCGAAGTCGGACGGGTCGTTGAACGCGTTGGCGAAGCGGTCGGCCACCGGCTGCAGCTGTCCCGCCGCGCCCAGGAGGTTCAGCACGTGCTCCGGCGGCGGGGCCAGCATCGCGTTGGTCCACTTGGTCACGTGCGACGCGGTGGCCCAGTACCGGTCGAACGTCGCCCGCATCCACTCCTCGTCGAACGGCTTGTCCCCCCGCTCGAGAATGGACGCGAGGTACGCCGCCGCGCACTTGGACGCGGAGTTGGAACCCTGGCCGGTGATCGGGTCGTTGGCGACGACCACGTCGGCCACGCCGAGGACGAGGCCACCGCCGGGCAGCTGTCCGACGGGGGTGCGGACGGTGGGGGCGTACCGTCCGGCCAGGGTGCCTCCGGCGTCCGTGAGGTCGACCTTGGTGGCCCGTGCGTACTCCCACGGAGTGAACTTCTCCATGAGTTCCAGGGTCAGGGAGAGGTGCTCGGCCGGGTCCTTGACGCCGTCGAAGACGTCGAGCGGGCCACCGGGTATGCCCTCCCAGAACAGGATGTCGGCCGGGCCGGAGGTGGTGAGCGTCGGCATGATGAACAGCTCGCCGACGCCCGGCACCACGTTGCACCGCACCGCGTGGAAGTCCGGGTGCTCGGGGCGGGGGCCGAGGCCGTGGACGTAGGACACCGCGAGGGCCCGCTGGGGCTCGCTGTACGGGGAGCGCTCGGGGTCGCGGGCGAACATCGACACCAGCTCGCCCTTGCCGGCCGCGACGAGGACGAGGTCGTAGGTGCGGGAGAAGTAGTCGAGGTCGCCGACCGCCGCGCCGTGGATGACCAGCTGGCCGCCGCGCTGGGCGAAGGCCTCCATCCAGCCGGCCATCTTCACCCGCTGGTCGACCGACTGCGCGTACCCGTCCAGCCGGCCCACCCAGTCGATGGCCCGCTGCGTGGGGCCCGGGTCGTGCGAGCCGGGGGCCGCGACCGAGACGCCGAGCCCTTCGATCTTCGGGGCCTGGGACTCCCAGAAGTTCAGCTGCAGGTCGCGCTCGTGCTGCAGGGCCGTGTCGAACATGCACTGCGTCGACATGACCCGGCCGGAGCGGATCTCGTCCGCGGTCCGGTTCGACATCAGGGTGACCTCGTAGCCGTGCGACTGCAGGCCGAGGGCGAGCTGGAGGCCGGACTGGCCGGCTCCGACAACGAGTATCTTCCGCATGCGGGTGGGGACTCCTTACCGGGACTACTCGGGGGTTTCGTCCAGCGCGTGGCCGACCAGGGCCAAGAGTGTCTCGATGACCGAAATTCGACGCCGCGCGTCCATGATCATGACAGGGATGTGCGCGGGGATCGTCAGCGCCTCCCGCACGTCCTCCGGTTCGAACAGCTCGCTGCCGTCGAAGTGGTTGACCGCGACGACGTACGGCAGCCCGCAGCTCTCGAAGTAGTCCAGCGCGGGGAAGCAGTCCTTCAGGCGGCGGGTGTCGGCCAGGACGACGGCGCCGATCGCGCCGCGCACCAGGTCGTCCCACATGAACCAGAACCGCTGCTGACCCGGCGTGCCGAACAGGTAGAGCACCAGGTCGTCGGCGAGCGTGAGCCGCCCGAAGTCCATGGCGACGGTGGTGGTCAGCTTGCCCGGGGTGGCGGTGAGGTCGTCGGTGCCCTCGCTCGCCTGGGTCATCAGGGCCTCGGTCTGCAGCGGAGTGATCTCCGAGACGGCCGTGACCAGGGTGGTCTTGCCGACGCCGAAGCCGCCCGCCAGCACGATCTTGGTGGCGATGGGCGCCTTGGTGCGGTCCTGCTGCCAGGCCTTCAGGTCCTCGTCGGGCTCGGCGAACCCGGCGACGAGGGGGGTGCCCCCGACGGAGGCGGTGGCGTCAGAGACGGCGGAGTCCACTCAGCACCCTTTCCAGCAGCGCCCGGTCCGGACGGCCGGTGCCGTGACCGGTTCCGGTGCCGTACACACGGATCTTTCCCTGGTCCGCGAGGTCGCTCAGCAGCACGCGGACCACGCCGAGCGGCATCTTCAGCAGCGCGGCGATCTCGGCCACCGTGCGCATACGGCGGCACAGTTCGACGATGGCCCGCATCTCCGGCATGACCCGGGCGGAGAGCGGCGCACTCGTCAGTTCCTTGCGTTCCTCGGGGGCTTCGAGGGCCGCGACGAACGTCTCGACCAGCAGGACGTGGCCGAAGCGGGTACGGCCGCCGGTGAGGGAGTAGGGGCGGACCCGGGCGGGCTTGCGGTCGCCGCCACGCATCGGGAGCTTCTTCGCGGCGGCGCTCACCGGGCGCTCCCCGTCGCGCCGGCCTCCAGGGATTTGCGCAGCTCGCTGCGGAGTTCGGGGGTCAGGACGTGGCCGGCGCGGCCGACGAAGAGGGCCATGTGGTACGCCACGACGCTCATGTCGCACTCGGCGGAGCCGTGCACGCCGAGCAGCGAGCCGTCGCTGATCGACATGACGAACAGGCTGCCCTCGTCCATCGCGACCATCGTGTGCTTGACCCCGCCGAAGTCCATCAGCTTGGCGGCGCCGAGGGTGAGGCTGCCGATGCCGGAGACGATGGTGGCGAGGTCGGCGGAGGAGCCGCGGGGGCCCTTCGCGGTACGCCTCTCGCGGGACTCGGCCGTCCTTGCGGGGTCGGACGAGAGGAGCAGCAGGCCGTCGGACGAGACCACGGCGACGGACTGGATGCCGGGGACTTCCTCGACCAGATTGGTCAGCAGCCAGTGCAGGTTGCGGGCCTCACTGCTCAGTCCGAAGGTACTGGGCGCGGTCAACTGCTTGCCTCCTCGACTGTGCCCCCCGTGGCTTGTTCGGTACGTTCTGCGATCTCTGCCTGTACGTCTTTGTGGCCGGCCTGAGCTCCTTGGCGGAAGCCGCCGAGTCTGCGGCGGAGGGCTTCGGCGTCGATGGAGTTGGGGCGTGGGCGTGGGGTGTGGGCGGGTGTGGTGAGTTTGGGGGTGCGCTTGGGGAGGCCCTTGCTGGTGACCGCCTCGGCTTCGCCCTCGGCGGGACCCTCGTTCCCACCCGCACCAGCGGTGCCACTCCCGTCGTCGGCTGCGGGTGGCCCCAGTGGGGCGCCCTCGCCGTCGGCGTCCGCGGCTCCCGTCGCCACCTCCGGCAGCAACAGCTCCATCGTCGTCTCGGCGAAGGTCTCGGCCGGCGCCTTGGGCCGCGTACCGCCCTCGACCCCGCTCACGCCGGCGTCGTCGGCCCGCCCGTGCGTCTCCGCACCACCGGACCCACCGTCGCGCAGGTGCCCCCCAGCACCGTCACCGGCTCCCTCGGCCCGGGGTTCGCCCCCACTCTCGAAACGCCCAACCGCAGCCTGCTCGTCCTCCCCGACCTCTGCCGCCGCGTCGCCGGAAGCACCGTGCTCGGCCTCTGCCGACGCACCCCCGGCGACGATCCGCTCGCCCACCGACATGCCGCGTGAGAGAGCCGACTCGGCTCCCCCGGCCGAACCGCCGGACACATCCCGTTCGCGCTCGTCCCCCGTCGCGACATCACCGGCGACGCTCTGCTCGCTCAACCCGACCGGACCGCCAGAGGCACCGTGCCGACCCTCCGCCGAACCGCCGAAGGCACCCGGCACAGCCCCGTCCGCCAGACCACCGGAGGCACCACGCTCAGCACCCTCCGCAAAGCCGCCGGAGGTGCCCTGCGCCTCGACCGTCGGACCGCCGAAGGCATCCCGCTCGCTCTCGACCGAACCACCGAAGGCACCACGCTCAGCACCTTCCGCCAGACCGCCGAAGGCGCCACGCTCAGCTCCCTCCGCAAAGCCGCCGGAGGTGCCCTGCGCCTCGACCGTCAGACCGCCGAAGGCATCCCGCTCGCTCTCGACCGAACCACCGAAGGCACCACGCTCAGCACCTCCCGCCAGACCGCCGGAAGCACCACGCTCAGCGCCTTCCGCCGGACCACCGGAGGCACCACGCTCAGCGCCTTCCGTCAGACCGCCGGAGGCGCCACGCTCGGCCCCCTCCGTCGCGCCGCCGGAAGCACCACGCTCAACGCCTTCCGGCAGGCCGCCGGAGGTGTCCGGCGTGGTGTTCACCGGCGCGCCGCCGGAGGCGTCGGCCTTGCGTGTGGCGTGTTCTGCCAGGGCCACCAGGGGGTCGGCGTTCTTCTGGCGGGTGTGGAGCTTGTTGGAGTTGGACTCTGCGTCGGCGCCGGGGAGGGAGAAGGACGTCGGGGTGGTGGGGTGGGGCGGGGTGTCGGTGAGGAGGGTGGCGGGCAGGACGGCCACCGCGGCCACTCCGCCCTGCTTCTGCTCGCGCAACTGCACCCGGACGCCGTGCCGGTGCGCCAGGCGGGCGACGACGTAGAGGCCGAGGCCCAGGCCGTCCTCGCCCTCCTGGTCGTAGGGCGACTCGGGGTCGAAGTCGCTGAGGCGGGCGTTGAGGCGGGCGAGGCGGTCGGCGGCCATGCCGATGCCCTCGTCCTGGACCGAGAGCATGACCTCGCCCGATTCCAGGAGCCAGCCGGAGACCTCCACCGGCAGGTCCGGCGGGGTGAACGACGTCGCGTTCTCCATGAGTTCGGCCAGCAGGTGCGAGAGGTCGTCGGCCACGAAGCCCGCGACGTGCGCGTGGGGAGGAAGTGCAGCGATGCGGACCCGCTCGTAGCGTTCGATCTCGCTGACCGCCGCGCGGACCACGTCCACCAGCGGCACCGGCCCGTGGCTCTGCTGGACGTGCTCGGTGCCGGCGAGGACCAGGAGGTTCTCGCTGTGCCGGCGCATGACCGTGGCGAAGTGGTCCAGCTTGAACAGGGTGGAGAGCCGGTCGGGGTCCTGCTCACGCTCCTCCAGGCCCTCGATGACCGCCAGTTGGCGCTCCACCAGGCCCAGCGTGCGCAGCGCCAGGTTGACGAACGTACCGCCGATGCTGGTGCGCAGCCGCTGCAGCTGGGCGGTGGACTCGCTGAGTTCGGAGCGCAGTGCCTCGCGGGCGTCGGCCATCTTCTGGCGCTGGCCCACCAGGTGCTTGCGGTCGGTCTCGAGGGTGGTGACCCGCTCGTGGAGTGCCACCGCGTGCCCGTGCAGGGCGTTGACCGAGCGGACGACCTGCGCGAACTCGTCGTTGCGGCCGGTGAAGGCGATCGGTTCCTGCGTGGCCGGGTCCGCGGACTCCGCCAGGCGGGCCGAGCCGCGGCGCAGCACCGACAGCGGGCGGGTCAGGGTGCGGGCCATGGCGGTGGCGATACCGACCGCGACCAGCATCAGGGCGCCGAGGACCGCGATACGGATCTCCAGCGCGGTGACATCGTCGTCCCGGAGCTTGGCGAGATCCTTGGTGCGGCGGTCGTAGAGCGCGGACTCGGCGCCGCGCATCAGGTCCACGCGGGCGGACAGGGCCGCGTCCAGCTTCTTGGTGCTGGTCGTCAACTCGCTGTCGGTGAGTGTCGGCCGGTCGGTGAGGGCGGCGAGGTACTTCTCGGCGGAGTTGACCTCGGGACCGGTGACCGTGGAGTCGTAGGAGCCGACCGCCTCCTTGGGGGCCGTCTCGCGGAAGTCGGCGAGGGCCGCGTCGGCGCGCAGGCGGGCCTGCTGGGCGGCGGCGGTGAGCGCGTCACGCTGCTTGCGGTCGGCGTCGCTCGTGGTGGTGGTCGTGGTGGCCAGGCCGGTGACCGGGTTGATCACCGTGCGGGTGCTGGTGGGGATGTTCAGCGCGGCCAGCAGCAGACCCCGGGCGGCGGCGGACTGCTGAACGGCGGAGTCCAGTTCGGCGAGCGCGTAGCCACCGGAGCCGGCCCGTGGCGGCAGGCTCTCGGCGAGGTCGTCGGCCAGCCGGTGCAGCGCGGTGATCGTCGCGGAGTACGCCCGGTGGGTCTGCAGGGCGTTGCTCTTGCCGGTGAGGGCGGCGCGGCGGACGGTGTCGATGCCGTCGAGCTCGGTGCGCAGCCCGGCCGGGGTGTCGGTGTCGGCGCGCAGGTCCTCGACCTGGTGGTCGACGCGGGCGCTGCGGTCCTCGGAGGGCGCCTTGGCGCGGGGCCGGCCGGCGGCGACGTAGGCGGTGACCTCGTCGCGTTCGTCGGCGAGCGAGTGGGCCAGGGCGAGCGCGTCCTGGGTGCGGGCGGCCAGGGTCACCAGGTCCTGGGAGTCGCTGAGGTCCTGGGAGGCGGTGAGCAGCGAGGGGGCGCCCGCTCCGGCGATCGCGGCGGCCACCACGGCCACCGCGACGATCAGCCGGGTGCGCACATGGGTGGGGCGGCCGGTGCCCACGGGGGTCTGCTCGGCGGCCCCCTGGGGAGCCGTCTGACTGCCTGTGCGCCGAGGCCGCTTCTTCTGCACCGGTGCTCGCATTCCTGAACTCGTCTGCTCAAGGGCCCGGGTGGCGCCCCGTCGTCTCGGTGGCGAGTGGTACCCCGGTTCGTTCGGTTCCCGACCCTCCCAGCGCCGGTGGGCAGTGGTCGGGCATCACCTGACCCGCCACCCGAAGGAGTGAACATCCAAAAAGAGCGGCCGGGCAAGTTCCCCCGGCGTGTGCGACGCCCCTGTGCGGCAGGCCGGTTGGACGCGCGGGGCAGGCTTTGGCAGGATTCGCCACCACGCCTTCCCGGAGTGCGCCATTTACTCCCAAACCCGGCGCCGCGGCTGCGCGGCCGTGCCAATTCGGCTCGTGTTGCCAGCCTTTGACGAAGCATGTGAAGGGCTCGTGCAGACTGGCCGGATGCGAACCGATCTCGTTTCGGAACCCGGCGACGCGACCCGCCCCAACGAGGACTTCGCCGGTGTCGGACTACCCGCCTCCGGACAGGGAGGTTGCGTGATCTTGCTGGACGGAGTGACACCACCGCGCGGCGGGGCGGGGTGTCTGCATTCCGTCCCCTGGTTCACGGCGCGGCTCGGCGGCGCGCTGACCGAACTGACCGTTTCCCACCCGGATCTGACGCTCCCCGAGGTTCTGGCGCGGGCGATCGGGCGAACCGCCGACGCCCACGCGAGCACCTGTGACCTTTCTCACCCGCGCACTCCCCAGGCGACCGTGGTCGTTGCCCGCTGGTCGGCCGACACCGTGGAGTACCTGGTCCTGTCCGACTCCCTGCTGCTCCTGCGCGGCCCGGACGGCACGGTCACCCCGGTCCTGGACGACCGTCTGGCGCGGCTGCCCCGGGCGTCGCTGGCCACCGACGCCTTCATCGACGCCCATCTGCGCAACAAGGAGGGCGGCTTCTTCACGGCCGCCGCCGACCCGTCGGTCGGCGCCCGGGCGGTCACCGGCACGCTCCCGCGCCGTGAGGTCGACGCCCTGCTGGCGCTGTCGGACGGCGCGGCCCGCTGGACGGACACGTTCCGCGAGGGCGACTGGACGGCTCTGTTCGACATCGTGGCCAAGTCGGGCACCCGCTCCCTGGTGGACCGGGTGCGGGAGCTGGAGGCCGCGGACCGGGAGGAGCGGACGTTCCTCGGCCGCAGCAAGACGCACGACGACGCGACGGTCGTCTACGTGGAGCTGTAGGCCTGTGGCTCCCGTCGCCGGCGTGTCGCGGGCCTGGTGCGGGCCTACTTCTCCATGACCCCGTTCAGCTCGTGCAGCAGCCGGGCCAGTTCGGCCACCTCGCGGCGGTTCCAGTGGGCGAGCTGGCGGACGTAGCGGGCGCGGCGGGCCTCGCGGACCCGGCCGACCCGGCCGCGGCCCTCGTCGGTGAGGGTGACGAGCCAGGCGCGGCCGTCGGCCGGGTCGGGCTCGCGGGCGATCAGGCCGAGCTCCTCCAGGGCGCGCAGCTGGCGGGACATGGTGGCCTTGCCGACCCCGATGTATCCGGCGAGGTCGGTGGCACGCTGGCCGCCGCACTCGTCGAGGCGGATGAGCAGGCCGTACGCGGAGGACTCGAGGTCCGGGTGGACCTCGCGGGCCATCTCGCCCTGGCTGGCCCGTGCGCGCCGCAGAAGCACGGTCAACTCGCGCTCCAGCATCAGGAATTCCTGGTCCGCACCACTCGGCGTCAGCTGGCCGGCGACGCGTGGTCCGTCGCCGTTTCCGTCCTCGTGCACGTCAGCACCCCTGCTCGGTTTCGTGGTCCTGAAAGTTTCCGTCAAACGGCGCCATAGCCGCAGCTCCGTCAGTATTTCGCAGGCGTAGACCAACGGCAGCCTCCGGACCCCCTTCCCCGTCGCTGTCTACGTGCGTAGCTTCTTTATCAGGCAATCAATGGCATGCCCACGCCAGTGGAGCGATCGGCGCGCTGTGCGCTCCCCCCCACCCGCTCCACGCTCCCCCCACCCCACCCTCTCGGAGGCACGTCATGCCCGTGCTCAGACCCGGTTCCCCCCGCCCGCGTCCGCTCGCCGTCCTCCTCACGGCCCTGCTCACGGCGCTCTCCCTCGCCCTCGCCCTCACCACCGCCCACGCCGCCTCCACCCCCCGCCGCGGCTCGGCGTACATGGGCATGGGAGTCCTCGCCCACGACGGCAGCGGCGGCACCCCCGCTCCCGGCCTGGTCAGCCAGACCGAGGGCGTCGACGTCGCCGGCTACCAGGGCAACGTCGCCTGGACCACCCTGTGGAACAGCGGCGTCCGCTGGGCCTACACCAAGGCCACGGAAGGCACGTACTACACCAACCCGTACTTCGCCCAGCAGTACAACGGCTCCTACAACGTGGGCATGATCCGCGGCGCCTACCACTTCGCGACCCCGGACACCACGAGCGGCGCCACCCAGGCCAACTACTTCGTCGACCACGGCGGCGGCTGGTCCCGCGACGGCAAGACCCTGCCCGGTGCGCTGGACATCGAGTGGAACCCGTACGGCGCCGCCTGCTACGGCAAGACCGCGAGCCAGATGGTCGGCTGGATCGCCGACTTCATCACCACCTACCGGTCGCGCACCGGCCGGTACCCGGTGATCTACACCGCCACGAGCTGGTGGACCCAGTGCACCGGCAACTACGGCGGATTCGCCGCCAACGACCCGCTGTGGATCGCCCGCTACGCCTCCGACCCGGGGACGCTGCCGGCGGGCTGGTCGTACTACACGATGTGGCAGTACACCTCCTCCGGCCCGACGGTCGGCGACCACGACAAGTTCAACGGAGCCCTGGATCGCGTCCAGGCCCTCGCCAACGGCTAGACCGCACTCGCCGTACGGGCGACCGTCCGCGGAGGGCGGTCGCCCCGGCGTGCGTCGCGGGCTGCGTTGGTGCTCACCGCCGGCCGGGATCATGCTGGTCAGGAGAGCCTGCCGAGCAAGGGCGAGATGAGCGGCGATGGAGCGACAGTCGACGTACACGGCCACGGCCACCATCGATGAGCAGGGCGTCCTCACCGGCTGGAGCGACGGCGCCCAGCGGTTGCTCGGCTACGAGGCCTCGGCGGTCGTCGGACGGCCGGCCGCCGCGCTGCTCGCCGCCGACGTCGCGGCGGCCGGGCGCGCCCTGGCCGGCCGGGACCGCTGGAACGGCATCGTGCCGCTGCGGCACCGGGACGGCCGGCGTCTGGAGCAGGGGCTCCTCGCCCACCGCCGTACCTCGCACGCCGGGGCCAATGACTGGCTCGTGGTGACCGCCGTGGCGGATCTGCCGCAGCCGCCCCGGGGCGAGCCGCTGGAGGAGTGGACCTTTCTGCAGTCGCCCTTCCCGCTGGCCATCTTCGACACCGAGCTGCGGCTGATGCGCGCCAACCGCCGCCTGGAGCGCGCCCTGTCCCTGCCCGAGGCGGCGATGCGCGGCTTGCGCCTGGTCCACATCGCGCCCGGCCGCGCCAGCGACGAGACCGACCGGGCCATGCGCCAGGTGCTGCGTACCGCCGAGCCGTGCGAGCTGGAGAGCGGCCTCGGCCCGAACCTCGGCCGGCCCACGGTGCTCACCCCGCTCAGGGACGCCTCCGGCCAGGTGCGCGCCGTGTGCCTCGCCTGCAGCCGGCGCGCCCCCGGCCCGGCCGAGGCCGAGCCGCCCGCCGGCGGTCCGTCCGCCGATCTCGGCCGCACCGCGCGGGAACTCGCCGAGGCCACGGTCCCCCGGCTCGCGGACTTCATGGCCGTGGACCTGATCGACTCCCCGCGGACCGGGTCCGGGCCGGCCGACGTCTCCGACACCGGCGCCGGTCAGGTCGTCCTGCGCCGCGCCGCGCTCCGGGCCGTCCCCGAGCACCACGACGGCCACGTCTCCGGCCCCGGGGTGGGCGAGGCGATCGCCTACGAGCCCGGCTCGCCCCCGGCCGAGTGCCTGGCCTCCGGCCAGTCCGTGCTGTACGACATCTCGGACCCGGTCGTCGCCGGGTGGGCGGCGCTGGACCCGGGCGCCGCGTGGCTGCACGCCTACGGCGTCCACTCGCTGATGGTGGTGCCGGTGCTCGCCGAGGGCAACACCCTCGGCGTCGCCCTCTTCGGCCGGCACCGGCGCCCGGAGCCTTTCGGCCCGGAAGAGCTGCGGCTCGCCGAGGAGCTGACCGCCCGCGCCGCCAGCGGCCTGCGCACCGAGCGCCGCTACTCCCGCGCCCGCACCACCACCATGTCCCTGCAGCGCAGCCTGCTCCCGCACACGCTGCCCGACCAGGCGGCCCTGGAGATCGCCACCCGCTATCTGCCCGCCGCCACCCGGGCCGGGGTGGGCGGCGACTGGTTCGACGTGATCCCGCTGTCCGGTGCCCGGGTCGCCCTGGTCGTCGGCGACGTCGTCGGACACGGCATCCGCGCCTCCGCCACCATGGGCCGGCTGCGCACCGCGGTGCGCACCCTCGCCGACGTCGACCTGCCCGCCGACGAGCTGCTCACCCACCTCGACGACCTGGTCCTCCGGCTGGCCGCCGACGAGGGCAGCGCCGACCCGGCCGCCGAGACCGCGGGCGGCATCGGCACCACCTGCCTGTACGCCGTCTACGACCCCGTCTCGCGCCAGTGCACGCTCGCCCGGGCCGGACATCCGCCGCCCGCCGTGGTCACCCCGGACGGCGCCGTCCGCTTTCTCGACGTGCCCGCCGGGCCGCCCCTGGGACTCGGCGGGCTGCCCTTCGAGTCGTACGAGACCGAGCTGCCCGAGGGCAGCCTGCTCGCGCTGTACACCGACGGGCTGCTGGAGGCCCGCGACCACGACATCGACGAGGCGCTGGACAAGATGTTCGCCGCGCTCGGCCGCCCCGCGCCGACGCTGGAGGCGGTCTGCGACCGGGTCCTGACCGACCTGCTCAGCCACCGCCCCGACGACGACATCGCCCTGCTCGTCGCCCGCACCCGCGCGCTGCACACCGACCGGGTCGCCGCCTGGGACCTGGACAGCGAGCCCACCGTCGTCGCCCGGGCCCGCAAGCACACGAGCGACCAGCTCACCGCGTGGGGGCTGGACGAGGCGGCCTTCACCACCGAGCTGATGGTCAGCGAGCTGGTCACCAACGCCATCCGCTACGGCCGTCCGCCCATCCAGCTCCGGCTCATCCACCATGACACCACCCTGATCTGCGAGGTCTACGACTCCAGCGGCACCACCCCGCACATGCGACGCGCCCGGATCTTCGACGAGGGCGGCCGGGGTCTGCTGCTGGTCGCCCAGCTCGCCGAGCGCTGGGGCACCCGGCACGACCGGGTCGGCAAGACGGTGTGGGCGGAGCAGTCGCTCCCGGCGGGGTGAGCCGGTTGGTCTCCTGACTCAAGGCCGGTCGAGGTCAGTTGACGACGACGTCGCCGGAGTACGTGCCGGTCGTGCTCGTCGTGCTGTCCTCGCCGGGTCCGGGCTCGTGAGTGGGCTCGGGGCAGTGGGCCGTGCCGCCGCCGCTGCTGCCGCTGCCGCCCCGCCCGGCGCCGCCGTCCCGGCCGCCGCACTTGCCCCGGCCACCACGCCCGCCCGCACCACCGGTGCCGCTCTGCCCCGGAGCCGTGCAGACCGGGGGTGTGCCCGTGCCGTCGCCGCCGTTTCCGCCCTGGCCTCCGTCGCCGCGCCGGCAGGAGTCGTGGTCGCGCTTCCTCTCGTGCTTGTCGTGATGCTTGTCGCGCTTGTCGTACTTCTTGTCGCGTTTGTCGTGCGTCTGGGCCTGGGTGTGTGTCGCCGGGGCGGCGAACACCGCGCCGGTGGGGACGAGGACGCCTCCGGCGGCCAGGAGAACGGAGACGGCGGCCGCGGCCAGAGTGTTCGTACGGAAGTTTTCACGCATGGCGGTTCTTTCCTTTTCTTTCCTCTTCTTTCCTCTTCTTTCCTTTTCTTTCCTTTTCTGCTTTGCTTTACTTTGTTTTCCTCTGCCGCGGATGACGGGGAATTCCAGGTCCGAGACCCGCTGTCGCCTCCTCGGCCCCCCACGCCACCGGAGCCGCACTCGGCCGCCGGGCCGGCGAGGTGCCGGTGGGCGGGAAGTGCCTGGGCGGTGCCGGACGTGCCCGCGGCGGCGGCCACGGCGGCCGCGGCCAGAGCGAGCGCGCGCCGGCGGAGTTTCCAGGCCATGGGCCCCGTCATGGGGTTCCTCGTCATGGGTTCCTCCCGGGGAGCAGCGGCGGCGGGGGTGAAGCGCCTGGCGCCGGTGCGGTCAGACCGCGTTGCCGCCGTCGCCGCCGGCGCCGCCTACGACACCGCCGGTTCCACCGGTGCCACCGTTGCCTCCGGTGGTGCCGCCGTCACCTCCGTTGCCGCCCTTGCCACCCTCGACACCACCGGCACCGCCGGTACCGCCGGTACCGCCGTCGCCGCCCGTGGTACCGCCCTTGCCGCCGTTGCCGCCGTTGCCGCCCTGGACACCTCCGGCACCGCCGGCACCGCCGTCGCCGCCCGTGCCGCCCGTGCCCGCGCCATTGGGGGGCGCCTTCTTGTTCTTGTCGTCCCTGTTCTTGTGGTGGTCCTTGTGGTGCTCGTGCTTCTTGTCGTGGTGCTTGGCCAGCAGCGTCACGGCCGCGGAGTCCGGCATCGGAGCCGCCGTGGCGGCGGTGGCCGGTAGGAGGATCCCGCCGGCGACCACCACGGCCGAGGCGACGACGGTGGAAAGGCGGAATCCGCGCTTGGCGCGCATTTCCTCCCGGGCCTCCTCCTGGATTTCCTGGCGGATTTCCTCGCGGTTCTCGCGGTTGCGCTTCATGACTTCTCCTACTCGGTATCGGGTCTTTTCGCTTTCCGGTGCTTCCGGTGCGGCCCGTGCTTCAAGTAGGCGGGAACGCCAGAGCGGGGTCACGTTCCGAGGACTCGGGACTTGACGGGCGGAAGAGCGGCCTGGACCATGCCGGGCCCCTGGTGGTCCACCATGTGGATTTGCCCCCTTCGAGCGCCTGTCGGCGGGGGCACGGCGAAGGCCCGGGCTCCCTCGCGGGACCCGGGCCTTCCCTCATCCGGAAGCGTCCGTCACGCCGCCACCGGAACCTCCGGCGCCGCGCCGTTCGCGGCGGGCGAGAGCGCCAGTTCCAGAACCTGGCGCACGTCGGTCACGGCGTGGACGTCGAGCCCGTCCAGCACCTCGGCCGGGACGTCGTCCAGGTCGGGTTCGTTGCGCTTGGGGATGATGACGGTGGTCACCCCGGCGCGGTGGGCGGCGAGCAGCTTCTGCTTCACGCCGCCGATGGGCAGCACCCGGCCGGTCAGCGAGACCTCGCCGGTCATGGCGACGTCGGTGCGGACCAGGCGGCCGGAGAGCAGGGACGCGAGGGCCGTGGTCATCGTGATGCCCGCGCTCGGGCCGTCCTTCGGGACGGCGCCCGCCGGGAAGTGGATGTGCACGCCCCGGTCCTTCAAGTCGGCCACCGGCAGCTCCAGTTCGGCGCCGTGGCTGCGCAGGAAGCTCAGCGCGATCTGCGCCGACTCCTTCATCACGTCGCCCAGCTGGCCGGTCAGGGTCAGACCCGCGGCGCCCGTCTCCGGGTCGGCGAGGGACGCCTCGACGAAGAGCACGTCGCCGCCCGCTCCGGTGACCGCGAGGCCGGTCGCCACGCCGGGCACGGCCGTGCGGCGCTCGGCCGGGTCCTGGGCGGACTCGGGCACGTGGTGCGGACGCCCGATCAGACCGCGCAGGTCCTCGTCCCGGACGGTGAACGGCAGTTCTCGCTCGCCGAGTTCGTGCTGGGCGGCGACCTTGCGCAGCAACCGCGCGATGGACCGCTCGAGGGTGCGCACGCCCGCCTCGCGGGTGTACTCGCCGGCCAGCTTGCGCAGCGCGCCCTCGTCGATCGTGACCTCGTCCGTGCCGAGGCCGGCCCGCTCGAGCTGGCGCGGGAGCAGGTGGTCCCGGGCGATGACGATCTTCTCGTCCTCGGTGTAGCCGTCCAGCCGGACGATGTCCATGCGGTCCGCGAGCGCCTCCGGGATGGCCTCCAGGACGTTGGCCGTGGCGAGGAACACCACGTCGGACAGGTCCAGTTCGACCTCCAGGTAGTGGTCCCGGAAGGTGTGGTTCTGCGCGGGGTCGAGGACTTCGAGGAGGGCCGCGGCCGGATCGCCCCGGTAGTCCGAACCCACCTTGTCGATCTCGTCCAGCAGCACCACCGGGTTCATGGACCCGGCCTCCTTGACGGCACGGACGATCCGGCCGGGCAGCGCGCCGACGTACGTGCGCCGGTGCCCGCGGATCTCGGCCTCGTCCCGGACGCCGCCGAGGGCGACCCGGACGAACTTGCGGCCCATGGCGTGCGCGACGGACTCGCCGAGCGAGGTCTTGCCGACGCCGGGCGGGCCGACCAGGGCCAGTACGGCACCGCCGCGCCGCCCGCCGATGACGCCGAGGCCGCGCTCGCCGCGCCGCTTGCGCACGGCCAGGTACTCGGTGATGCGCTCCTTGACGTCGTCCAGGCCCGCGTGCTCGGCGTCGAGGATCGCCTTGGCGCCCTGGATGTCGTACGCGTCCTCGGTCCGCTCGTTCCACGGCATTTCCAGGACCGTGTCCAGCCAGGTCCGGATCCAGGAGCCCTCGGGCGACTGGTCGGAGGACCGCTCCAGCTTGTCGACCTCCTTCAGGGCCGCCTCGCGGACCTTCTCGGGCAGGTCGGCGGCCTCGACGCGGGCGCGGTAGTCGTCGGACTCCTCGCCGTCCTTCTCGCCGTTCAGCTCGCGCAGTTCCTTGCGGACGGCCTCGAGCTGACGCCGCAGCAGGAACTCACGCTGCTGCTTGTCGACGCCCTCCTGGACGTCCTTGGCGATGGTCTCGGCCACGTCCTGCTCGGCGAGGTGGTCGCGCAGTTGCTGGGTGGCGAGCTTGAGGCGGGCCACCGGGTCGGCGGTCTCCAGCAGGGCGACCTTCTGGTCGGTGGTGAGGAAGGGCGAGTAGCCGGAGTTGTCGGCGAGCGCGGAGACGCCGTCGATGGCCTGGACCCGGTCCACGACCTGCCAGGCGCCACGCTTCTTCAGCCAGCTGGTGGCGAGGGCCTTGTACTCCTTGACGAGTTCGGCGACGTGGCCCGGCAGCGGCTCGGGCACGCTCTCGTCGATCCGGGCGCCCTCGACCCACAGGGCCGCGCCGGGGCCGGTGGTGCCGGCGCCGATGCGGACGCGGCTGCGGCCACGGATCAGCGCCCCCGGGTCGCCGTCGGCCAGCCGGCCGACCTGCTCGACCGTGCCGAGCACACCCGTCTTGGCGTACGTGCCGTCGATGCGCGGAACCAGCAGCACCCTGGGCTTCCCGGGCTCCGACCGGGCGGCGGCCTGGGCGGCCTCCACCGCGGCACGCACCTCGGCGTCGCTCAGGTCCAGCGGAACCACCATGCCGGGCAGCACGACCTCGTCGTCGAGCGGCAGCACGGGCAGGGCGAGCGTGAACGCCGTGGACTCAGCAGCCATGATCTCCCCTTAGGCAGTCAACTTGAGCTATGCCGACTCAACTGCGGGGGGATCCGCCGTTGTTCCCGGCGGCGTGTTCGCTGTGAGCGATCAAGAGGACTGCGCAGGTGAGAGGGGGCGCACAGGGCGATTGGGGGTGCCGATCGCCTGCGGGTGCGGCTGGGCGCTCCCGCGCCCCTGGATGTACGGGCCGTTCCTCAGGCCGTGCTGCGGCGGAGTGCCGGCCAGCACGCGATGCCTATCGCCAGGGAGATCAGGTGGCCCCAGTTGGTCATGGGGTCCCGGAAGGCGATCAGGTCGGTGAGGAGTCGGGCGGTGACGAGGGCGAGGAGGGGCCGACGGAGCCACGGCCGGAGCAGGCCGGCCAGGGCGCCCGTGCTGGCGGCGACGCCGAAGCTGATGCCGTAGTCGAGGCGGTGCAGCGAGGTGTCGGGGAGGTGACCCACGAGGACGGCGAGGCCCACCGGGACCTCGGTCGCCAGGGTGGCCAGGACGTGCCCGGCCAGGAACACGCAGGCCGCCCGGGCGCCGCCGATCCGGCGTTCCAGCGCGGTGAGCACCAGCACGAAGGCAACCGCGTACGGCGACAGCACCCCGCCTGCGATCCACAGCGCGCTCGCCAGCAGCACCAGGACAGGTGTCCGCACCAGGTGGGCGACGTCCGTGCTGGAGCCCTGGTACAGGGCGTGCACGAGCGCGGGACTGGCGTGGGCGGCGAACAGGGAGGTGGCGGCGAGGACGGCGGCGTAGCCGAAGGTGAACGGCGTGCCGGTGGGGGTGGGCAGGAGGCGCCAGGGACGGAAGGCGGGGCGGGCCGGCGCCGGGACCGGCGCTGCGGCCGGTGCGGTGGCCGGTGCGGTGGCCGGCATCCCGCGCTGCCGGGGGATCCCGTCGAGGAGGGGCGCGTCCAGGGGCGGGGACACGGCCGTCTCGGGGCCGGTCACGGTCCGTTCCACGTGCAGCGCTCCTTCCGTCGCGGCCCCACCCTTCGCCCTTGCCGAGGCACCTGTCTATGACCGGCGCCACCCAGGGGCGGATTCTCAACAACCTCTCAGGCATCAGCGGGATCGCCCCCGGTCGCGCGGGGGTCCCTCGAACGGGTGCATCAGCGCCGCGCGGCGCCGGTCCGCCGTCAATTCACGTGAAGGTCATGGCGAGTTCGAGCAGGATGGACGTATGACTGCCGCCTACGACTCTCCCGTGGTCCTGGACCGTCGCGAAGGCCCGTACGGCGAGGTGGTGCTGCGCAGACACGGTGCGCTGCTGCAGATCATCGCCAACGGGTGCTTCCTGATGGACACCTCCGACGGCCGCTCGGAGCGGTTGCTGGTCGACGCCGCGTACGCCGCACTGGACGGACGCCCGGCGCCGCACGTGCTGATCGGCGGACTGGGGGTGGGCTTCTCCCTGGCGCACGCGGCGGCCGGCCGGCGCTGGGGGCGGATCACCGTCGTGGAGCGGGAGCGGGCCGTCGTCGACTGGCACCGGGAGGGCGGGCCGCTGTCCGCGCTGACCGCGGACGCGCTCGCCGATCCGCGGACAAAGATCGTCGAGTCCGACCTCGTGCGGTACGTCCATGAGACATCGGACACGTTCGACGCCCTGTGTCTCGACATCGACAACGGCCCCGGCTGGACCGTCACCGAGGACAACGGGGGCCTCTACACGCGTCCTGGACTCCAGGCGTGCGCACGGGTGTTGAAGCCGGGCGGGGTGATTGCCGTATGGTCGGCGCAGCCCTCTCCGGAATTTGAAGGTACCTTGCGGAATGCCGGGTTCCAGCAGGTGCGTACCGAAGAGGTGGCCGTTGCCCGGGGCGTTCCGGACGCCGTGCACCTCGGCGTCCGCCCTGGATAGCGACGGCGCGGTGTGTCCCCGTAATGTGCTGCCCTGACGCGGATCATTCAAGCGTCAATCGCAGTCATGGGATCACCCCACGGATTCCGGAAAGCAACAGGGGCGGGCGATGGAGCAGACACACACCTCCCAGACCGGCGCGGCCACGACCACCCCGGGCGCGCAGCGCCGGGTGCTGGTCGTCGAGGACGACCCCACGATCGTCGACGCCATCGCGGCCCGGCTCCGCGCCGAGGGTTTCCTCGTGCAGACCGCGGGCGACGGGCCGGCCGCGGTCGACACCGCCGAGGCCTGGCAGCCCGACCTGCTGATCCTCGACATCATGCTGCCCGGCTTCGACGGCCTGGAGGTCTGCCGGCGCGTGCAGGCCCAGCGTCCGGTGCCGGTGCTGATGCTCACCGCCCGCGACGACGAGACCGACATGCTGGTCGGGCTCGGGGTCGGCGCCGACGACTACATGACCAAGCCGTTCTCCATGCGCGAGCTGGCCGCCCGGGTGCACGTGCTGCTGCGGCGGGTGGAACGGGCGGCGATCGCCGCGTCCACCCCGCGCTCGGGCATCCTGCGCCTCGGCGAGCTGGAGATCGACCACGCCCAGCGCCGGGTGCGGGTGAAGTCCGAGGACGTCCATCTGACGCCCACGGAGTTCGACCTGCTGGTGTGCCTGGCGAACACCCCGCGCGCGGTGCTCTCCCGGGAACAGCTGCTGGCCGAGGTGTGGGACTGGGCGGACGCCTCCGGCACCCGGACCGTCGACAGCCACATCAAGGCGCTGCGCCGGAAGATCGGCGCCGAGCGGATCCGCACGGTGCACGGCGTCGGGTACGCGCTGGAGACACCGACGCCATGAGCGACGGACGGGAGCCCGCACGAAGAGGCCCCGGGGAGGAACCCTGGGGCGGCGTACGCCCGTTCTCGATCAAGACCAAGCTGGGCGCGCTGGTCGTCATCTCGGTGCTGATCACCACCGGTCTGTCGATGATCGCCGTCCACACCAAGACGGAGCTGCGCTTCATCACGGTCTTCTCGATGATCGCCACCCTGCTCATCACGCAGTTCGTCGCGCACTCGCTCACCGCTCCGCTGGACGAGATGAACGCGGTCGCCCGCTCCATCTCGCAGGGCGACTACACGCGCCGGGTGAAGGAGAACCGCCGCGACGAGCTGGGCCACCTGGCCGAGACGATCAACGTCATGGCCGACGAGCTGGAGGCGCAGGACCGCCAGCGCAAGGAGCTGGTGGCCAATGTCTCGCACGAGCTGCGCACCCCGATCGCGGGCCTGCGCGCGGTGCTGGAGAACATCGTCGACGGCGTCACCGAGGCCGACCCGGAGACCATGCGGACGGCCCTGAAACAGACCGAGCGGCTCGGCCGGCTGGTGGAGACCCTGCTGGACCTGTCCCGGCTGGACAACGGCGTCGTCCCGCTGAAGATGCGCCGCTTCGAGGTGTGGCCGTATCTGTCGGGCGTGCTGAAGGAGGCCAACATGGTCGCCTCCGCGCGCGCGGGCATGGCCTCCGGTTCCGGCAGCCACACCCGTACGGACGTCCATCTGCACCTCGACGTCTCCCCGCCGGAGCTGACCGCGCACGCGGACCCCGAGCGCATCCACCAGGTGGTCGCGAACCTCATAGACAACGCGGTCAAGCACAGCCCGCCGTACGGCCGCGTGACGCTCAAGGCGCGACGCGGGCCGCAGCCGGAGTCGCTGGAGCTGGAGGTGCTGGACGAGGGTCCGGGCATTCCGCGCTCGGAGTGGCGCCGCGTGTTCGAGCGGTTCAACCGCGGTGCGGTGACCCGGCCGCACGGCCCGGGCAGCGACGGCGGTACGGGGCTCGGTCTGGCCATCGCGCGGTGGGCCGTCGACCTGCACGGCGGCCGGATCGGTGTGGCCGAATCCGAGCGGGGCTGCCGGATCATCGTCACTCTTCCGGGACTGACTTCCGCCCCAAGTTGACGTAAAGTCCGAACCGGAGCCGCAAGATCCACCGGCGTCCGGGCACCCGGGCACGTGTGATCAGGGGCGGGCCCGTGACGCCGTCGCGCCGGGCCCCGCTCGGCGATCCCGCACACCCCCGTCCCGATGCGGAACCACGCTTGTTTCCCGCCATATCAAGCCCTGAAACAAGATTTCTGATGTGACTTACGCGACGATGAACCGGCCCGACCTGACCTTCGCGGTCTTGGAGGCGTAGCCTTTATTCCCGCTGTCCATCACCTTGTGAAGCGGAAGAGGGCGGTTGCCGCCGTGTCGCCACAGTCCCCCAGTAACTCGAGCATCTCGACCGACGACCAAGCCGGGAAGAACCCCGCTGCTGCGTTCGGTCCCAACGAGTGGCTCGTCGACGAGATCTATCAGCAGTACCTCCAGGACCCGAATTCGGTAGACCGTGCCTGGTGGGACTTCTTCGCCGACTACAAGCCGGGGGCGCCCGCCGCCTCGGCTCCGGCGGGTACTGCGGCCGCGGGGGCCGCAGAGACCACCTCCCCCTCGGCTGCCCCGGCCCAGCCCGCGGCCCCGGCCCCGGTCGCTCCGCAGCAGGCCGCTCCCGCGCCCGCTCCGGCTGCGGCTCCCGCTCCCGCGGCGAAGGCCGCGGCCCCGGCCCCGGCCCCGGCCAAGCCGGCGACGCCCGCACAGGCGCCCGCTCAGCCGAAGGCCAAGGCCGCCCCCGCCGCCGAGGCCCCTGAAGGTCCCGAGTTCGTGACGCTGCGCGGTCCGTCCGCCGCGGTCGCCAAGAACATGAACGCCTCCCTGGAGCTGCCGACGGCCACCTCGGTCCGCGCGGTACCGGTGAAGCTGCTGTTCGACAACCGCATCGTCATCAACAACCACCTCAAGCGCGCCCGGGGCGGGAAGATCTCCTTCACGCACCTGATCGGCTTCGCGATGGTGCAGGCCATCAAGGCCATGCCGTCGATGAACTGGTCGTTCGGCGAGAAGGACGGCAAGCCGACCCTCGTCAAGCCGCCGCACGTCAACCTCGGCCTGGCCATCGACCTGGTGAAGCCCAACGGCGACCGCCAGCTCGTCGTCGCCGCCATCAAGAAGGCCGAGACGCTGAACTTCTTCGAGTTCTGGCAGGCCTACGAGGACATCGTCCGCCGCGCCCGCGACGGCAAGCTGACGATGGACGACTTCACCGGCGTCACGGTCTCCCTGACCAACCCCGGCGGCCTCGGCACCGTCCACTCCGTGCCGCGCCTGATGCCCGGCCAGTCGGTGATCATGGGCGTCGGCTCCATGGACTACCCGGCGGAGTTCCAGGGCACCAGCCAGGACACCCTGAACAAGCTCGGCATCTCCAAGGTCATGACGCTCACGTCGACCTACGACCACCGGGTGATCCAGGGTGCCGCCTCCGGCGAGTTCCTGCGCCAGGTCGCGAACCTGCTGCTGGGCGAGAACAACTTCTACGACGACATCTTCGAGGCGCTGCGCATCCCCTACGAGCCGGTCCGCTGGCTGAGGGACATCGACGCCTCGCACGACGACGACGTCACCAAGGCCGCCCGCGTCTTCGAGCTGATCCACTCCTACCGGGTCCGCGGCCACGTCATGGCCGACACCGACCCGCTGGAGTACCGCCAGCGCAAGCACCCCGACCTGGACATCGTCGAGCACGGCCTCACCCTGTGGGACCTGGAGCGCGAGTTCGCCGTCGGCGGCTTCGCCGGCAAGTCGATGATGAAGCTGCGCGACATCCTCGGCGTGCTGCGCGACTCGTACTGCCGCACCACCGGCATCGAGTTCATGCACATCCAGGACCCCAAGCAGCGCAAGTGGATCCAGGACCGCGTCGAGCGCCCGCACTCCAAGCCGGAGCGCGAGGAGCAGCTGCGCATCCTGCGCCGGCTGAACGCGGCGGAGGCCTTCGAGACGTTCCTGCAGACCAAGTACGTCGGCCAGAAGCGCTTCTCCCTGGAGGGCGGCGAGTCCGTCATCCCGCTGCTCGACGCGGTGCTGGACTCGGCCGCCGAGTCCCGCCTGGACGAGGTCGTCATCGGCATGGCCCACCGCGGCCGCCTGAACGTGCTGGCGAACATCGTCGGCAAGTCGTACGCCCAGATCTTCCGCGAGTTCGAGGGCAACCTCGACCCGAAGTCGATGCACGGCTCCGGCGACGTGAAGTACCACCTGGGCGCCGAGGGCACCTTCACCGGCCTCGACGGCGAGCAGATCAAGGTCTCCCTGGTCGCGAACCCCTCGCACCTGGAGGCGGTGGACCCGGTCCTGGAGGGCGTCTCGCGCGCCAAGCAGGACATCATCAACAAGGGCGGCACGGACTTCACGGTCCTGCCGGTGGCGATCCACGGCGACGCGGCCTTCGCGGGCCAGGGCGTGGTGGCCGAGACCCTGAACATGTCCCAGCTGCGCGGCTACCGCACCGGCGGCACGGTCCACATCGTCATCAACAACCAGGTCGGCTTCACGGCCGCGCCCGAGTCGTCCCGCTCGTCGATGTACGCGACGGACGTGGCGAGGATGATCGAGGCCCCGATCTTCCACGTGAACGGCGACGACCCCGAGGCCGTCGTCCGCGTCGCACGCCTTGCCTTCGAGTTCCGCCAGGCGTTCAACAAGGACGTGGTGATCGACCTCATCTGCTACCGCCGCCGCGGTCACAACGAGTCGGACAACCCGGCCTTCACCCAGCCGCTGATGTACGACCTGATCGACAAGAAGCGCTCGGTGCGCAAGCTCTACACCGAGTCCCTGATCGGTCGCGGCGACATCACCCTGGAAGAGGCCGAGCAGGCGCTGCAGGACTACCAGGGCCAGCTCGAGAAGGTCTTCACCGAGGTCCGCGAGGCCACCTCGCAGCCGCCCGCCGGCGCCGCCCAGGCCCCGCAGGACGGCTTCCCGGTCGCCGTGCCGACCGCGATCTCCACCGAGGTCGTCAAGCGGATCGCCGAGTCCCAGGTCAACGTCCCCGACCACATCACCGTCCACCCGCGTCTGCAGCCGCAGCTGCAGCGCCGGGCGTCGATGGTCGAGGACGGCACGATCGACTGGGGCATGGGCGAGACCCTCGCCATCGGCTCCCTCCTGCTGGAGGGCACCCCGGTCCGCCTCGCGGGCCAGGACTCCCAGCGCGGCACCTTCGGCCAGCGGCACGCGGTGCTCATCGACCGGGAGACCGGCGAGGAGTACACCCCGCTGCAGTACCTCTCCGAGGACCAGGCCCGCCTGAACGTCTACAACTCGCTGCTCTCCGAGTACGCGGCGATGGGCTTCGAGTACGGCTACTCGCTGGCCCGCCCGGACGCGCTGGTGATGTGGGAGGCGCAGTTCGGCGACTTCGTCAACGGCGCCCAGACGGTCGTGGACGAGTTCGTCTCCTCGGCCGAGCAGAAGTGGGGCCAGACCAGCGGCGTCGTCCTGCTGCTCCCCCACGGCTACGAGGGCCAGGGCCCGGACCACTCGTCCGCGCGTCCCGAGCGGTTCCTCCAGCTCTGCGCCCAGAACAACATGACGGTCGCGATGCCCACGCTCCCGTCGAACTACTTCCACCTCCTGCGCTGGCAAGTGCACAACCCGCACCACAAGCCGCTGATCGTCTTCACCCCGAAGTCGATGCTGCGCCTGAAGGCCGCTGCGTCGAAGGCGGAGGAGTTCACCACCGGCCAGTTCCGCCCGGTCATCGGCGACGACTCGGTCGACCCGGCCGCCGTCCGCAAGGTTGTCTTCTGCGCCGGCAAGGTCTACTACGACCTGGAGGCCGAGCGGGTCAAGCGCGGGGTCACGGACACGGCGATCATCCGCATCGAGCGGCTGTACCCGCTGGCGGGTGCCGAGCTCCAGGCGGAGATCAAGAAGTACCCGAACGCCGAGAAGTACCTGTGGGCCCAGGAGGAGCCGGCGAACCAGGGTGCCTGGCCGTTCATCGCGCTCAACCTGATCGACCACCTGGACCTGGCGGTCGGCGCGGACATCCCGGCCGGCGAGCGGCTGCGGCGCATCTCGCGCCCGCACGGCTCGTCCCCGGCGGTGGGCTCCGCCAAGCGCCACCAGGCCGAGCAGGAGCAGCTGGTGCGTGAGGTGTTCGAGGCGTAGGCCTCAGGGCACGGCACCGCACGGCACGCGCAAGGGCCCGCTCCCGGAAGGATCCGGGGGCGGGCCCTTGGCTCAGCTCGCCTGGGGTTCGAAGTCCCAGTACGGCCGGTTGCGGGAGCGGGCCGAGATGGTGTGGACGTGCTGCGCGCCCAGCGTGGCGGCCAGATCGGACAGGGCCTCCTGCTCGACCTTCTCCGCCTGCTGACGGTCTCTCAGCGCGCGCAGATCGGCCGCGTGGGCGATGCGCGCTGAGAGAGTCAGGGGGTGGGTCCGGCCCAGGGTCTCGGTGGCCCTGGCGATGGTGGTCCGGGACAGCTCGGCGGCGGACTCCGTCTCCCCGACCAGGTTGCGCAGCGCCGAGGCGTTGATGGCGCAGCCGAGGGTGTAGGGGTGGTGCTCCCCGACGGCCGCGGTCATGCCGGCCAGAGCCTCTTCCACGAGCACGTGGGCGTGCTCGCGCTCGCCGACGCTGCGCAGGATCATCGCGTGGTTGGAGCGGGCTCCGATGGTGAAGGGGTGCCCTTCGGGGAGCAGCATCTCGTAGCGGGCGATGATCGACTCGCTGGCCTCCCGGGCCTGGTCGATGTCGCCGTGCTCCCGCGCGAAGCAGCTCTGGCTGACGGCGGCGGCCAGGGTCAGCATGTGGGTGTCGCCGAGCTTGCGCTCGTATCCCTCCAGGACTCCGGTGAGCAGCTCGCCCGCCCCGGAGCGGTCGCCGCCGCGCAACTGGCACAGGGCGAGGTTGTGCTGGGCGCGCAGGGAGTCCTGGTTGTCCTGGCCCATGACCTTGGCGTACTCGCGTACGTTTCTCGCCTGGATGGACTCGGCTTCCGCGTACCGGCCGAGCAGGCGCAGGTCGACGGCGTAGGACACCTCGGAGAACAGGGTCCAGGGATGCCGGCCCTTCAGCAGCAGACGGCGTGACTCCAGCGTCTTCAGGTCGATGTCCAGGGCCCGCTCGTACCGGCCGAGCAGACGGAAGCTGAAGCCCAGGTTGTTGAGCGCGTTGAGGGTGCGTGAGTCCTGCTCGCCGAAGAGGTCGCGGTAGGCCGGGTAGAGCCACTCGTAGACCTCCAGCGCCTCGTCGTACCGGGCGAGGTTCCACAGGTCGGCTCCGAGCCCGCCGGCCATCCGCAGATAGTCCAGGTCGCGCTCGCCCCTCTCCTCCCGCAGCCGCTCCATCGCCGCCCGGTCGATCGCCTCCGTCTCCTCGAAGCGGCCCGCCGAGCGGAGCAGGTTGGCGTGGTGGTAGGTGGCCTCCCAGACGCGCGGGTGGGACTCGCCGAGGAGGCGGCGCCAGGAGCGCAGGGTGCGGGCGCCGAGTTTGACGCCTGCGGTGTACTCGCCGGCGAACCACATGTAGCGCAGGCAGTTGAGGACCAGCAGCTGGACCTTGCGGTCCTTGCTCTGCAGGACGTCGGCGTACTTCAGGTGCGGCACGATCTCCGCGTACGCGTCCCAGTTGCGGGTGTCGGTGGGGCGGCCGGGGTCGGCGTCGGCCAGGGCCCGTCGTACCACTTCGATGAACTCCCGCCGGTCCGCCTCGGGCATGTCCTTGTGCACGATCTGGTGCACCATCCGGTGCAGGTACAGCGACTCGCCCGAGGAGGCGGCCTCGTCCATGGCCGTCTCGTGCTGGTCCAGGCGGACCACGGAGTACTGGCGGAGCTGGTTGATCGCCTTGTTCCACAGCAGCGGGTCGTCCAGCAGCCCCGCGAGCTGCTCCGGCAGGTCGTCGTGCGACATCTCCTTCAGCAGCCGTACGGGGATGAAGCCGGGGGCGAAGAAGGTGCACAGCCGCAGCAGGTCGACGGACTCGGGCACCGTCTCGCGGAGCTTGTTCAGCAGTATCGACCAGGCGGTCTGGAAGGCGAGCGGGAAGTCGGCCGAGACCTTGACGACGTCCTGGTCGATGCCGCCGTCGAGGAGGCCGATGTACTCCTCGACGGACAGGTCGGAGTCGTTGAGCCAGCCGGCGGTCTGGTCCAGGAGCAGGGGGAGGTCCTCCAGGGCCTCCGCCAGCTGGTCCGCCTCCTGCTCGGTCAGGCGGGGGGCGCGGCGGCGGATGAAGGCGACCGACTCGTCACGGTCGTAGACGCGGACCTCGAGCAGTTTGCTGTTGTGCTCGCCCCACTCGGGGTTGCGGGAGGTGATGAGCACGTGTCCGGGGCCGGTGGGCACCAGGTCCCAGACCTGGTCGGGTTCGTCGGCACCGTCGAGGACGAGCAGCCAGCGCGCGTACGGGTCGCCTCTGCGCAGGGAGTCGCGGACGGCGCGCAGCCGCTCGCCGTACTCCTGGCCGGTCTGCAGGCCGAGCTTGGGGGCGAGTTCGGCGAGGCCGCGGCGGTAGGTCACCCGCTTCTCGGCGTTGACCCACCAGACGACGTCGTACTCGGAGCCGAACCGGTAGACGTACTCGGCGGCCAGCTGGGTCTTGCCGACGCCGGACATGCCGTGCAGGGTGAGGACGCCGGCGCCGGTCTCGCTGCCCTGGAGCAGGTGGTAGGCGTCGTTGAGCAGGGGCTCGCGGCCGGTGAAGCGGGTGTTGCGGCGCGGTACACCGCCCCACACGTCGGGCATGGACGCCGGGAAGCGGGGGGCAGGGCGGGAGGCGTCCGCGGTCAGCGGGGTGGTGAGCGGGATGTCCATGCGGTCGAGCAGGCGCCGTTCGGCCTCGTCGGCGCCCATGTTGGTCAGGTCGACCGGGGCCAGTGCGGCGGTGGCGGAGGGCACGGAGGCATTGGTGACCGACACGGCGGCGAACCGGTCGGGGTCGGGCGCCACGACCTCGCGCAGGGCGGCGTTCCACTCCTCGTGGGTGCGCGGGCCGAGCTGGAAGTACCACTCGCTGACCAGGATCAGGATCCGGCCCTCGGCCAGGGTGAGGTCGCCCAGCAGACTCACCAGCGACTGGTCCGGCGGGGCGTCCCAGCGCAGATAGACCACTCGCAGACCGCGCCGCTCCAGCCTGTCCCCGATCCACGCCGCCCAGGCCCGGTTGAACCCGGCGAAGCTGATGGTGACGGTCTGCCTCGCGGCCCCCTTCCCGGTCGAGCGGACCGGCGTACGAGCTTCAGACATGCAGCGGCCTCCAGCGCGTAGTCATAAAATCCTAGAACCTCGGCGTGACTCTGGGGAGTCCGGCGACTGCAGGAACGAACGCCTCGGCCCGACGATCTTCGCGCAGCGGAGCCTGCGAAGTCGGCATTTCACCGATTCGTGAGCGGGGGAGCCGGAGGCTGACGCTGTGTCCACAGGGTGCGCACGGCCTTGACGTACGCCTGCGCGCGCGCCGCGTACCCCCGGGGCGCGGGGTTCGCCGCCAGCCGTTCATGGGCGGCGACCATGCCGTCCACGAACCGCCGGCCCACCGGGGTGAGGTCGGGCGAGCCGACGAGCGCGGGCAGGGCCGCCCCCACCTGGGCCTGGTAGCGGGCGTGTTCCGCCCAGGCCTGGGCCCGCTGGGCCGGGTCCACGGCGGCGAGGGCGCGGCGCTGGAAGAAGTCCGCGAGCGCCAGGTGCGAGTACGCCCCCTGGAGCAGTCCGTCGTACGGCCGGGCGTCCGTGCGCCAGGGCGCGAAGTAGCGGGCCTCGGGTCCGGCCCGGTGCAGTTCCACCATCTCGCTCAGCGCGGCGAGTTTGGTGTGCTGCAGTTCGTGGACGAGCGTCGCGGCGAAGGCCACCGGGGTCGCCGGGGCACTGCTCAGCAGCGCGCCGAACGCCTCGCGCCGGGTGGCGCTGCAGCTCCCGCGGCCGTCGGCGCCGGGCGGCGTCTCCAGCGGCACCAGGCAGCGCAGCAGGGCGAGCGCCTCCGCCGGCCGGTGCTCCCCGCCCGAGTGCAGGACCGCGGCCGTACCGGCCCAGGTCTGCAGCCAGCGCTTGCGTTCGGCGTCGTCGGGGGCGGCGGGGCCGCTCAGCGCGGACTGGCCCGGCTCGCGCGGCGGGACCCGGTAGGGGTCGAGGTCGTCCAGGGGCATGGGCGCGCCGCCGGGCTCCAGCCCGGGCAGGGCGTGGGCAGGGGTCCAGGCGAGGGCGCCGGACCAGGCGCCGGTGCCGTGCTCCAGGTGCACCGTCACGTCGGGCGCACCGGGCTGGCGCAGCGTCAGGACGCCGTTCGCATGCCGGACTTCGACCTCCGTGTCGCCCCGCTCGGCGGTGTGCAGGGCGCCCAGCGAGGGCAGCATGAGCACGCCGTCGCGGGCGGTCAGCCGGGTGGTGAAGGCGAGGCCCGCGCGGGCGGCGGCGACCGCGGCGTTCACGCTGAAGTGCGCCAGATCGCGGCGCAGTTCGCGCGCGTCCGCGGCAAAGAGGCGTCCGGTGCGCGGAGTGAGCCCGGTCAGGCACCGCCTGGCCCAGGGGCCCATCAGCGGATGGGTGAGCCGGGTCCGGGCCGGTGATCCGGGGCCGGGGGCCGCGCGGTCGGCCGCCGTCAGCAGGGCCCAGTCCTCGCGCAGCCGGCGCTTCGCCGCGTCCGGGCAGACGGCGGGGTCGGCGGCCTCCGCCGCGTCGAGGACGGCGCGCACCATGAGCAGCCGCCTGGTGTCCTGGTCGCGGACGAGGAGCGCGAGGGTGTCGGGGCCTCCCTCGGTACGGCTGAGTTCGGCAAGCGCCCGGTCCGGGACCGCCGGAAGTATCACGGGGTGCCCCCTTCGAGTGAGGCCGGGACGGCGGGGCTCGCGCCCTTGGCGTCCCCGGCGAGCCGTCCGGCCACGTGCAGGATGAAACGCTGGAGGTCCGCGCAGTACACGGACGGGTTGCGAAAGCCGTGCCCGGCCCGGTACCGGTGGGCGTAGTGGCCGCCGCCGCAGACCGTGAGCAGGGGGCAGGCGCGGCAGCGGTCCGCGAGCGCCGCCGCGCCCGCCTGGCGGGCGGCCACGCCGGGGTGGCGCAGGGCGTCGTCGAAGTCGTGCCCGAAGACGTCCAGACCGGTCTCGGCGGCCCCGTCGTACGCCGACTTCAGCGAGTCGACCTGTTCGATCGACCCGTCGGTCTCGACGACCACGGCGTCGAAGGGGGCGAGCCCGAGGGACTCGGTGGCCGCGGGCAGGCCGAGCAGCAGCGCGAGGCACTCCTCGAAGAGCCGTACCCGTGTCTCCCGCCGCCCGGCCGACCACCAGCGGTCGAAGACGCGGCACAGCCACGCGCCGTGGCGCGCGCCGGACCAGTGCGGGGGCGGGGCCGACCAGTTCCCGTGCGGCAGCAGCAGGTCCAGCGCGGGCGGGCGCAGGTCGAGCAGGGACTCGTACAGCTCGACCGGGTCGGTCGTCGGGTCGACGACGGTGAGGACTCCGGCGTACGCCTGCGGGAAGTGGTCGGCGACCAGGCGCGCGCCGCGTGCTGCGGCGGGCCAGGACGGCCGGCCGGCGTGGTCGACGCGCCGTGCGTTGTGCGCGGCACGGCCCCCGTCGAGGCTGATGCCGATGCTGATGCCGTGCCGGGCGAGGACGGCCACGCGCTCGCGCGTCAGCAGGGTGGCGTTCGTCTGGACGGTGGCCTGCACGGTGCAGCCCTCGGGGACGCGCCCGCGCACGTCGTCGGTGAACCGGGCCAGCGTGTCCGCGCCGGCCAGCAGCGGCTCGCCGCCGTGCAGGACGAGGGAGAGGGCCTTCAGGCCGTGGGTGCGGGCATGCCGGCCGATGCGGTCGGCGGTGCGCTCCAGCACCTCGGCCGGGGCGGTGGCCGGGCGGGTGCGCCAGGTGCGGTCGGGGCCCTCGTAGAGGTAGCAGTAGCGGCAGGCGAGGTTGCACCGGCCGTGCACCTTCACGATGAACTGCCGGAAGGGGCGGGGCGCCGGGGGTGCCGGATGCGCCGCGGTCCGTCCAGACACTGCAGCACCCCCATGCCGTACGCCCCGCGCAGCCGCGTGACGAGCGCGCCACGGCCGTTTTTCCGTCCGTGCGCCACGGCTCTCTTCCGCCCGTATGGACGCGCATTCCCGGCCGGTGACCGGACCCAAACCCGGCGCGATCGAAGTTGTCTTTTTCTGCCCCTACTTGACCGATAGCGATACTCGTCTTCAGGGGTCTGTCTCACCAAGCAAGCGTTCAGAGACAGTTGTTGAAGCCCCAGAGCATCTCGCTCGGGTTCTCCGCCCGCTCACGCAGATCCGCCAGCACCTCGCGCAGGACGGGGTGCTGCAGGGTGCTCAGCTCCTCCAGGTCGAGCGTCAGCAGATCCGGCAGCGGCTCCTCGTGCTGCGTCAGCGGTGACGCGTCCCGTGTGCTCATGTCCCCGTTCCTCTCCCTGGTCCGCCGGTACGGCGGCTCGGTCACTCCAGTGCGGCCAGCCGGGCCGCCGTGTCCTCGGCGGTCGGCTCGCCCGTGCCGAGGCTGCCGTCGGGCAGCCGCGCCCACTCGGCGCGGGCCGACCGGTAGGCGTCGCGGGCCGCGCGCGGGCGGGCCGCCGCCTCGTAGGACATACCCCGCCAGTGGTGCGCTTGCGCGGCCAGTTCCACCGCCTCCTGCCGCCGGCGATCGGTCTCGGCCATCTCCTCCGCGTCCCGGGCCGCTTCCGCCGCCAGCCGGAAGGCGTCCATCGCGTCGTCCAGCCGCGTCGGCCGGCCGAGGCTCTGGTACGCCTCGTACTGGGTCTGCCCCAGTTCCAGTCGGCAACGGGCGGCCACCAGCGGGTGGTTCGCCTCCGCCGCCGCCAGGCCGAACAGGTGCTCCGCCTCACGCAGGTCCACCCGGTCCCCGCGCAGCCGGTAGCGCAGGATCAGAGCACGGCCCAGCAACAGCAGGCGGTAGGCGGTGTGTTCGCTGCCGGTGGGCGTCTCCGCCCGGCAGTCGCGCAGCACCCGGATCGCCTGGGAGAGCGGCTCCCAGGCACGGAAGCCGGTCTGCGAGGCCGCGTGGCGCAGCAGCACCTCGCCCCACTCCTGCAGCACGTCGGGGTATCCGGCCGCGTCGCGCGGAGTGTCCGCGGCGGCCGTCGCGAACGAGGCGGCGGCCTCCCGCAGTTCACGCGGGTCCCCGGTCTCGGCGTACCGGGCGGCCCGGATGCGTCCGGCGCGCACATGCAGGGCGGCCCGCTGGCCGCGCTTGAGGGGGCCGGCCAGCGCCTCCTCCACCCGGTGCCGGGCCTCGTCCAGGTCGCCGTCCGACTTCAGCAGGGCGTCGACCAGGTCCAGGTGGACCCGCACCCGCTCGCCCTTCGGGTCGGTCCCGCTCTCGGGGGCCGCCGCCAGCACGTCCCGCAGCGACCGGGCCGCCTGCTCGGCGTACCCGCGGGCCTGCTCCGGGTCGGTGGTGGCGTCCGCCAGCCGCAGCAGGACGCGGCCGTGCGCCAGCGGGAGTTCGGGCGGGCGGCTGCCGCGGTCCGGCCAGGCGTCGGCGAAGGCCTCCAGCATGCCGACCGCGGTCTGCAGCAGCGCGCTGTCGGCGCCGAGCCGCCACTGGGCCTCCAGGGCGGCGACGTGCTCCAGGGTGAGCGCCAGCGCCTCCTGCTGCTCCAGACCGGGGGCCGCGCAGGCCACCTCGTACTCCCGGGCGGCGCGGCGCAGCAGGTCCAGGGCGCCGTGCTGGTCGCCGCGGCGTCTGCGGTCGGTGGCAGCCGCGTGCAGGACACGGGCCAGCGCGGCCCGCTGGTGCTGGGCGTGCGGATGGGCCACGGCCCGTTCGGCGGCCTGCTCCGCCTCGCGCAGCAGCTCGGCCCCGCCGCCCTGCACCTCCCACAGCCGCAGCGTGCAGCGCGCGTACTCCGCCCACAGCTCCGGGTCGGCCCCGCGCGGGCGCTCGTGCTCGGTGGCGCCGCGCAGCAGCTGCACGGCGTCGATCAGGTCCTGCACCATGCCCTCGGCGTCGAACCGCTCGAGCAGCGCGCGGGCGCGGACGACGGCCGGGTGCGTGGGCCGCGCACCGGAGGCGGTGACGTCGGAGCCGCCGTAGAGGCGGAACTGTTCCGGCAGGGGCATGAAGCGCTCCAGGACACGGGCCGCGACCTCGGCGAAGGGCTGCGGGACCAGCGTGGTGTCACCGTTGTCGCCGTCCGCACCGGGGTAGGGGGCGCCGGACGCGCGGGGGCGCCCGGCGCCCGCGTCGCCGAGCTGGGCCAGGGCCAGGGCCGGGAAGTTGGCGCCGCCCTTGCCGAAGCGCTGCTCGATGTACTCGGAGACGTGCTTGAGGACCAGAACGGCCTCGTCCCGGCCGAGCGTCGACAGCAGCGCCTCGCGGACCTCCGGCTCCATCTCGTACCACTGGGTGCCGTCCTGCCCGTACGCCTCCCCCGCGCGCGTGACGAGCCCGCCGAGGAGCACCTCGGCGAGTTCCGAGGGCCCGGAGTCGGGCAGCATCGTGCGCTGCACCAGCTGCATCACCGGCAGGCACAGCGGGGCGGCCGCGAGGTAGACGGCGAGGCGGCCGGCGGCCGGGGAGGCCGCGGAGCGGAACCGGCTGACCCGTTCCACCGACGTCGGGCGGCGGGTGCCGCGGGACTCGGGCGCGGGCGGCTGGTCCGCGCGCACCCAGCCCACCGCGCCCGGCACCGGTCCGGAGCCGGCCCCCGACAGCAGCCGCGCCCACGCGCCGAGGGCCACCGGCTCGGGCGGCAGCACGGGCACGGGCAGGACGCCCGGGGGCGGTGCGACCTGGGCGCCGTCCGGGGTGTGCACGTGCAGCACGGCGCCGCCCGGGCTCTCGCCGCGGGTCAGCTGCCCGTACGTCACGGGCAGCCGGGTGCGGTTCCACAGGCGCTGCGGCAGCGGCTGGAGCACTGCGACGGGGGCGAGCCGGGCCAGGTGGTGCAGCAGCCGGTGGGCGTGCCCGGTGCGCCACAGCGGGCCCGTGCAGTCGCTGACCAGCAGGGTGATACGACGTCCGGTGGGGTCGCTCAGCCGATCCACGGTGTGCAGCGGGGCCGCGTGGGCGTCCGGGCTGCGGCCGACCGCGGGCTCGCCGTCCGGCCCGGTGTGCAGATGGCTGACCTGGATGTCCCCGAAGGCACCCAACTGGACGAAGACCTGCTGCAGTTCGGTGAACAACCGGTCCCACACGCGCATCGAGGGCGCGGCGTCCAGCACGAGCTGGAGCCGGGCGTCGCCCCGGGTGACGGCGCGGTGGACGGGGATGATCAAGCCGCCCGCGCGGGCGCTCAGCTCGGCGGTGGCCGCCTCGTCCAGCTCCGTGCGCAGGGGCGGTGCGACGCTCCGGTACGTCTGCAACGGCCTGAGGGCGCGCTGGAGCCGGATCGGGGACGGCAGCACGGACGCGGCGGGCACCCCGACCGGCAGCGCCGTCACCTGCCCGGCGACGGTGACGCCGGGGGTGGCGCCGCGGGGCAGCGAGTACAGCGTGATGCGCCCGTCCGCGCGAGCGGGCGGGGGCGGGACCGGCGGCCGCTGCTCCGGGGTGTCCGGGGCAGGGGCGGCGGCCGTCGTGCGCTCCCGGGGCGAGGAGGCCGCCAGGGGCGGTGCACCGGGGCGCGCGGTGGCGCCGGGGCCGTCCGGGTGGTCCGCGGGCGCGGGCCGGGCCCAGCGGGCGAGCCACACCGCGTCGCTCAGCTGCTCCGCGTCCGGGTCGAGCCCGACCTCCCGCAGACGGCGGACGAGTTGGGCGAGCGGATCGCCGCCGCCGGACGCGCCGGACCGGCCGGCCTCGGGATCCTCCGGGCCGGGGGGAACGGGGCCGTGTCCCGCCGGTGCGTCGGGCATCAGCGCCTCACCTCGGGCGGTCGAGCCGCTGGATGAGCAGGTCGGCGAGCCGTTCCCGGCTGGGCGGGGCAGCCGCGTCGGTCAGGTAGATCGCGTTCAGCAGCTGGTCGGTGGCGAGGAGTTCGCTCCGGGAGCGCTCCAGGAAGCGGCCGATGAGATCGTCGCCCGCGCGTGCGGCCTCGTCGCCGAGGTGGGCGCGGACGAAGGTGGCGAGCCGGTTGTGGTCGGGCCGGTCCAGCTCCAGGTGGATGCAGCGGCGCATCAGCGGGGCCGGGAAGTCCCGTTCGCCGTTGCTGGTGAGCACCACGAACGGGAAGGCGCGGCAGCGCACCCGGCCGTCGCGCACGGCGACCTTGGTGCCGTCCGCGGTGAGCACCTCGGCCTCGCCGCCGGGCAGCCGGTCGGCGATGCGCTGCAACTCGGGGATCTCGAACTCGCCCTCCTCCAGTACGTTCAGGAGGTCGTTGGGCAGGTCGATGTCGCTCTTGTCGAGCTCGTCGATGAGCAGCACGCGCGGGGTGTCGGTGGGCAGCAGGGCGGTGCCGAGCGGGCCGAGCCGGATGTAGCTCCCGATGGCCTCGACGGCTCCGGGGCCGGCGCCGACCGTCCCTCCCCCCCTCTCGGCTTCGCTCGAGCGGGAGGTACCCCCGTCTCCCTGGGCGGCGATCTGCACGTCCTGGAGGCGGGCGATGGCGTCGTAGTGGTACAGCCCGTCCTGGAGCGTGGAGCGGCTGACGATGGACCAGCGCAGCACCTCGCCCAGTCCGAGCTCGTACGCGACCGAGTGGGCCAGCGTGCTCTTTCCGGCACCGGGGCTTCCGGTCACCAGCAGGGGGCGGCGCAGATACAGGGCCGCGTTGATCATCTCCAGCTCTTCGGCGCCGGGCCGGTGCAGCTCCGCCAGATGCCGGTACGCGCCGAGCCTGCGGTCCCGGGAGCCGTCGCCGGCGCCGGCCGCGTCCCGTCCGGAGAAGTCCCGCCAGGGCGGCGGCGGGGGGAGCCTGCTCATGCCGTCGTGGGGTTCCCCGGCGCCCCGGTAGATGAGCCACTCACTGGGTTCGGTCATGTCCGGTCCTCGTCACTCGTCCGCGGCAGCCGTCGAACGTGCATCACCGTATCGACCCGCAGGTGCCCTGGTAAGGGGAACAGGAGGGAACTGGCGAGTTGCGCCACGGGGCCTCGAACGGATCGCATCACGGAGCCTCCAGCAGATCGCCGGTTCCGGGCAGGGGGCGGTGCGGATCGTCGTACAACAGAGCTATTCCGTCGGCCCAGAAGGCCTCCGTGCGCCCCGCGCGCACATCCAGGCGCAGCCCGTGCACCACGTCGGGCAGGAAGGCCACGCCGTCCCCGTCGTCGACGACCGCCTTGACGCCCCGGTGGAACTCGCCGCACACGGACTCGGGTTTGGGCGTGCCGCGGTGGCGCCACAGCGCGACACCGAAACCGGACCGCAGGATCCGGCCGAGCGAGGCGGGGTCGTTGTCGTAGCGCAGGTCGCCCAGGCGGCACAGCACCGGCACGGTGTGCGGCGCGAGACCGCGCAGGGCCGCCACGCCGGGCACCGGCTTTCTGACGCCGTCGTCGCAGTCCAGCACCTCGGCCTGCGCCTGGCCGGCGTGCAACCGGCGCCAGCGGTCCCGGCGTTCGCCGTCCTCGTCGTCGTACGGGTCCCAGGCCGCCGGGTGGCGGGTGCCCGGGAACGCCGGTTCCTCGTCGTCGGGGAGCTGGTCGCGGTCGGCGCAGCGGACGAGGACGGGCCGCTCGGCGCCCAGCGGGACCCCGCCGGGCCGCAGCCGCCACTCGTCCACGGCCAGGTCCAGCAGCAGATGCGGCAGGGCCGCGTACAACGTGGCGGGCCGTCCGGGTTCGTCGCAGCGGCGGAAGGCCTCGGTGAGCGGCGCGGCCACATGGGCGGCCAGATCGTCCAGGGGGGCGCGCTCGGCCTCGTGCAGCCGGGTCGTCGCGCCGTCGGGCTCGGCGACCGAGACCGACCAGTCGCAGCGGTCGGGCTCCCAGCCCCGGCGTAACACCACCAGCAGCACGGAGGGGCCCGGCGGCGCGACGAGCGGATGCGCCGCCGCGCGCTCCTCCAGCTCCCGCAGCACGGTGTGCTCCGCCCGTTGGTGCACGCCGGGTACCGTGCGGCGCGGCCCGAGCAGCTCGGCGCGCTGCTCGGCGAGACCGCGCCGGTAGCCGCTGTCCAGGCCCGTCGCCGCGTGCTTCACCCAGTCCCACAGGGCCTGTTCGGCGGCGATCGTGCCGGGCTTGCGCGGGCGCTCCACGGCGAGGATGCGCATCGCGTAGTCCAGCACGAGCTTCAACGCGCCGTCCTGGCGCGCGTGTTCGTACAGGGTGCCCAGCCCGTCCCGCCAGCCGCGCGGGGCGGGCGCGGTGGACGGCAGCCGGAAGTCCGGCAGCGAGCCGAGGATGTCGAGCAGGCCGCGGGTGCTGAGCGGCGGCGGCAGGTCGGCGAGCCGCCCGAGCAGCTCGCTGCGCTCGTGCGGGCTGAGCGTCCGGCCGGGGCGCACACCGAGTTCGCCCTGGACGTCGGCCCAGGTGGGGGTGGGCGAGTCGGAGGGTTGCTGGCGGTCTCGGTGGTAGCGGTCGTGGGCGTGGAAGACCACCTGGTACGGGTCGCCGTGCTCGGCACGCGCCGGCTGCGGCGGCTGGAGGGTGCGCAGCTGCTGGACGCCGATGCAGGTGCCGCCCGTCCCGTGGTCCGCGCGGGACTTCAGGACGCCCACGACCTCTCCGCGCACCGGGTCGACCACCGGCCCGCCGGAGACGCCGGGCGGCAGGTCGTTCTGGCCGAGCCGCACCTGCTCCTCCGACGACCACGCGCTGATGGTGCCCTGCACGGACAGCTCGCCGTCCAGGATCTCCAGCCGGCCCCGGGCGGCGGTCCAGCCGGCGTAGAACACCCTGCGCCCGCCGACGTGCACGGCGGGCCGCTCGGAGACGTACACGCACGCGTGCTCGGCGGGCTCGCGCAGCCGGACGAGGGCCAGGTCCGGCGCGGGCCAGCCGCCGGCCGGCGGCCCACCGGCGTGCTCGGGCAGGGTGACCGCCACGCGCGCGGGAACCGCACGCGGCTCCTCGTAGGGGCTCGTCCGGTACACCACGGCGACCTCGCCCCCCTCCCCCTCGTGGACCACGTGCGCGCAGGTCAGAACCCAGTTCGGCGCGACGAAGAAGCCACTGCCGAGGAACCCCCCGGGCTCGTCGTGGGCATACCCGGCGCCCGGGCGATGAATGCGCACGGTGGCCGCGAGAACGAGTTCACGCAGCGCAAGGTGCGCAGCATCGAACCCCTCCGATGCGCCCCCGTCGTACCCGTCCGTCATGCCCTGCCCCCACCGTCGCCCACCCCGAACCCCTCGTGCCTCCGGCCGCCGGGCGGTGCGCCGGGGTGGGGGGCGCCGGAGGGCGGTGGAGGCGCGGGCGCCGGGGCAGCGGGGGCGAGGGGCGGCGCGGGGGCGGCGTCGGGGAGCTGCACAGGGGCGGCGCCCGGGGTCGGCGCGGCTGTGGGGAGCTGCGCTGCAGTGTCTGCGGGGGCGGCGTCGCGGGTCGGCGCGGAGGCGGGGAGCTGCACGTGCGCAGCATCCGGGGTCGGCGCGGGCGCGGGGGCGGCGTCGGAAGTGGGCGCGGCTGCGGGCGGCCGTGGCGGCGTGGCCGCCGGCTGCCGCGCGGACATGGTTGCGGCCGCCGGCGGCGTGGCTGGGGGCGGCGGCGCGGCTCCAGAGGGCTGCGCGGCAGCGGGGGGCTGCGCAGGCAGGGGTGACTGTGCAGATATGGGTGGCTGCGCAGGTATGGGTGGCTGCGCAGACAAGGGTGACTGCGCAGGTGCGGGTGGCTGCGTCGGGGGGGCCGCGGGCGGATGTGCCGTGGTCGGCGGTGTCGTGGCGGCGGGGGCGTCCGGGTCTGGTGGGCCGCCGCCGTTCCAGGTCAGGGTGACCGTGATGCCCGCCTTGGCCTCGCCGTCCGCGAGCAGCCCCACCACCTTGCCGGCCTTCGCGGTCAGCTCGATGCCGAACTCGACGCTCACCTCGTCCGGCTTCACCGCGCGCAGCGGACCCGTCAGCGACCGGGCGACCCCGGTGATCAGCGAGTGCAGGCTCTCCACGCTCGCCTCGACCCGCTCGGCGAATCCGGTGTCCGTGTACGACAGCCCGCCCGACGGCACGGCCAGCTCCTCGGCCCCCGAGATGCGCGCCCACACCGGCGTACCGTCGGGCAGCCGGACCCGCGCCACCCGGGTGGTTCCCCCTCCGGTGGCCCCAGTGGCTCCCGTCGCCGAACTCTCCCCGTTCATCCCCGCTCCCCCGTTCCCCCCTGGCCCCGTGGCACCACCTGGCCCGTCCCGCCGGACGGCTGCCTATCATTTTCCTGTTCTCGCCCGGCTCTCCCGGCGGAAAGGCATCACTTCCTCGCTCTCGCAGGATGAGGGTTCTTCCCGCCCGGAAGCGCCCCTACCCCTGCACTGACCGACGGAGCGGCATCCATGTACTTCACCGACCGAGGCATCGAAGAACTGGAGAAGCGGCGCGGCGAGGAGGAGTTCACCTTCGAGTGGCTCGCCGAGCAGCTGCGTACGTTCGTCGACCTCAACCCCGACTTCGAGGTGCCGGTGGAACGCCTGGCGACCTGGCTGGCCCGGCTCGACGACGAGGACGACGAGTAGCCCCGGCGTTCCACGCCCCGCACCACCACGCGAGACCGCCCCCGGTTCCGCAACGGCCCCCGGCCCCGGAATCCGGGGGCGACGCATGCCCGGACGCAGCCATCGGCGAGTCGATGTGCCCACTTGGCCACCTGTACCCACCCCACTCCTCACCCGAAAGAGTGCCTTGACTTCACCTGCCCGCGATATATCGTGTTCGTAGAAGACGCGATATGGCGTGTCGCATCCCGACGCCCGCGTCGTGTTCCGTCCGGCCGAGGAGGTCCCCATGTCCGAGTGGTCCGTCGCCGAGCCCCAGAAGCTGACCTTCGACACGCCCGTCAGAGACCTCCAGGTACGCATCGTCAACGGAACGGTGAACGTGGTGGGCACCGAGGAAGGTTCCGCCCGTCTGGAGGTCACGGAGATCGAGGGACCGCCCCTGATCGTCACGCACCGGGGCGGCACCCTCACCGTGGCCTATGAGGACCTGCCCTGGAAGGGCTTTTTGAAGTGGCTCGACCGCAAGGGCTGGCGGCGCAGCGCGGTCGTCTCCCTGGCCGTGCCCGCCGAGACACGTGTGGAGGTGGGCGTGGTCGGCGCCGGCGCGGTCGTCTCCGGGATCAGCGGGCCCTCGGTGGTGAAGGGGGTCACCGGCGACACCACGCTCGTCGGCCTGTCCGGCCCGGTCCGCGCCGACACCGTCTCCGGCAGCCTGGAGGCCCAGGCCGTCACCGGCGACCTGCGGTTCAACTCGGTGTCGGGCGATCTGACCGTGGTGGAGGGCTCGGGCTCCTCCGTCCGCGCCGACTCCGTCAGCGGCTCCATGATCGTCGACCTGGACCCGGACGGTCCCACCGACATCCGGCTGACCAGCGTCTCCGGCGAGATCGCCATCCGGCTGCCGCACCCGGCGGACGCGGAGGTGGAGGCGAACACCGCGAGCGGCACCATCTCCAACGCCTTCGACGGTCTGCGCGTGCACGGCCAGTGGGGCGCCCACAAGATCACCGGCCGCCTCGGCGCGGGCAACGGCAAGCTGCGGGCCACCACGGTCTCCGGCTCCATCGCCCTGCTGCGCCGCCCACCGGCGGAGGACGACCACGACACCCCTTGGGAGTCCGCCTCACACGGCGCCGGCAGCCCCGCGCGCCCCGCCGGCGCCGGCTCACCCGACCTCACCGGTCCCGCCGCCGGCCCGACAGCCGGCTCCGAGCCCACCTCGGGAGACAATTCCGTCTCCGGCCGGCCCGGTGCCGACGCCCCCGGCGCCCCGGCCGACGGCACGACCGACAAGAAGGTGCTCTGACATGCCTCCCGTCTTCGCCCACGGCCGCCTCCGCCTCTACCTGCTCAAGCTGCTCGACGAGGCCCCGCGCCACGGCTATGAGGTGATCAGGCTCCTCGAGGAGCGCTTCCAGGGCCTGTACGCCCCCTCGGCGGGCACGGTCTACCCGCGCCTGGCCAAACTGGAGGCCGAGGGCCTGGTCACGCACACCACCGAGGGCGGCCGCAAGGTGTACGCCATCACGGACGCCGGCCGTGCCGAGCTGGCCGACCGCAGCGGTGAGCTGGCCGACCTGGAGCTGGAGATCCGCGAGTCCGTCGCCGAACTGGCCGCCGAGATAAGGGCCGACGTACGGGGCGCGGCCGGTGATCTGCGGCGCGAGATGCGCGCGGCCGCCTCCGAGGCCCGCAAGGGCTCCCGGGCCTCCGGCGCCCGCGCGGGCTTCTCCGGGGAGTACGGCGACCTGGACGACAAGGAGGCCTGGCAGGCCGCCAAGGAGGAGATGCGCCGGGTCAAGCAGGAGTGGAAGGAGCAGGCCCGCCGCGCCAAGGACGAGAGCCGGCGCGCCCGCGAGGAGGCCCAGCGGGCCCGGCACCAGGCGCAGGAGGCCCAGGCGCGGGCGCGGGCCCAGGCGCAGGAGGAGATGCAGCGCATCGCCCGCCGGGTCCAGGAGCGCGTGCAGGATCACTTCGCGCGCGGCGACTGGCCGACCGGCGTGCGCGACGGCCTGGCCGAACTGGCCAAGGAGTTCGGGGAGTTCGGTCGGGACCACGGCAGGGAGTTCGGCAAGGACTGGGGCTTCGGCCGCACCGCCGAAGGCCCGGGCCCCCGCAAGTCCGCCCCGGCGGCGGGGCCGGACCACTCCGCCGCCCCGGAGGACTTCCCCGCCGAGTACGAGCCGTCCTGGGCCCATGAGGCCGGCAGCGGCGACCCGTCCCGCGACCTGGACCGCCTGCTCGACCGCTTCCGTGACGACATCCGCGACGCGGCCCGCGACCACGGCGTCACCGACGACCAGCTCCGCGACGCCCGCCGCCACCTGTCGGCGGCGGCGGCGCACATCGGGGCGATACTGCGCCGCCCCAGAGTCTGAGCCGCCGGAACGCGAGGGGCGGGCCCGGCCCCGGACCCGCCTCGCCGTGCCTCCGGGCAGGGGCTCAGGAGTTGGTGAGCACGATCTTGCCGAACTGCTCGCCGGACGCCAGCCGTTCGAAGCCCTCGCGGGCCCGGTCCAGGGGCAGCACCTCGTCGATGACGGGGCGTACGCCCGTGGCGGCGCAGAAGGAGAGCAGGTCCTCCAGCTCGTCCTTGGTGCCCATCGTGGAGCCGACGATCTTCAGCTCCAGGAAGAAGATCCGGGTCAGCTCGGCGTTCGAGGGCCGGTCGCCGCTGGTGGCGCCGGAGATGACGAGCGTGCCGCCGGGCCGCAGGGACTTCACCGAGTGGGACCAGGTGGCGGCGCCCACGGTCTCGATGACGGCGTCCACCCGCTGCGGCAGCCGGGCCCCGGGCTCCGTCGCCTCGACCGCGCCGAGTTCCAGCGCCCGCTTGCGCTTCGCCTCGTCCCGGCTGGTGGCGAAGACCCTGAGGCCCGCCGCACGGCCGAGCGCGATCGCGGCTGTGGCGACACCACCGCCCGCTCCCTGGACGAGGACGGAGTCACCGGGCCGCACACCGGCGTTGGTGAACAGCATCCGGTACGCCGTCAGCCACGCCGTCGGCAGGCACGCGGCCTCCGCGAAGGACAGCTCCTTGGGCTTGGGCAGAATGTTCCAGGTCGGCACGGCGACCTGCTCGGCGAAGGTGCCCTGGTAGCGCTCGGTGAGGATGGAGCGGGGCTCCCTGGGGCCGACGCCGTGACCGGTCTGGCCGATGACGGAGTGCAGGACGACCTCGTTGCCGTCCTCGTCGATCCCGGCGGCGTCGCAGCCGAGGATCATCGGCAGCTTGTCCTCCGCGAGGCCCACGCCGCGCAGGGACCAGAGGTCGTGATGGTTCAGGGAAGCGGCCCGCACGGTGACGGTGCTCCAGCCGGGCCGGGCCTCGGGGGCCGGACGCTCCCCCAACTCCAGGCCGGTCAGCGGCTGGTCGCGGTCGATTCGGGCGGCGTAGGCAGCGAACATGGCTCGACGATAGGTGCGCCGTGCAGCCGACGGAACCAGGCAGGGCTGTGACACATGCCCTCTTGCGTGACAGCCGGTGCACGCCTCCCGGGGACGGTGGCCCCCGGGCGGCGGTGCCGTGGAATCACCCGATCGCGTGGTGGGTGAAGAGGCGGCCCCGCCCGTCCGGGCGGGGCCGGTTCACTCAGCGACGGGCGACGCCCTCGGCACGAGCGGCCGCGGCCACCGCGGCGGTCACGGCCGGAGCGACCCGCTCGTCGAAGGGCGACGGAATCACATAGTCGGCGGCGAGATCGTCCCCGACGACAGCGGCCAGTGCCTCGGCCGCGGCGATCTTCATGCCCTCGGTGATCCGTGTGGCCCGCACCTGCAGCGCGCCCGCGAAGATCCCGGGGAAGGCCAGCACGTTGTTGATCTGGTTGGGGAAGTCCGACCGCCCGGTGGCGACCACGGCGGCGTACTTGTGCGCCACCTCCGGGTGCACCTCCGGGTTCGGGTTGGCCATCGCGAACACGAAGGCGCCCTCAGCCATGGAGGCGACCGCCGCCTCCGCGACCGTACCGCCGGAGACGCCGATGAACACGTCCGCACCCGCGAGGGCGTCCTCCAGCGAGCCGCTG
This sequence comes from Streptomyces sp. NPDC030798, assembly GCF_055572275.1. Classification (NCBI taxonomy): domain Bacteria; kingdom Bacillati; phylum Actinomycetota; class Actinomycetes; order Kitasatosporales; family Streptomycetaceae; genus Streptomyces; species Streptomyces sp. NPDC030798. Next base: position 267,384 of record NZ_JBVIDR010000005.1, on the reverse strand, counting down.
ATCCCGGCCTTGTTGGTGAAGGAGGCGAGCTCCCGCTTCACCGGCGTCAGGTCCTCGCGGTCGGTCGAGACGACGCCCTTGCGGTCCGCCACGGCCACGTCCCCGATACCGGCCTCGACCAGCATCTTGGCGATGGCGACACCGGCCGCGCCGGCGCCCGAGATGACGGCCCGGAGCTGACCGATCTCCCGTCCGCTCAGCCGCGCCGCGTTGCGCAGCGCCGCGAGCGTCACGACGGCCGTGCCGTGCTGGTCGTCGTGGAAGACCGGGATGTCCAGCCGCTCCTGGAGCCGGCGCTCGATCTCGAAGCACCGGGGCGCCGAGATGTCCTCCAGGTTCACTCCGCCGAAGGAGGGAGCGAGCCGGACGACGGTCTCGACGATGTCGTCGACGTCCGTGCAGTCGAGCGCGATGGGCACCGCGTCGACGCCGCCGAACTGCTTGAACAGGATCGCCTTGCCCTCCATCACGGGGAGGGAGGCCTGGGGACCGATGTCCCCGAGTCCCAGCACGGCCGTGCCGTCGGTGACGACGGCGACCACGGAGGACTTCCATGTGTAGTCGTTGACCAGCTCCGGCTGCTCCGCGATCGCGGTGCACACGCGCGCGACGCCGGGCGTGTACGCGAGGGAAAGGTCGTCCTTGTTGCGCACCGGCACGGTGGCCTGCACGGCCATTTTGCCGCCGCGGTGCAGCGCGAACGCCGGATCGAAGGAATCGAGGGGCTCGGCCCCTTCCTGATCCGTACTGCTGTCGCTGCGAGGATTGACGATCTCCGCTGCCACTTTGTCTTACCCCTTAGGTATGCATGGTTTGAGGGTCGACCACTCCTGGTGAGGGGTGGGCGGGCACCGCGCAGGCCCGGTTGCTGATACGTACGAGCGGCTGCGCGACGGGCGCGCCGCACACGCGCCCTGAGCCCCGGATGAGGGGTGTAAAGAACCTTCTTACCGGACGGACGGCGCTCACGACGAGTCCATTAGGTGCAAGGTCACATCGCGACACCGGAACGCCACACGCGAATGACACGGGGCCGACACGAGTGCGACACGGGTGTGACTCGACGACGGCTGGGACCCGGTCCGCGCCTCGCCGTGGGCCGCACACGCAAGCCTTGATCACATCGTGAGACGATCCGAAGATTTTCCGGCCGGAAAGACGGGTTTCCGCAGATGGTGCGGCCCGGATGTGCCGTCCGGACGGGACATGACGTGGTTCGGGGGTCACCCGTTATCCGATTTTGACATTGGCACTCGCCTGATTGGCGGAGTCCGAATGGCAAGATGCCGTAAACCCACGAGGTCGCGACACCCGAAGGTGTGTGTTTCCGTCGACCCATCGGCAACGCTTCCCATCCGCCGGAGGAACCCACGATGACCGCAAGCTCCACCCGTCGTACGACCGCCGCGCACTCCCGCCTGGCCGCGGTCGGTGCGATCGCGGTCGCAGGCGCCCTGCTGCTCACCGGCTGCGGTGACCAGACCAAGAACAAGGACTCCGGCAGCGCGTCCACCAGCACTGCCCCGCTGGCCGACAAGCTCCCCCAGGACATCCGCAGCAAGGGTGTCATCCGGGTCGGATCGGACATCGCCTACGCCCCGGTGGAGTTCAAGGACTCCTCCGGCAAGGTCGCCGGCCTCGACCCGGACCTCGCCGCCGCCATGGGCAAGCAGCTCGGTGTGAAGCTCGAGTTCCAGAACGGCACCTTCGACGCCCTGCTCACCGGTCTGCGCTCGGGCCGCTACGACATCGCGATGTCGGCGATGACCGACAACAAGAACCGCCAGGAGGGCGTCGACCCGGACACCGGCAAGAAGGTCGGCCAGGGCGTCGACTTCGTCGACTACCTGACCGCCGGCGTCTCCATCTACACCCGCAAGGGCGACACCAAGGGCATCACCTCCTGGGCGGACCTGTGCGGCAAGAAGCTCGCCGTCGAGCGCGGCACCGTGTCGGAGGACCTGGCCAAGCAGGAGGCCAAGAAGTGCCCGGCCGGGAAGAAGCTCACCATCGAGCCGTTCGACGACGACCAGCAGTCCCAGACCCGGCTGCGCTCGGGCGGCGTGGACGCGGCCTCCTCCGACTTCCCGGTCGCCGCGTACGCGGTGAAGACCTCCGGCGGCGGCAAGGACTTCCAGATCGTCGGCGACCAGGTCGAGGCGGCGCCGTACGGCATCGCCGTGGCCAAGAACCAGACGAAGCTGCGGGACGCCCTGCAGGCCGCGATGAACGCCGTCATCAAGAACGGTGAGTACCAGCAGATCCTGCAGAAGTGGGGCGCCCAGGACGGCGCCGTCAAGGAGTCCGTGATCAACGGCGGCAAGTGACCGCGCCTGCGGCACCGAGAGGCAACACCCGTGACTGACATCGACACAACGGCGGCCGGGGAGCAGGGCACTCCCCCGGCCGGCCCGGAGGCCATCAGGGCCATTCCGGTCCGGCACTACGGACGCTACGTCTCCGCCGTCATCGCCATCGCGCTCCTGGTCGCGATCATCTACGCGTTCAGCCAGGGCAAGATCAACTGGCACGCGATCCCGGACTACTTCTTCGACGACCGGATCATGCAGGGTGTCGGCAAGACGCTGCTGCTGACGGTCCTGTCGATGCTGATCGGCATCGTCGGCGGCATCATCCTCGCGGTGATGCGCCTGTCGAAGAACCCGGTGACCTCGTCGATCGCGTGGTTCTACATCTGGTTCTTCCGCGGCACCCCGGTGCTGGTGCAGCTGTTCCTGTGGTTCAACCTGGGCCTGGTCTTCGAGTACATCAACCTCGGCCCGATCTACAAGAACTACTGGTCCGACTTCATGACGCCGCTGCTGACGGCGCTGCTCGGCCTCGGCCTGAACGAGGCCGCGTACATGGCCGAGATCTGCCGCGCCGGTCTGCTCGCGGTGGACGAGGGCCAGACCGAGGCCGCCCACGCCCTGGGCATGAGCCACGGCCGGACCCTGCGCCGGATCATCATCCCGCAGGCGATGCGCGTGATCGTGCCGCCGACGGGCAACGAAGTGATCAACATGCTGAAGACGACCTCGCTCGTGGCGGCCGTCCAGTATCCCGAGCTGTTCCGCTTCGCCCAGGACATCGGCCAGAACTCCGGTGCCCCGGTGGAGATGTACTTCCTCGCCGCGGCCTGGTACCTGATCATGACCTCGGTGCTGAGCGTGGGCCAGTTCTACATCGAGCGGTACTACGCGCGTGGCTCCAGCCGCCAGCTGCCGGCGACCCCCTGGCAGAAGGTGAAGGCGAACATGATCTCCCTGGGCCGGCCGAAGGGAGGCATGGCATGACGGACAGGCTGAGCAAGGTGCAGGACACCCCGCCGAAGGGGAGCGTCCCGATGGTCAGGGCCGAGGGCGTGCACAAGTCCTTCGGTCACGTCCAGGTCCTCAAGGGCATCGACCTGGAGGTGAAGCCGGGCGAGGTGTTCTGCCTCATCGGCCCCTCCGGCTCGGGCAAGTCGACTTTCCTGCGGTGCATCAACCACCTCGAGAAGATCAACGCCGGCCGGCTGTACGTCGACGGCGAGCTGGTCGGCTACCGCCAGAAGGGCGAGAAGCTGTACGAGCTGAAGGACAGCGAGGTCGCCCTCAAGCGCCGGGACATCGGCATGGTCTTCCAGCGCTTCAACCTGTTCCCGCACATGACGGCGGTCGAGAACGTCATGGAGGCGCCGGTCCAGGTCAAGGGCGCGAGCAAGGGCCAGGCGCGGGAGCGCGCCCTGAGCCTGCTGGAGCGGGTGGGCCTCGCCGACAAGGCCGGGAACTACCCCTCCCAGCTCTCCGGCGGCCAGCAGCAGCGGGTGGCGATCGCCCGGGCGCTGGCGATGGACCCCAAGCTGATGCTGTTCGACGAGCCGACCTCGGCCCTCGACCCGGAGCTGGTGGGTGACGTCCTGGACGTCATGCGCGACCTCGCCGAGTCGGGCATGACGATGGTCGTGGTCACCCACGAGATGGGCTTCGCCCGCGAGGTGGGCGACAGCCTGGTGTTCATGGACGAGGGCGTGGTGGTCGAATCCGGCCATCCGCGCGACGTCCTGACGAACCCCCAGCACGAGCGGACGCAGTCGTTCCTGTCCAAGGTGCTCTGAGCGTCACCGGGCGAGAGGGGCGGTACGGGCTTCCCGTACCGCCCCTCTCGCGTCTTCGGCCCGTCCCGGCCGGTTCACTTCACGGCGAGCAGCAGGGTGTCCGAGGGCGAGCACCACACCGGCCGAGCCTCGCCGAAGCCGTGCGCGCGCAGGGTGCGCGCATGCCACGCCGAGGAGGGCATGTCGCCGTCGGCGTGGTCGCCGTAGATCTCGAAGCGGCGGGCGGTGGGTCCGGCGAGGACGGGGTCCTGCGCGGCCAGTTGCCACCACTCGGACCAGTCGGGTACGCCGTCCCGCTTGGCCTGATCCATGCGCGCGTGCCGCTGGGCCCGCTCGGCGGCGTTGATCCGGGGCGTGCTCTCGTCGATCATGTGGTCCGCGTTCATGAAGACACCGCCGTCGCGGACCAGTTCCGCGACCCGACCGTAGAGGGCCGCGAGGGGTTCGCTGTGCAGCCAGTGCAGGGCCGTGGCGGTCAGGACGGCGTCGTAGGAGTCGTACGGCAGTCCCGCCGGCCAGCCGGGGTCCTCGAGGTCGGCCTCGACGAACGTGACCCGGTCGTCGCCCTCGAAGGTGCCGCGGGCGATGGCGAGCAGGGCCGGGTCGAGGTCGACGCCGGTACTGGTGGCCGCCGGGAACCGCTGCAGGAGCCGGGCGGTGATGCTGCCGGTGCCGCAGGCGAGGTCGAGGACGCGCGGTGCCGTGCCGACAAGCGCTTCGACCATGTCGAGCATGATCCGGAACCGCTCCTCGCGGTCGGGCATGTACCACTCCTGCTGCCGGTCCCAGCTCTCCTGCCAGCCGGCCCAGTCGGTTCCGGTGCTGGTACTGGTGGTCATGGAAACCCCGTCTCCCCTCGTCCGCGTAATACCCTGGAAGCGCGACCGGCTGTTACAAGGTCGTGCTCGTGACCATAGAGCGCCCTCGTAAGGACTTCAAGTGGAACTGGCCTATTACTCGGATTACGCCGTCCGTCTCGTCAACAGCGAGGAGCCGGTCCGGGGCAAGGACTCCCTGACCTCGGTCGAGGCCGTCCGCGACCTCTTCGGCGCCAACGCGTCGGCGGCCCGCCGCGCCACCGACGCCGACGTCACGCGCTTCCGCTCGGTGCGGGCCCGGCTGCGCGCGGTCTTCGAGGCGGCCGACAACGGCGACGAGACGCTGGCCGTCGACCTGCTGAACTCCCTGCTGCTGGAGTTCCCGGTCAGCCCGCAGATCTCCGGGCACGACCACCGCGACGAGGACGGCCGCCCCCTGTGGCACATGCACCTGGCCGACCACCCGTCCAACGCCACCGCGGGCTACGCGGCCATCGCGGCGATGGGCCTGGCCTTCCACCTCACCGAGTACGGCGTCGACCGCCTGGGCCTGTGTCAGGCGCCCCCGTGCCGCAACGCCTACCTGGACACCTCGACCAACCGCTCCCGGCGCTACTGCTCCGACCGCTGCGCCACCCGCGCCAACGTGGCCGCCTACCGGGCGCGCAAGCGCCTGGAGGCCGACCGGTCGGTGAGCAGTGGCCTGGCCGCGGAGAACACCCAGCGCGCGAGCGCCAGCGGCGAACGCTGACCGGCCTTGAGCGGCCGGTACCGCAGCAGCGCCCTGCCGAGGACCAGCTCGTCGGGCACGACCCCGTAGTCCGTGCTGTCGCCCCCCGCGTACGGGTTGTCGCCGAGCACCCACCAGCCGCCCTCGCGCCGCTCGGCGGCCCGCTTGACGACGAGCAGGTCCTGCTGGAACGGATGCCGCAGTACGACGATGTCACCGGGCCTGACCATCCCCCCGTACCGGACCACCAGCTGGTCACCGTGGTGGAGCGTGGGAACCATCGACGGCCCCGTCACCTCGGCCAGCCCGAAGGGCGCCACGGCCCTCCCCCGCTCGGTCTCCTGCGACAGCTCCGGCATGCCCGGCACCTCCCCGGTCCGTTCCTCCACCAGTCTCAGTCTGACCCTGGACTTTTGTCCTAAGCCCTAGGGGGCACCCGAGAAATCGCCTTCCCCAGGGAGTAATGTCGCACCTGAGAAGACGATCACGAGGAAGGAATGCTCCATGCTTTCCCGCCTGTTTGCCCCCAAGGTCAAGGTCAGCGCCCACTGCGACCTGCCCTGCGGCGTGTACGACCCGGCCCAGGCCCGCATCGAGGCGGAGTCGGTGAAGGCCGTCCAGGAGAAGATGGCCGGCAACGACGACCCCCACTTCCAGGCGCGCGCCACCGTCATCAAGGAGCAGCGCGCGGAGCTCGCGAAGCACCACGTCTCCGTGCTCTGGAGCGACTACTTCAAGGCCCCGCACTTCGAGAAGTACCCGGAGCTGCACCAGCTGGTGAACGACACCCTGAAGGCCCTCTCGGCCGCCAAGGCGTCCACCGACCCGGCGACGGGCCAGAAGGCGCTGGACTACATCGCCCAGATCGACAAGATCTTCTGGGAGACCAAGAAGGCCTGATCCTTTTACGCCTTCTGACCTGCGGTTTCTTCGATTGCAGCGTCTCCCTGTCCGCACCCGGTCCGCAGCCCGCCGAGCACGGCGTCCATGGCGGGCCGGGTGCGGTCGTCTGCACCCGCGAAAACGGCAGCCGGATGTGCTGGTACGGCCCCTGCGCGCAAACGTCTGTGCGAAGCTGAGGGGCGTGACTCTGGAGGACCTCAGACGGCTGCGGCGGGTGCGCGACCGCATGGACCGCGAGTACGCCGAGCCCCTCGACATGGCGGAGCTGGCCCGTGGCGCCCACATGTCGCCCGGCCACTTCCAGCGCAGCTTCCGCAAGGCGTTCGGGGAGACGCCGTACAGCTATCTCATGACCCGGCGCGTGGAGCGGGCCAAGGCCCTGCTGCGCCGGGGCGATCTCACGGTGACCGAGGTGTGCCTCGCCGTCGGCTGTACCTCGCTGGGCTCCTTCAGCTCCCGCTTCACCGAGTTGGTCGGGGAGACCCCGAGCGCCTACCGCGCCCGCTCCCACGAGGCGAGCGCGGTGATCCCGTCCTGTGTGGTCCGTACGTTCACCCGGCCGCGCCGCCGGCCGTACTGAGCAGGAGTCCGAGTCCCTGTGCGGGGCGGCCCCGGGCGGCCTAGCGTGACCTCATGGACGTGCAACTCAAGCAGTGTTTCATCGCCGTGGACGACCACGACAAGGCCCTGGCCTTCTACTGCGACGTGCTCGGTCTCGAGATCCGCAACGACGTGAGCTTCGAGGGAATGCGGTGGGTCACCGTGGGCTCGCCGCTGCAGCCGGGCGTGGAGATCGTGCTGGAGCCGCCCGGCGCGAACCCGGACGCCTCCCCTGCCGACCGGCAGGCCCTCGCCGAACTGCTCGCCAAGGGCATGCTGCGCGGGGTCAACTTCACCACCGACGACTGCGACGCCCTCTACGAGCGGGTCCGCGAGTCCGGCGGTGACGTGCTCCAGGAGCCCACGGACCAGCCGTACGGCGTGCGCGACTGCGCCTTCCGGGACCCGGCCGGGAACATGCTGCGGTTCATGGAGCGGCCCACGGGCTGAGAAATTCCGCCCGCTCGCCGGCCCGGCCGCCTACGATCCGCACCGTGACACCGATCCGCTGGACGTACGCCTTCATCGACCGCCCCGCCGCCCGCCTGGCCGAGGCCCGCGCCTTCTGGACGGCGGTCACGGGGACGGGGTTGTCGCAACCGCGCGGGGAGCACGGGGAGTTCGTGACGCTGCTGCCGGCCGGGGCGGACCCCTGCGTGAAGATGCAGGGAATCCTCGACGGGGCCGGGGGCGCCCATCTCGACTTCTTCGTCGAGGACGTGAAGGCGTTCGGGGACACCGCCCGGCGCCTCGGCGCGGACCTGGTGGCCGATCACCGCGAGTGGGCGGTACTGCGCTCGCCCGGCGGACAGGCGTTCTGCGTCGGCGCCTGGCACGGCGAGACCGAGCGCCCGCCCGTCGTCGACGGCTGCCGACTCGACCAGGTGTGTCTCGACGTACCGCCCTCGGTGTACGACGCCGAGACCGCCTTCTGGGCGGCGCTCACCGGGTGGGAGCTGCTGACCGGGTCGCTGCCGGAGTTCCGTGTGCTGCGGCCGCCGGCCGGTCTGCCCGTCCGCGTCCTGCTCCAGCGGCTCGGTGCCGACGGTCCCGCCTCCGCGCATCTGGACCTCGCCTGCGCGGACGTGGAGGAGACCCGCGCCCGGCACGAGCGGCTGGGCGCGGCCTTCGTCCGCCGGGGCAGGCACTGGACGGTGATGCGCGACCCGGCCGGCGGTACGTACTGCCTGACCGGCCGCGACCCGGAGACGGGAAGTCTGCCGGCCGCCGGAACCTGAGGTCACGGGGCGCCCCCGGTCAGCCCCAGGGCTCCACCCCGACCACGGCGCTCACGGGCACCGGCCCGTACACGTGCGGGAACTCCTCGCCGTTCGGCGGCATGGCCTCGTACCGCACCGGCACCCCGAGCCTGGCCGGGTCCACGACCAGCACGACCAGTTCGTCGGGGCCCTCGTAGTCGCCGTAGAGGAAGGCCGCGATGCGGGGGAGCTGCTCACGGGTGGAGAAATGGACGAAGCCCTCCTCCTGGAGGGTGCGGCCACGGGTGGACACCTCGTAGGTGCCGGACGCGCGGGCAGCCTCCCAGAGGGAGCGCTCGGTGATGTGCACGATGTGCGGAAGCTTCGGCATGCGGCGACGCTACGGCCTCGGCCCGGCCGCCCGCATCTCGATTCGACCCCGGTCCCGGGTCCGTCCCGTACTCCGGTCGTCGGGCTCAGGGGTTTCCCGCGGGGGGTTCTCCCGGGCGTCGCGGCCGGTGGTCCTCTGCCGCCGGGGTGGCCAGGGGTTCGCTCGGCTCCGTGCCGGCCGCGCAGTCGGGGTTGTGGCACGGGCCGGGGCCCCACTTCGGTACCCAGGCGCCCAGCGTCTTGTGCCGTCCGACCACCGTCTCGACGGGCTGTCCGCAGACGGGACAGACGTGGCCCTCGCTGTCCATGCCCTCAGGGTAGGGCGGGTGAGGGTGCCGCGCTCCCCGTGTGGAGCGGGTCCCGCACGCCGTGGGGATGTGCGGGACCCGCCCTGGCCGGAGCCACCGGTGGCCGTGCGGGGTCAGGAACCGCGCGGCCCCGGTGACTCCGGGGTCTCTTCGACCGGCGCCGGTCTAGCTGCGGCGCCGGGTCACGAACTCGGCCAGCGCCAGCAGGCCGCCGGCCGCCTCCGGCGCGGGTACGGCGCGGGCCAGTTCCTGCATCGCCCGGGCCATCCGGTCGGCCGCCTCGGCCTGCGCCCAGTCCCGGCCGCCGGCGCGCTCGACGGCCAGGGCCGTGCGGGCGATGTCCTCGGCGTCCCCGGTGACGTACGGCTTCCCGTACAGCTCGGCCAGCTCGGTCGCCGCCGGAGTGCCGGAGGCGAGGGCCGCCACCACGGGCAGGGACTTCTTGCGGACCGCGAGATCGGCGCCGGCCGGCTTGCCGGTGCGCTGCGGATCACCCCATATCCCGATGACGTCGTCGATCAGCTGGAAGGCGAGCCCGGCCTGCCGGCCGAATCCGTCGAGCGCCGCCACCTCCTCGTCACCGGCGCCCGCGTACAGCGCGCCGAGGGCGCAGGCGCAGCCCAGCAGGGCGCCGGTCTTCGCCTCGGCCATGGCGAGCACCTCGTCCAGGGTGACCTCGTCGGGGGCGCGCCGCTCCATGGCTGTGTCGGTGTGCTGTCCGGCGCACAGTTCGACCACGCAGTCGGCGAGCCGGGCGGCGGCCGGGCCGGAGGCCGGGTGCGGGTCCTCGGCGAGCAGCCGCAGGGCCAGCGCCTGGAGGGTGTCCCCGGCGAGGATCGCGTCGGCGTCGCCGAACACGGTCCAGGCCGTGGGCCGGTGCCGGCGGGCGGTGTCGCGGTCCATGACGTCGTCGTGCAACAGCGTGAAGTTGTGGACCAGTTCGACCGCCGCGGCCGCGCGCACGGCCGCCGTCCGGGCCGCCGGTCCGCCGAGCGCTGAGGCGGCGGCGAGGACCAGCGCGGGCCTTATCGCCTTGCCTGCGTTGTCCGCCGCAGGTGTGCCGTCCGCGTGCTGCCAGCCGAAGTGGTAGAGCGCGATCCGGCGCATCGGGCCGGGCAACGAGTCGACCGCCGCGCGCAGTTCGGGGTCGACGAGGGCCCGGGTCCGCTCCAGCAGCGCCGCCGCCTCCTGCCCCTCGAACCGACCGGCCCCGGTGCCGGCTGCCGGGCCGCGCCGCTCGCGCGGCCCGGGTGGTGCGGGCTCCTCCTCCGGCTCGCGGGGCGGTGCCGCCCCGGGTGAAGGCCGTGTGCTCTCCGTCATGTCCGTCATGAACTCGGCCATGGCTCCCCCTCGCACAGTCCGCGGACGGTGGCGCCCCCTCTCCCGCCGGGCGCGCACCCCGAGGACCTACCCGCCCCGGAGGGCGGGGACACGGCCGCGCGGTGCGCAGACATCACCTCCAGCGGCCGATCTCGACGTTCTCCAGCACGCCGAGCGCGTCGGGCACCAGGACGGCGGCCGAGTAGTACGCCGTGACCAGGTACTTGATGATGGCCTGTTCGTTGATGCCCATGAAGCGGACGGACAGACTCGGCTCGATCTCGTCCGGGATGCCGGACTGCCTCAGGCCGATGACGCCCTGCTCGGCCTCTCCGGTACGCATCGCGATGATCGAGGTCGTCCGGGCCTCGGTGACCGGGATCTTGTTGCACGGGTAGATGGGGACACCGCGCCAGGTGGGGATGCGGTTGCCGCCGATCTCGATGGTCTCCGGGACCAGTCCGCGCTTGTTCAGCTCGCGCCCGAACGCGGAGATGGCGCGCGGGTGGGCGAGGAACAGCTTGGTGCCGCGCCGGCGGCTGAGCAGCTCGTCCATGTCGTCGGGGCTGGGAACGCCGTCGTGCGGCTGGAGCCGCTGGTCGTACTCGCAGTTGTGCAGCAGCCCGAACTGCCGGTTGTTGACCAGCTCGTGCTCCTGGCGTTCCTTCAGCGCCTCGACGGTGAGCCGCAGCTGCTGCTCGGTCTGGTTCATCGGCTGGTTGTACAGGTCGGCCACGCGTGAGTGGATGCGCAGCACGGTCTGGGCGATGCTCAGTTCGTACTCGCGCGGCCGGGGCTCGTAGTCCACGAAGGTGTGCGGGATGTCCGGCTCGCCGGAGTGGCCGGCCGCCAGCTCGACCTCCTTCTCGCCGTACTTGTTGGTCCGCTGCTCGGGGATCGAGCGCAGCCGCTCCACGTGCTCGCGCAGCGAGTCGGCGCGCTCGGCGACCTGCTCGAAGTCCTGGCGGCTGAGGATCAGCACGGTGGCCGCCGTGTCCGCGCGGGCGGTGTACTCCCAGATGGCGTCCGGGTCCAGCAGCGCGGCCTCGCCGAAGTAGGCGCCGTCGGCGAGGACGCCGAGGACCGCGTCGTCGCCGTACGGGCCGGTGCCGACCTTCTCCACCCTGCCGTGGGCCAGCAGGTAGACCTCGTCGGTGCGGCTGCCGAAGGAGGCGATGACCTCGCCGGGCGCGAAGTCCCGCTGGCGGCAGCGCCGGGCCAGCTCGGTGAGCACCTCGTCGTCCTCGTAGGAGCGCAGGGCCGGCAGTTCGCCGAGTTCGGCCGGGACGACCTCGACCTGGTCACCGGTCTTGACGAAGGTGATGCGGCCGTCGCCGACGGCGTACGTCAGCCGCCGGTTCACCCGGTACGTGCCGCCCTGCACGTCGACCCACGGCAGGCTCCGCAGCAGCCAGCGGGAGCTGATCTCCTGCATCTGCGGGACGGATTTGGTGGTGGTGGCCAGGTTCCGCGCTGCCGCCGTGCCGAGAGACTGCTGCGGCTTGCCCTGATCCGTGCGGACCTCTTCGCCTACCGACATAAGGAAATGCCCTCTCGTGTATGCCCGGTGCCGAATCGCACACCGGTCTCGCGATCGAGCCTCCCATCACGCAACGTGCTCGCACCATTACCCGAAAGAGCGGGAATGGATCATCGCACTGGTGGGCAGAAAGAGGGCTCTTGTCCGACGCCGCCCCCGATGCGCGACCTGTCCGGATCGGCTCGCACAGCGTGCGAACGATGTGGTCCAAGACGTCCGGTTTCGGTAGAAGCTGCGGTACGCAAGGGCCGCGACCGGCGGCCACGGGCACGGCACGAAGGAGTCGGTCATGGCCCCACCCATGTCCGCGAGCGGGTTTCTCGACGCGCTGCGCGCGGAGGGCGTGCGGGTCGTCGAGGTCGGCGACTGGCAGCAGCACAACCGCAACCACAAGGGGCCGTGGGGTCCCGTGCACGGGGTGATGATCCACCACTCGGTGACCAGCGGCAGCGAGCGCACCGTCGAGATCTGCCGGGACGGCCGTACGGACCTCCCGGGCCCGCTGTGCCACGGAGTGATCACCAAGGACGGCACCGTGCACCTGGTCGGCTACGGCCGCGCCAACCATGCGGGCCTCGGCGACGACGACGTGCTGCGCGCGGTGATCGCCGAGAAGGGGCTGCCGCCGGACAACGAGGCGAACACCGACGGCAACCGGCACTTCTACGGCTTCGAGTGCGAGAACCTGGGCGACGGCGAGGACCCCTGGCCCGACGCCCAGCTGGACGCGATCGAGCGGGCCGCCGCGGCCGTGTGCCGGCACCACGGCTGGACGCAGCGGTCGGTCGTCGGCCACCTGGAGTGGCAGCCGGGCAAGGTGGACCCCCGCGGCTTCTCGATGGCCTGGCTCCGCGAGCGGGTCGCGGAGCGCCTGAAGGCGTAGCCGGCCCCGGGGCGACAATGGGGGCGTGATCAGTTCCGGCCCGCTCGCCCCGCGGCTTCCCTCGCCTCTTCAGGAGGTGCGGGACGCCCGGTTCGCCCGCCGCGGTCTGCGGCTGCTGCTCAAGCGGGACGACCTGATCCACCCGGAGCTGATCGGCAACAAGTGGCGCAAGCTGGTGCCGAACATCGAGGCGGCGCGGGGCCGGGCGCTGGTCACCTTCGGCGGCGCCTACTCCAACCATCTGCGGGCCACCGCCGCCGCGGGACGCCTCCTCGGGCTGCCGACGGTGGGCGTGGTCCGCGGGCAGGAACTGGCGGACCGTCCGCTCAACCCGTCCCTGGCCCGGTGCGCGGCCGACGGCATGCGGCTGCACTTCGTGGACCGCTCGGCGTACCGGCGCAAGAGCGAGCCGGAGATGCTGGCCGGAATCCTGCGCGCGTGCGGCGCCGAGGAGGCGTACGTCGTGCCGGAGGGCGGCAGCAACGCGGCGGCGGTGCGCGGCTGCGCGGCCCTCGGGGAGGAGCTGCGCGGCCGGGCCGACACCGTCGCGGTGGCCTGCGGCACCGGCGGCACGCTCGCCGGACTCGCCGCCGGGCTGGCCGCCGGCCAGCGGGCGATCGGCATCTCCGTCCTCAGGGGCGGCTTCCTGACGGCCGACGTGCGGCACCTGCAGGAGCAGGCGTTCGGCGCCCGCACCGGCACCTGGTCCCTCGACGACCGCTTCCACTGCGGCGGCTACGCCCGTACGACCCCGGAGCTGGACGCCTTCGCCGGTGACTTCGAGCAGCGGCACGGCCTCCCGGTGGAGCGTCTCTATGTCGCCAAGTTGCTGTACGGACTTGTCGCCCTGGCCGAGGAGGGCGCCTTCCCGCGTGGGACGACGCTGGCCGCGGTCGTCACCGGCCGTCCCTTCCCCGAGCCGGAGCAGGCGCTGCCCCCGGACTAACCGGCCTCCCGGTACGCCGCCGCCTCCTCCAGGTCCAGGCGGCGCAGGAGGGCGCGGAGCATCTCGTCGTCGATGTAGCGGTGGTCGCGCAGCCTGACGAAGACCTCGCGTTCGGCGCTGATCATCTCGCGGGACAGCCGGCGGTAGGTGTCGTCGACGGACTCGCCGGTGACGGGGTTGACCTGGCCGAGCCGTTCCCAGACGGCGTTGCGGCGACGCTCCAGCACCGAGCGCAGTCGGTCGGCCAGCGGCGGGGGCAGGGCGTTGCGCTCGTCGGCGAGGAGCTCGTCCAGGCGGCTCTCGGCGGTCCGGGAGGCCTGGGCCTGGGCGTTGGCCTCGGCGAGCGTCTCGGCCCGCTGGTCGCGGCCGGGGAACTTCAGCAGCCTGATCAGCGGGGGCAGGCTCAGGCCCTGGACGACGAGCGTGCCGATGACGGTCGTGAAGGTCAGGAACAGGATCAGGTTGCGCTGCGGGAAGGGATGCCCGCCGTGCACGGTCAGCGGGACGGAGAAGGCGATGGCGAGGGAGACCACGCCCCGCATGCCGGCCCAGCCGGTGACCATCGCACCCCGCCAGGTCGGGTTCTCCTCGCGCTCGCGGACACGAGCCGACAGACGGGGCAGGAAGGTCCCCGGATACACCCAGACGAACCGGGCCACGACCACCACGAGGAACAGCGCGACGGCGTACCCGGCCGCCTCGACGCCCTCGTGCTCCCCGAGGCCCTTGAGCACGACCGGGAGCTGCAGGCCGATCAGGGCGAAGACAGCCGACTCCAGGATGAACGCGACCATCTTCCACACCGCCTCCTCCTGGAGCCGGGTGGCGAAGTCGACCTCCCACGCGCGGTGGCCGAGGTAGAGGGCGACGACCACGACCGCGAGGACACCGGAGGCGTGCAGCTGCTCGGCGACGCTGTAGGCGACGAACGGGATGAGCAGGGAGAGGGTGTTCTGCAGCAGCGGTTCGGTGAGGTGGGTGCGCAGCCAGTGCAACGGCGCCATCAGCACCAGGCCGACGCCGACACCGCCGACCGCGGCGAGCAGGAACTCGCGGATGCCGCCCGCCCAGGTCGCGCCCTCGCCGACGGCGGCGGCCAGGGCCACCTTGTACGCCGTGATCGCGGTGGCGTCGTTCAGCAGGGACTCGCCCTGGAGGATGGTGGTGATCCGGGACGGCAGTCCGACCCGGCGTGCGACCGCCGTGGCCGCGACGGCGTCCGGCGGCGCCACCACCGCGCCCAGCACCAGCGCCGCGGTCAGCGGCATCCCGGGGACGATGAGGTGCGCGGCGTAGCCGACCACGACGGTCGCGAACAGGACGTAGCCGACCGAGAGCAGCGCGACGGGCCGCAGCTGCGCCCGCAGGTCGAGGTAGGAGCTGTCGCCGGCCGACGTGTACAGCAGCGGGGGCAGCAGCAGCGGCAGGACGACCTCGGGGCTGAGGGTGTAGTCCGGCACACCGGGGAGGTAGGAGACCGCCAGGCCGACCGCGACCAGCAGCAGGGGCGCCGGCACCGGGCCCCGCCGGGCCGCGCCGGCGACCGCGGCGCTGCCCGCCACGAGCAACAGCAGCGGCATCACGTCCATGGTCCTCGCCCCACCCTCTTTTTCCGCGCGGCCACCCGCACACCCGTCGTAATCTGGCAATCATGAAACAGTGCACGCACGCCGACGCGCTGCCGCACCCCGAACCCGAGCCGCTCGACAAGACCTGCCCGGAGTGCCTGCGCAACGGCACGCACCCCGTACAGCTGCGGCTGTGCCTCACCTGCGGGCACGTCGGCTGCTGCGACTCCTCGCAGGGCCGGCACGCCACGGAGCACCACACGCGGACCGGCCACCCCGTCATGCGGACCTTCGAACCCGGCGAGGACTGGCGCTGGTGCTTCGTGGACCACGTGCTCGTCTGACCGCGTCCGCGCGCGACCGATGTCCTTCGGCGAACGCGCGCGGGTGCGAGCGATGTTCCCGCACGACCGCGTTCCGGCGCGAGCGGTGTGCTCCTGGTTCGGTGCGCTCGTCCGACCGGGGCCCCGTGTGTGACCGCTCGTACGCGTGTGACCGGTGTGCCGGCGCCGCCGGGTTCTCGTGTGATCGCGTTCCCGTCCGACCCCGTTCTCGTGTGACACTGCAAGGGGCGGCTGCCGCCGACGGTTCGGGCGTCTGACGCCGGGGTACGTCAACCCGGCGCGCGCTCTTCCCTTTTGGGCCCGCACACCCTCTAGACACGGAGCGTATCCACAGCTTTACTGTGAGTGACGCCAGGGGGTTGGGGTCCCGGGGACAGAAACGTTCGGAGCGCGATAGCGTCACCGCGGAACCAACGTATGCGTTACCCCGAGGGGCGACCCTCGGCCCCGCTGAAGCTTGTACCACCATGGAGGTGAGGGTGTCCCAGATCGCAGGCGAGCCCGCGACCCAGGACTTCGTGGAAGTCCGGCTGCCGGCTGCGGGTGCCTACCTGTCGGTGCTGCGGACGGCCACGGCCGGTCTCGCCGCCCGCTTGGACTTCACCCTGGACGAGATCGAGGACCTGCGCATCGCCGTGGACGAGGCCTGCGCGATCCTGCTGCAGCAGGCCGTGCCCGGCTCCGTGCTCAGCTGCGTCTTCCGCCTCGTCGACGACTCGCTGGAGGTCACGGTGTCGGCGCCGACCACCGACGGTCACGCCCCCTCGCGTGACACCTTCGCCTGGACGGTGCTCTCGGCCCTCGCGGGCAAGGTCTCGTCCGCCGTCGACGAGGACAGGACCGTGTCGATCAGCCTCTACAAACAGCGCGGCGCGGGCCCCGGCCCGGCGTGAGGAACGGGGACGGTCCGGTGCGGGACGAAGAGCGCGGCACACGGGAGCTGCCGACGGGGGGCACTGGCCCCGCGGACGGTTCCCGACGCATGGCGGACGGCATCGACGGCATCCCCGAGCAGGCCAGGCCGCACCCGGAGGACGCCTCCTCCGCGGCCGGCGGTGACGGTGCCGTGCAGAGCGCGCCTCCGCGGGGGCGCGGCGGGGTCGGTTCCGCCGCGCGTGCGGAGGGGGCGGCTCGGGGAAGGGCTACGGGCGGGACGATGAGCGAGCACGAGCGATACGCCGAGGACGACGCGCTGGGCGCGGAGGCCGTGCAGGCCGCCCGGCACGAGCCCCAGGACCGCAGCGGGGCGCGTGCGATGTTCGTCGAGTTGCGCAAGCTGAACGCGGGCAGCGCGGAGTACGCGGAGCTGCGCAACCAGCTCGTCCGGATGCATCTGCCGCTCGTGGAGCACTTGGCACGCCGCTTCCGCAACCGCGGCGAGCCGCTGGACGACCTGACCCAGGTCGCCACCATCGGTCTGATCAAGTCCGTCGACCGGTTCGACCCGGAGCGCGGCGTGGAGTTCTCCACGTACGCGACCCCGACCGTCGTCGGCGAGATCAAGCGGCACTTCCGCGACAAGGGCTGGGCGGTGCGCGTGCCGCGCCGGCTGCAGGAGCTGCGCCTGGCACTGACGACGGCGACGGCCGAGCTGTCCCAGCTGCACGGCCGCTCGCCCACGGTCCATGAGCTGGCGGAGAAGCTGGCCATCTCCGAGGAGGAGGTGCTGGAGGGCCTGGAGTCCGCCAACGCCTACTCGACGCTGTCGCTGGACGTCCCCGACACCGACGACGAGTCGCCGGCGGTGGCCGACACGCTCGGCGCCGAGGACGAGGCGCTGGAGGGTGTGGAGTACCGGGAGTCCCTCAAGCCGCTGCTGGAGGACCTGCCGCCGCGCGAGAAGCGGATCCTGCTGCTGCGCTTCTTCGGGAACATGACCCAGTCGCAGATCGCGCAGGAGGTCGGCATCTCCCAGATGCATGTCTCCCGGCTGCTGGCCCGGACCCTGGCCCAGCTGCGGGAGAAGCTCCTCGTCGAGGAGTGAGGACTACTCGGCGCGGCCCGGTCCCTTGATCCCGAGGGCCTGGGTCGTCGCCCGGTTCACCAGCAGGACCAGCGCCGTGACGGCGACGACGGCCAGGGCGATGCCGGCCGGGATGGCCATGCTGTCGGCCTGGACCATGTTGTAGGCCACCGGAAGGGCCATGATCTGCGTGATGACGGCGGGGCCCCGGCTCCAGCCGCGCCGCAGCAGCAGCCCGCGCGCGGCGAGCAGGGGCAGCAGCGCGAGCACGACCAGGGTGACCCCCAGCGTCACGGCCTGCTGCCGGTCGTCCGGGGCGCCGGTGATCCCGAGGACCAGAACCCACAGACCGCCCACGGCCAGCGCCAGCCCCTCGAGCCCGGCCAGAACGGCGGCATACGTCAGCCGCCGCGGACGCGGACCCGCTGCCGCGGCGGCTTCGGCGGTGTCGGGGGCGGGCTTCTGGTCACTGCTCACACCAGAAGGGTAGCCGCCGGCCCCGGGCACCGGCCGAAGGGTGCCCGCCGGACACCAGGGTGAGCCAAGGGGCCGGGGCGCTGCGAAGGTTGCGCCGCTACTGAGGTGAGCCGAGGACCGGGAGACGACACCCCGTCGGGGCGGGCCGAGAGCCGGCCGCCCGCACACAGAGACAGCCGAAAGGGCGCCCGCGAACCGGCCGCCCCGACACCGAGGCGGCCCGAAGGCCACATCGCCGGACACCGCGACTCCCCGGGGGCAGTCGGCCAACACCGCGCCAAAGCCAGGCCCGGCCACCCGACACCGGTGCACGCCCAGGAGCCACGGACGACGACGCGACTTCGCCCGCCCACCCTCCGCAACGAGACCCCGCACCCCCGACCCAGCCCACCGCCCGGCCACCCGACGCCGGTGCACGCCGTGGGGCCGCGGGCGATCGTGCGGGTTTGCTCGGCCGGTCTTCTCGGAGAGGTCCCGCGGGCCCGGTCCAGCCCGTCGTGGCCAGACTCACGTGCTCTCCTCTTACCGGATCCCTACCTCGGTCTGGGCCCGATACCCCCCAGTAGGTACGCTGCCCCTCATGCGTGCACTTCTCGTGGTCAACCCGGCGGCAACCACCACAAGCGCACGCAGGCGTGACGTGCTGATCCACGCGCTGGCGAGCGAGATGAAGCTGGAGGCGGTCACCACCGAGTACCGCGGCCACGCGCGCGACCTGGGCCGGCAGGCGGCGCAGAGCGAGGACATCGACCTGGTCGTCGCCCTCGGCGGCGACGGCACCGTCAACGAGGTCGTCAACGGTCTGCTGCACGCCGGACCCGACCCGGACCGCCTGCCCGGCCTCGCCGTGGTCCCCGGCGGCTCCACCAACGTCTTCGCCCGCGCCCTCGGCCTGCCCAATGACCCGGTGGAGGCCACCGGAGCCCTGCTGGACGCCCTGCGCCAGGGCAGCGAGCGGGTGGTCGGCCTGGGCCTCACCTCGGGCACACCCGGCACCGAGGACGAGGCGGTGCCCGAGCGCTGGTTCACCTTCAACGCCGGACTGGGATTCGACGCGGGCGTGGTCGGCCGGGTCGAGCGGCAGCGCGAGCGGGGCAAGAAGTCGACGCACGCGCTGTACGTGCGTCAGGTGATCCGGCAGTTCCTCGGCGAGCCGAACCGCCGGCACGGATCGATCATTCTCGAGCGCCCGGACGCGGACCCCGTCAACGATCTCGTTGTGGCCATAGTCTCGAACACGTCCCCGTGGACGTATCTCGGCAATCGCCCGATGTACACGTCACCTAAGGCGTCGTTCGATACCGGCATCGACGTGCTCGGTCTCAGCCGCCTCTCCTCCGCCGCAGTTGCCCGGTATGGCACACAGTTGCTCACTTCGTCCCCCGAGCGCGGACCCCACGGCAGGCACGCGGTCTCCCTGCACGATCTGGACCGGTTCACCTTGCATTCGAAGGTGCCTCTGCCGCTGCAGATGGACGGTGACCACCTGGGGCTGCGTACGAGCGTGACGTTCACAGGTGTACGACGTGCACTGCGTGTGATTGTGTGAGCGGAATGGGCCAAAGTCCTTTCACTCGAACGTTTAGGCCAGGATCCACCCCATGGAAGTACGGCTGTGACCTAGTCGACACCGAGGAATCAAAAAAAACTTTCCGGAAGGGGTTGTATCCGCCGCTGAGGTTTGCGAGTCTCTACGTGGCGATCGGGACGGCCCGCAACACCAGCCTCCACTGATCACCGGAACCCCTCTTCACTCAAGGACCACGCCGGGGAAGACTCTGCGGTCGGCCCTTCACTTGTTGAGGGATTCGTGAAAGCGTTCACATTCACAAGCAACTTGCACGTAATACCAAGGAGAGGTAGCAGCCATGGACTGGCGTCACAACGCCGTTTGCCGCGAGGAAGACCCCGAGCTCTTCTTCCCCATCGGCAACACCGGTCCTGCGCTGCTGCAGATCGAGGAAGCCAAGGCCGTCTGCCGTCGCTGCCCGGTGATCGAGCAGTGTCTGCAGTGGGCGCTCGAGTCCGGTCAGGACTCCGGCGTCTGGGGTGGTCTCAGCGAGGACGAGCGCCGTGCGATGAAGCGCCGCGCCGCCCGCAACCGGGCTCGTCAGGCCTCCGCCTGACACTCCACCCCTGCTGACAGCCTGAGCTTGGCGGCGCGTACAGCGAGTACGCATCTCCCGCCCCCGAGCCGCAGCGCGCAGTACCCCCGATGCGCATAGCTTCGAGCTGAAGCCCCGGATCACCCAGTGGTCCGGGGCTCAATGCTGTCCGGAGCCCGTCGTCCGGGGGTGCCGGCCGGCTCGGGGCCCAGCGCTCCGGGCGCGCCGGCTCACTTCTGCGCCCGTACCGGAATGTCCAGGATCACCCGCGTCCCCCGTTCCGGCGCCGGGACCATGTCGAAGGTGCCGCCCAACTCCCCCTCCACCAGGGTTCGGACGATCTGCAGCCCGAGGTTGCCCGAGCGGTGCGGGTCGAAACCCTCGGGCAGGCCGACGCCGTCGTCCTGGACGGTGACGAGGAGGCGGGCCTCCTTGCTGGTGCCGCCGCGGACCGCGGAGACCTCGACCGTGCCGGTGTCGCCCTCGCGGAAGCCGTGCTCCAGGGCGTTCTGCAGGATCTCGGTGAGGACCATCGACAGCGGAGTGGCCACCTCGGCGTCGAGTATCCCGAACCGCCCGGTGCGCCGGCCGGTCACCTTGCCCGGCGAGATCTCGGCGACCATCGCCAGCACCCGGTCGGCGATGTCGTCGAACTCCACCCGCTCGTCCAGGTTCTGGGACAGCGTCTCGTGCACGATGGCGATCGAGCCGACCCGCCGGACCGCCTCCTCCAGGGCCTCCCGGCCGCGCTCGGAGTCGATGCGCCGGGCCTGCAGCCGCAGCAGGGCCGCGACCGTCTGCAGATTGTTCTTCACCCGGTGGTGAATCTCCCGGATGGTCGCGTCCTTGGTGATCAACTCCCGCTCGCGGCGCCGGAGTTCGGTGACGTCACGGCACAGCACCAGCGAGCCGATGCGGGCGCCCTTGGGTTTGAGCGGAATGGCCCGGAACTGGATGACCCCGTCGTTCGCCTCGATCTCGAACTCGCGCGGCGCCCAGCCGCTCGCCACCTTGGCGAGCGCCTCGTCCACCGGGCCCCGGGTCGGGGCGAGTTCGGCGGTGGTCTGGCCCAGGTGCTGCCCGACGAGGTCGGAGGCGAGGCCGAGGCGGTGGTAGGCGGACAGGGCGTTCGGGGAGGCGTACTGCACGATGCCGTCGGCGTCCACCCGGATCAGCCCGTCGCCGACGCGCGGCGAGGCGTCCATGTCGACCTGCTGGTTCGCGAACGGGAAGGCACCGGCCGCGATCATCTGGGCGAGGTCCGAGGCGCTCTGGAGATAGGTCAGCTCCAGCCGGCTCGGGGTGCGCACGGTCAGCAGGTTGGTGTTGCGGGCGATGACACCGAGGACGCGCCCCTCCCGTCGTACGGGGATCGACTCGACCCGGACGGGGACCTCTTCGCGCCACTCCGGGTCGCCCTCGCGCACGATCCGGCCCTCGTCCAGCGCCGCGTCGAGCATGGGCCGCCGGCCACGCGGCACGAGGTGGCCGACCATGTCGTCCTGGTACGAGGTCGGGCCGGTGTTGGGCCGCATCTGGGCCACCGACACGTACCGGGCGCCGTCCCGGGTGGGGACCCACAGGACCAGGTCGGCGAAGGAGAGGTCGGAGAGCAGCTGCCACTCCGAGACCAGCAGGTGGAGCCACTCGAGGTCGGAGTCGTCGAGTGCGGTGTGCTGGCGTACGAGTTCGTTCATGGAGGGCACGTGTGCGAGCGTACCCGGGGCCTCGCGGGTGGCCGAAAAACACCCGCGGGCCGCGGCGCCTGGAAGGGACCCTCAACCCTCCCGGCACCGCAGCCCGGAGCTCATCGGCCGTGGGGTGTGCGGTCCCGGTCGGCCGAAGGTCGAGGAGCCGGGGCAGTCAGGGCAGAGAGCTCCGGTTCCTCGTCCGCCTTCCTGTGCGGGGAAGACGGAGGCTTGTTCACTTTGATGGTGCACATCGATTGTGGACTAGACCACGGAGGCATGTCCATGGTCGCGACGGCATGCTGCACCGGCGGCCGATGGCACGCGATGCCACGAAGCCTAGCCCGCCCGGCTCAGTCGTGGGGCCAGATGGACACGGCAATTTCGGCTAGCGCCCCCAGTTCCTCCCGGCTCGCGCCGTCGCGCGCCTGCTGGGACATCCCCTGCAGCACGGCGGCGGTGTGCCGGGCGAGGGCGGCGGCGTCGGTCGCGGCGGGAAGGTGCCCGGCCGCGAGGTCCGCCCGGATGCGGGCTTCGAGCGCGGCGAGGTCCGCGGTGCGCCGGTCCCGCAGCAGCCGCTCCACCTCGGGCGTCGTGCAGTTGGTGGCCGCGTGGGCGACCAGGCAGCCGTAGGGGTGCTCCGGGTCGGTGTACACGGCGGCGGCCTCGCGCAGCATCCGCGTGACGGCGGCGCGGGCGGTCGGCTCCTCGGCGAGGGCCGTGTCGCCGAAGGACCCGTGCGTGGCGGCGTACACCCGCACGACCTCCTCGAACAGACTGCGCTTGTCGCCGAAGGCCGCGTACAGGCTGGGCGCGCCGATGCCCATGACCTGGGTGAGATCGGCGACCGAGGTCGCCTCGTAGCCGCGCTCCCAGAAGGCCAGCAGCGCCTTCTCCAGCGCTGCGGCCCGGTCGAAGGAGCGCGGGCGACCCCGTGGCCGGGGCGTCCCCGTCTGCTGCTGGACCTGTGGGCCGGTCACCATGGCGGGCATCTTATGGCGCCGACCACGGAATGCAGAAAGCGCTCACTCCCGCCCCGCACTCCCCTGCCTCACGAGCCCCGCTTCTGCTAGATTGGTCTAAACCACATGGCTGAACCACACAGCTGAACCACACAGGTGCACACACAGCGACGTCAGAACGGCAGGCCCAGCGTGGAAGTTGTCATCGTTCCGGATGCCGCGGCGGGCGGCGAGCTGATCGCCGAGGCCATGGCCCAGCTGCTGCGGCGCAAGCCCGACGCCCTGCTCGGGGTGGCCACGGGCTCCACCCCGCTGCCCATCTACCAGGCGCTGACCGCCAAGGTGCGCTCCGGCGCCGTGGACACCTCCCGGGCCCGCATAGCGCAGCTCGACGAGTACGTGGGCCTGCCCGCCGAGCACCCCGAGTCCTACCGCTCGGTGCTGCGCCGGGAGGTGCTGGAGCCGCTCGGCATCGGGATGGACGCCTTCATGGGACCGGACGGCACGGCCGAGGACGTCCAGGCGGCCTGCGCGGCGTACGACCGGGCGCTCGCCGAGGCCGGCGGCGTGGACCTGCAGCTGCTCGGGATCGGCACGGACGGGCACATCGGGTTCAACGAGCCGTGCTCCTCGCTCGCCTCGCGCACCCGGATCAAGACGCTGACCGAGCAGACCCGCGTCGACAACGCCCGCTTCTTCGACGGCGACATCGAGCAGGTCCCGCACCACGTCATCACCCAGGGCATCGGCACCATCCTGGAGGCCCGGCACCTGGTGCTGCTGGCGACCGGCGAGGGGAAGGCGGACGCGGTCGCGGCGACCGTCGAGGGACCGGTCGCGGCCGTCTGCCCGGCCTCCGCGCTCCAGCTCCACCCGCACGCCACCGTGGTCGTGGACGAGGCCGCCGCGTCCAAGCTGAAGCTGGCCGACTACTTCCGGCACACCTACGCGAACAAGCCGGACTGGCAGGGCATCTAGAAACAGAGATGGTCTGGACCAACCCCGGGCCCACGGGTATATAGGAGATCACGGAGCGTCCGGGTGGGCCCCCTGACACACGAAGCCGTGCCACGATGTGACGTGGCCGATGGGATGTCGGTCGCTTTCGGCATCAGGAGCCGGGAAGGCAGAGCATGAGCACCGACGTCGGCAGTGCGGAGAACGAGGCCGGGACGACCGTCCGTACCGCGCGCGTGCCCAAGTACTACCGCTTGAAGAAGCACCTGCTCGACATGACGGAGACGCAGGCGCCGGGGACCGCGGTCCCGCCCGAGCGCACACTGGCGGCGGAGTTCGACACCTCCCGCACCACCGTCCGCCAGGCGCTGCAGGAGCTGGTGGTCGAGGGCCGGCTGGAGCGGATCCAGGGCAAGGGCACCTTCGTCGCCAAGCCGAAGGTCTCCCAGGCGCTGCAGCTCACCTCCTACACGGAGGACATGCGGGCTCAGGGTCTGGAGCCGACGTCCCAGCTGCTGGACATCGGGTACATCACCGCCGACGACCGGCTCGCCGAGCTGCTCGACATCTCGGCCGGCGGGCGGGTGCTGCGCATCGAGCGGCTGCGCATGGCCAACGGTGAGCCGATGGCCATCGAGACCACGCACCTGTCGGCCAAGCGCTTCCCGGCCCTGCGCCGGTCGCTGGTGAAGTACACGTCCCTGTACACGGCCCTCGCCGAGGTCTACGACGTCCATCTCGCCGAGGCCGAGGAGACCATCGAGACCTCGCTGGCCACCCCGCGCGAGGCGGGCCTGCTCGGCACCGACGTCGGGCTGCCGATGCTGATGCTCTCCCGCCACTCCCTGGACCACGAGGGCAAGCCGGTGGAGTGGGTGCGGTCGGTCTACCGGGGCGACCGGTACAAGTTCGTCGCCAGGCTCAAGCGCCCGCAGGAGTAGCCGAGTCGGGTTCTTCACATCTCGCCCGCGAAATCGACATGCCGATATGCGGGCGAGGTCTTCCGCTGCCGTGACACCGTCACCTAGATTGCCTGCGCATTACACGGTGATCAGCGAGGGGACGGAGCGTGGCATGTCCGAAACGCCTGAAGTGAGACCTCCGGTGGTGACACCGGTCCGCGTGATCATCGGCCTGTGTCTCGTCGCCCCGTTCGTGGCGATGCTCTGGGTCGGCTCGTACGCCAAGACGGACCCCGCCTTCATCGGGATCCCGTTCTTCTACTGGTACCAGATGCTGTGGGTGGTGGCCTCCACCGCGCTCACCGTGATCGCGTACCGGCTGTGGCAGCGTGACCAGCGCTCCCGCGGGGCGCGCCAGGGGGGTGCGGCGCAGTGAAGGACGGTGTGAACGGCGTCGCGCTCGGCGTCTTCGTCTTCTTCTTCCTGGCCGTCACGGTCATGGGCTTCCTCGCCGCCCGCTGGCGCCGGGCCGACAACGAGCACTCCCTGGACGAATGGGGCCTGGGCGGTCGGTCGTTCGGCACCTGGATCACCTGGTTCCTGCTCGGTGGCGACCTCTACACGGCGTACACCTTCGTCGCCGTGCCGGCGGCGATCTACGCGGCGGGCGCGGCCGGCTTCTTCGCGGTGCCGTACACGATCCTCGTCTACCCGCTGATCTTCACCTTCCTGCCCCGCCTGTGGTCGGTCTCGCACAAGCACGGGTACGTGACCACGTCGGACTTCGTGCGCGGCCGCTTCGGTTCGAAGGGCCTGTCCCTCGCCGTCGCCCTGACCGGCATCCTGGCGACGATGCCGTACATCGCGCTGCAACTGGTGGGCATCCAGGCGGTGCTGGACGTGATGGGCGTCGGCGGCGGGGACAACACCAACTGGTTCGTGAAGGATCTGCCGCTGCTGATCGCGTTCGGTGTGCTGGCGGCGTACACCTACTCGTCGGGGCTGCGCGCGCCCGCGCTGATCGCGTTCGTGAAGGACGCGCTGATCTACATCGTCATCGCGGTGGCGATCATCTACATCCCGATCAAGCTGGGCGGGTTCGACGACATCTTCGCCAAGGCGGGCGCGAAGTACACGAAGGCCGGCGCGGGCGGGCTCGTTCCGGCCGAGGCGACGCGGTGGACGTACGCCACGCTGGCGTTGGGCTCCGCGCTCGCGCTCTTCATGTACCCGCACTCGATCACCGCGACGCTGTCCTCGAAGAGCCGCGAGGTGATCCGGCGCAACACCACGATCCTGCCGCTGTACTCGCTGATGCTCGGCCTGCTGGCCCTGCTGGGCTTCATGGCGATCGCGGCCGGGGTCGACGTCACCAACGGGCAGTTGGCGATCCCGCAGCTCTTCGAGGACATGTTCCCGGACTGGTTCACGGGCGTGGCCTTCGCGGCGATCGGCATCGGCGCCCTCGTACCCGCGGCCATCATGTCCATCGCGGCCGCGAACCTCTTCACCCGCAACATCTACAAGGACTTCATCAAGCCGGACGCGACCCCGAAGCAGGAGGCCCAGGTCTCCAAGATCGTCTCGCTGCTGGTGAAGGTGGGCGCGCTGGTCTTCGTCCTCACCATGGACAAGACGGTCGCCATCAACTTCCAGCTGCTGGGCGGCATCTGGATCCTGCAGACCTTCCCGGCACTGGTGGGCGGCCTGTTCACCCGCTGGTTCCACCGGTGGGCGCTGCTGGCCGGCTGGGCGGCCGGCATGGTCTACGGCACGGTCGCCGCGTACGGGGTCGCCTCCCCGACCAACCCGGGCCAGAAGCACTTCGGCGGCTCCAACGCCGAGATTCCGGGCATCGGCGAGATCGGCTACATCGGCCTCACCGCCTTCGTGCTCAACGTCGCCGTCACGGTGCTCCTCACCCTCGTCCTGAAGGCCGTCAAGGCCCCCGAGGGCACCGACGAGACCAGGCCGGAGGACTACACGGCCGACGCGGGCGACCCGGGCGTCCAGGTGGAACTGCCGCCGGCGACGGCGGGTGCCGGTCACTAGGGCCCCACCGCCGTACGACCGACGGGCCGCCGGAGGGATCCGGCGGCCCGTCGCCGTCCTCGGAGGGCACACACCGCGCGTGAGTTGACGCTGTGAAGCCGACGCAACACAACATCTGGGGGTGACACGACAGCCCGGCACTAGATGTATGCTCATGCTCGCTGTCGCCGCAGGGGAATCCGGTGCGAATCCGGAACTGTCCCGCAACGGTGTACTCGCGTGCGTCCGCACGCCTGTTCCAGTCCGAGGACCTGCCGGCAGCGCGCCCGGCCGTCCGGTCCGGGTGCCCCGAGACGTCCGGGCCTCGCGGAGTGGGCCGGTGGACGCGACGCCGTGTGCGCTCGTGCTGCCCCCTGCCCTCCGCCTGGCCCCCGTGCCGAGCGAGGGAGAGCCCCACGTGACCATCGCGCCAGCCGAACCGGCTTCAGTCAGTGGCCTGAAGACCGACGGTCCCGGTGCCGCGCTGCTGCGGACCCTGACCGAGCTGACCGCCGACCTCCCCGACGCCGACCCCGGCCGGGTCGCCGCCGCCGCGCTGCGCGGCCGGTCCGCGCACGCGGACGAGGCGGAGCTGCGGGAGCTGGCCACGGAGGCGGCCGCCGGCCTCATCTCCGAGGATCCCGCCTACTCGCGGCTGGCCGCCCGGCTGCTGACCATCGGCATCCGTGCCGAGGCCGCTTCCCAGGGCGTCACGTGCTTCACCGAGTCCGTCGCCGTCGGGCACCGGGAGGGGCTCGTCGCCGACCGGACCGCCGCGTTCGTACGGCTGCACGCCGAGCGGCTCGACGGCCTCGTCGACACCGGCGCCGACGACCGCTTCGGCTACTTCGGGCTGCGCACCCTGCACAGCCGCTATCTGCTGCGCCACCCCCTGACCCGCAAGGTGATCGAGACACCCCAGCACTTCATGCTGCGGGTGGCGAGCGGTCTCGCCGAGGACGACAGCACGCGCGCCGTGGACGAGGTCGCCGCGCTCTACCGGCTGATGAGCCGCCTCGACTACCTGCCCTCCTCCCCCACCCTGTTCAACTCGGGTACGCGGCATCCGCAGATGTCGTCCTGCTATCTGCTCGACTCGCCGCTGGACGAGCTGGACTCGATCTACGACCGCTACCACCAGGTGGCCCGGCTCTCCAAGCACGCCGGCGGCATCGGGCTGTCGTACTCCCGCATTCGCAGCCGGGGTTCGCTGATCCGCGGCACCAACGGGCACTCCAACGGCATCGTGCCGTTCCTGAAGACCCTGGACGCCTCGGTGGCCGCCGTGAACCAGGGCGGCCGGCGCAAGGGTGCCGCGGCGGTGTACCTGGAGACCTGGCACTCCGACATCGAGGAGTTCCTGGAGCTGCGGGACAACACCGGTGAGGACGCCCGCCGTACGCACAACCTGAACCTCGCCCACTGGGTGCCGGACGAGTTCATGCGCCGGGTGAGCGCGGACGAGCCGTGGTCGCTGTTCTCGCCGTCGGACGTACCGGAGCTGGTGGACCTGTGGGGCGCGGAGTTCGACGCCGCCTACCGCAGGGCCGAGGAGGCGGGCCTGGCGAAGAAGACCCTGCCGGCCCGTGAGCTGTACGGCCGGATGATGCGCACCCTCGCACAGACCGGCAACGGCTGGATGACCTTCAAGGACGCCGCCAACCGCACCGCCAACCAGACGGCCGAGCCCGGCCACGTCATCCACTCCTCCAACCTCTGCACGGAGATCCTGGAGGTCACCGACGACGGCGAGACGGCCGTCTGCAACCTGGGCTCGGTGAACCTCGGTGCCTTCGTGGCCGACGGGGACATCGACTGGGAGCGGCTGGACGAGACCGTCCGCACCGCCGTCACCTTCCTCGACCGCGTCGTCGACATCAACTTCTACCCGACCGAGCAGGCGGGCCGCTCCAACGCCCGGTGGCGCCCGGTGGGCCTCGGCGCGATGGGGCTGCAGGACGTCTTCTTCAAGCTGCGGCTGCCCTTCGACTCCCCCGAGGCGAAGCAGCTGTCCACCCGGATCGCCGAGCGCATCATGCTCGCCGCCTATGAGGCGTCCGCCGACCTCGCCGAGCGCAGCGGGCCGCTGCCGGCCTGGGAGAAGACCCGTACCGCACGCGGGGTGCTGCACCCCGACCACTACGACGTCACCACGGCCTGGCCGGAGCGCTGGGCGGCGCTGCGCGCGCGGATCGCCTCGGTCGGCCTGCGCAACTCGCTGCTCCTCGCGATCGCCCCGACCGCCACCATCGCCTCCATCGCGGGCGTGTACGAGTGCATCGAGCCGCAGGTGTCCAACCTGTTCAAGCGCGAGACGCTGTCCGGTGAGTTCCTCCAGGTCAACTCGTACCTGGTGCAGGACCTGAAGGACCTGGGCGTCTGGGACGCGCGCACCCGGGAGGCGCTGCGCGACTCGGGCGGCTCGGTGCAGGACTTCGCCTGGATCCCCGAGGACGTGCGGGCGCTGTACCGCACGGCGTGGGAGATCCCGCAGCGCGGCCTGATCGACATGGCCGCGGCCCGCACGCCGTTCCTGGACCAGGCACAGTCCCTGAACCTGTTCCTGGAGACGCCGACCATCGGCAAGCTCTCCTCGATGTACGCGTACGCCTGGAAGTCGGGCCTGAAGACGACGTACTACCTGCGTTCCCGCCCGGCGACGCGCATCGCCCGCGCGGCCCGCGCCGCCGTCCCCGTGCAGGCCACCCCTGACCCCGAAGCGGTCGCCTGCTCCCTGGAAAACCCCGAGTCCTGCGAGGCCTGCCAATAATGACCACCCGCAACCAGAACCTGCTCGACCCGGGCTTCGAGCTGACTCTGCGCCCCATGCGCTACCCGGACTTCTACGAGCGCTACCGGGACGCCATCAAGAACACCTGGACCGTGGAGGAGGTCGACCTCCACTCGGACGTCGCCGACCTCGCGAAGCTGACGCCCGAGGAGCACCACCTCATCGGCCGGCTGGTCGCCTTCTTCGCGACGGGCGACTCGATCGTCGCGAACAACCTGGTGCTGACGCTGTACAAGCACATCAACTCCCCGGAGGCGCGCCTGTACCTGTCGCGCCAGCTCTTCGAGGAGGCCGTGCACGTCCAGTTCTATCTGACCCTGCTGGACACCTATCTGCCCGACCCGGACGACCGTGCCGCCGCCTTCGCGGCCGTGGAGAACATTCCCTCCATCCGCGAGAAGGCCGGGTTCTGCTTCAAGTGGATCAACGAGGTGGAGAAGCTCGACCGGCTGGAGACGCAGGCGGACCGCCGGCGCTTCCTGCTGAACCTCATCTGCTTCGCCGCGTGCATCGAGGGCCTGTTCTTCTACGGCGCCTTCGCGTACGTCTACTGGTTCCGCAGCCGGGGTCTGCTGCACGGCCTCGCCACCGGCACCAACTGGGTGTTCCGGGACGAGACGATGCACATGTCCTTCGCCTTCGACGTGGTCGACACCGTCCGCAAGGAGGAGCCGGAGCTGTTCGACGACCAGCTTCAGCAGCAGGTCACCGACATGCTGCGGGAGGCCGTCGCGGCCGAGCTGCAGTTCGCGCGCGACCTGTGCGGGGACGGCCTCCCGGGCATGAACACCGACTCGATGAGGCAGTACCTGGAGTGCGTCGCCGACCAGCGGCTGACCCGGCTCGGCTTCGCTCCGGTGTACGGCTCGGAGAATCCCTTCTCCTTCATGGAGCTGCAGGGCGTTCAGGAGCTGACGAACTTCTTCGAGCGCCGCCCGTCGGCGTACCAGGTGGCGGTGGAGGGCACCGTCGACCTGGACGAGGACTTCTGAGGCTCCTTGTGCCGAGGAGCCCCTCCGCGTGCCTCGTGGGTTTCCCGTTCCTCCCGTGCCTCCCGGAGCTGCCGGTCGACGCGCCTGTCGCGCAGGATGCCGAGCACCGACGGGAGGACCAGGAGGACCAGAATGGTCAGGGTGGCGAGCATTCCGATCAGGCCTTGGATCTGGTTTCCGTTCATGCCACTACTGTCGCGCCGGACACTCCTTACCGGGAGTGGCAGGACTGCCGTACATGCTCGAATTACTGCCAGCACTGAGGCACACTGGCAGCATGCTGAGCAACGTGGCGGCGGTGCTGCTGGACGGGGTGCATCCCTTCGAGCTGGGCGTGGTCTGCGAGGTCTTCGGGATCGACCGCAGCGACGAGGGACTGCCGGTGTACGACTTCGCCGTGGTCTCCGCCGAGGGGCCCACCCTCGGCACCCACTGCGGGTTCACGGTGTCGACGCCGTACGGCCTGGACCGGCTGGAGGAGGCCGACCTGATCGCCGTGCCCGCGGGTGAGACCTACGCCGAGCGGGACTACCCGCCCGAGCTGCTGCAGGCGCTGCGGCGGGCCGTGGACCGGGGCGCGCGCGTGCTCAGCGTGTGCTCCGGGGTGTTCCTGCTGGCCGCCGCGGGGCTGCTGGACGGGCGGCGGTGCGCCGTGCACTGGCACCACGCCGAGCAGCTCGCCCGGCGCTACCCCCGCCTCACGGTCGAGCCGGACGTCCTCTACGTCGACGAGGACCCGGTGATCACCTCCGCCGGCACCGCCGCCGGCATCGACGCGTGTCTGCACCTGGTGCGCAAGGAGCAGGGCCCGGAGGTCGCCAACAAGATCGCCCGGCGGATGGTCGTACCGCCGCACCGGGACGGCGGACAGGCCCAGTACATCGAGCGGCCGCTGCCCAAGGCCCCGTGCGACACGGTCGGCGAGGTGCTGGTGTGGATGGAGGAGCACCTCGACGAGGAGGTGACCGTCGAGCAGCTCGCCGCCCGCGCCCACATGGCGCCGCGCACCTTCGCCCGCCGCTTCCAGCAGGAGACCGGGACCACGCCGTACCGCTGGATCCTTCGTCAGCGGGTGCTGCTGGCGCAGGAGTTGCTGGAGGGCACGGACGAGACGGTGGACGCGATCGCCGCGCGCACCGGGTTCGGTACGGCGGCCGCGCTGCGCCACCAGTTCTTCCGTGCCCTGGGGACGACTCCGCACGCCTACCGGCGCGCGTTCCGGGGCCCCGAGGCCGCCTGAGCGCGCGCCGGCTCACTGTGCCCTACCAGCGCACCGGCTTCAGCAGCAGCCGGTGCGGGCGCAGCGTGATGCCCACGCGGGTGGTGTCGTTCGACCCGCTGACCTGCTCGAAGCGGTACTTCGCCGAGATCGCCGCGGTGATCAGCGTCAGCTGGGCCATGGAGAAGTGGTCGCTGGGGCACTTGCGGTTGCCGACGCTGAACGGGCTCATCGCGTACTTCGGCACCTCCTTGGCCCGCTCCGGCAGCCAGCGGTCGGGGTCGAAGTCGAGGTGGTGGTCGTAGGAACGGGCGTCGCGCTGGATGGCGTACGGGCTGTAGACGATGTCCGCGCCCGCCGGAATGCGATAGCCGCCGAGCACGGTGTCGGTCACCGCGCGCCGCGTCAATATCCATACGGCGGGCCGCAAGCGCATCGCCTCGACGACGACATTGTTGGTGTGCCTGAGCGCCCGGACGTCGGCGAATCCAACGGGCCGGCCGCCGGTCACGGATTCGACCTCGGCGCGCACCTTCTCGGCGTGTTCCGGATGTTCCGCGAGGACCTGGAGCAGCCACATGATCGTGGAGGCCACTGTTTCGCTGCCGGGAGTGAGTATCGCGACCACCTGGTCGTGGATCTCCTGTTCCCCGATGGCCTCACCATTGTCGTCCTTCGCCTCCAGCAATGCCGTCAGCAAATCGTCCGGCTTTTGACCAGATGCCCTCCGTTCGGAGACGATCTCGTCGACGAGGAGGTGCAAATCGGCCAGGGCCCGGTTGAATTCGCGGTTGGCCGGCAACGGCAGCCGGTACAGCGGCCCGAGCGGGACGACCATCCTCCGGTACATCCCGCGGAAGACGGTGGCGAGGTCGACGCTCAGCCGTTCGGCGCGCTCGTCCATGTACTCGCCGCGCAGCAGGCAGCGGGCCGCGATGCGGACGGCGACCCGGAAGGACTCCGAGGTGCAGTCGACGGTCTCCCCCGGCCGCCACCGCTCGGTCAGCGCGTGCGCCTCCTCCTCCATGACCGGCCCGTACGCCGGGATCGCGTCGAGCCGGAACGCTGGCTGGATGGTGCGCCGCTGGCGGCGGTGGCGGGGGCCGTTGGCGGTGGCCACACCCTCCTTGCCGAGCAGGCCCTCCAGTGACTCCCACAGCGGGCCGTCGATCTTGTAGTCGGGGCTGAGCGCCAGCGCGCCGGTGAGCGCCGGGGTGGTGACGGCGTACACCGTCTTGGGGCCGAGCTTCAGGCGCACGACGTCCCCGTGCGCGCGCAGCCCCGACATGAAGGCGAGCGGGTCGCGGACCAGTTTCAGGCCGTGGCCGAGGACCGGGACGGCGCCGCCGGCGAGCGGTGCCTCACGCAGCTCGCCGGTCCCGTGGGTCACGGGCCGCACAGACTCGACGGTCATTTCTCACCTGCCGCTTCGTTGTTGACGTACGGGGGCGTGGACCGGTCGTCCCAGCTGTCGACCATGTACCGGCCGGACTCGTGGTGGAACCAGTAGACGGAGCTGAACCAGTTCCGCATATTGCCGACGCACGAGTGCACGGCGGCGCTCAACTCGCGTCCGCGGGTGGTACCGTCGGCGATTGCGGCGGCGAACCGCAGGGCGTCCCGCTCGGCCTCGAGGAATTCGTCGATGCATTCCTCGACGCGGCGCCTGACCTCGTCCACCGCTTCCTCGAGGGTCAGTCCTTCATGGGTGACGAGACTGATTCCGAGATTGTGGACCTCATCGCCCGCTATTTCCTTGGGCAGTGAGCAGAGGTCGTTGTACCACGCGGCGAATTCCTGACTCAGGAGCGCCGCACGGCGATATGCCGGGTGTTTTCTGACGGCGTCCGGGAGTTCGCACCCGGCGCTCTGCTCGAGCAGGTCCGTCCATATCCAGTGGGCGAAGGTGAGCCGGCGCAGTGCGAGGTATTCCTCGACCTTCGGGACGTATCCCTCGGTGCGGTTGCGGAACTCACGGTCGTAGGCCCCGATCACCGCGTGGAAGTGCCGGGCGAACCGGCGGTTCCAACTGCGCGGCAGGAAGGCGTACAGCCGCAGCACACTGTCGGCGAACCCGGCTACCAGGGGGTCCGGGTGGTGCAGATGGTGCCGGGGTGCGTCGAGGGCCGCGTGCAGGCGGTTCCTGAGGCGCCGCCAGTCGGCCGCCCGGCCGTGCACGATGTCGCGGTCGTGGCGGTCGTCCCAGACGAAGAACCAGGCGCTGTAGTCGGCTATGGCCTGCAGGACCTCGTCGGAGGCGCCCAGGTAGTACCCCGCCATGAGGTCGGTGTAGCACAGACCGTCGGCATATTCCCGCACCTTGTCGGCGGGCATGAGCCGTTTTTCCAGCAGCCACTGCCGGGTCTTCTCCTGGAGCTTGGGCCAATACGGGTGAAGTTGCCGGGGAAAGGCGTCCTCGATCGCCGGGAGGGCCAGGGACGGTGGTGCTGCGACCGCGGTCGACGATGTGGTGCCGTGTGAGAAAGCGTGCACGAACAGTCCCCTCTCAGCCGCCAGGAGCACACACCCCTCCGTGCCGTGCCGGGCGTGCGCCGTTGCGTATCCCCGCACTTACATTCAGCACCACAACTGACCGTTAGGGGAACGGATTTGCTTCATTCACCACCCCAAGATGCCGGGAATCTTGCCGTGAACAAACGAACGACGCCCGGCCGGGAAGGATCCCGGCCGGGCGTCGCGGTGGGCGTCGTGGCAGCTCCCGCGGGGTCGCGGCAGACCTCGGGCGCGCGGGTCAGTCGTTGGCGACCACGGGGTAGCGTGGCTCGTTCTCGGCCATCTGCCGCAGCGCGTCCTTGCGGTCCCGCTTGGACAGGCGGTCGATGTACAGGTAGCCGTAGAGGTGATCGGTCTCGTGCTGCAAACAGCGTGCGAAGTAGCCCGTGCCGCGGACCTTGATCGGGTTGCCCTTCTCGTCCTGGCCGGTCACCTCGGCGTAGTCGGGCCGGGCGAGCGGCGCGTAGGCGGTGGGCACGGACAGGCAGCCCTCGTTGCTGTCGTCCAGCCGGCGCTTGTCGGCGGGCAGGTCGACCAGCTTGGGGTTGCAGACCACGCCCACGTGCCGGACACCCTCGTCGTCCGGGCAGTCGTAGACGAAGACCTTCAGGTCGACGCCGATCTGGTTGGCGGCCAGGCCCACGCCCTCGGCGGTGCGCTGGCTGGCGAACATGTCCGCGACGAGCTGCTCCAGCTCGGGGCCGAACTCGGTGACGTCCTTGCACTCCTTGTGCAGCACCGGGTTGCCGACGACCGTGATGGGCCGCGAGGTCCCGCGCTCGCGCCAGGCGGTCTCGCGCTCCTCGCAGTCCTCCGTGTCGACGACATAGCCCTCGTCGTCGACGGGGAGCACGCCCGCGTGCTGCTGATCGGTGTCCTGCTGCGCCATGACCGACGTACGCCTTCCTCGGAAAAACAGGGGGTGAAGTTGCTGCTACAGGGTACGTGGACGCGCCCCGAAGGGGCGCGGGGAACGGCGCGACCAGCCACGACGAGCCTGCGGCCGGCCGAAGCCCTCAGCACACCTCTTCCAGATCCCTCCAGTCCCGGGAATCAGGGCTGTCGGCGACCCACCCGTCCAGCAGCCCCCGGACCAGCGAGGCCGGCGCGGCCACTCCGCACTCGCGCTCCGGCACCCACAGCTGCCCGTCCGTCCGGTGCCCCAGCGGCCCCGGATGCCCCGGCTCACTGTGGTCGTGCGGGTCCAGATGCACCCCCTCGCCCTCGTCGGACGGCATCCGCGACTCCGAGCACATCCGGCACAGCAGCCGCACCGACGACGACCAGTCCTCCGCGGCGAACCCCGCGTCGGCGGCGAGCTGCTCCAGCGCGTCCCGGTCGGCCTCCGTGGCGGCCTCCAGCAGGACCACCCAGGTGGGGACCGGCGAGGGCGCCCACAGCTCGATCTCGTCGAAGACCGGGAAGCTGTGCCCGTCGGACGTCGTGCGCTCGCCGTGCGGGACGCCGTCGTGCAGCACGACCTCGCCCCAGCGCCGTCCGGAGGAGGGCAGCGGGATGGACAGCACCTCGATCCGCGCCGGGTCCAGCCTGCGGCCCCACACCACCTCGGCCTCGCCCTCCGGGGACAGCCGTACGGCCGCGCTGCCCAGCTCCATGCCGAGCGGCTCCCCGGCGGCGGTCGCGCCGCCCGGCACCTTCAGCCCGTAGGCCTGCCAGGCGCGGCGGGCCAGCGGCCAGTCCTGCAGGGCGGTGGCGGCGATGCCGACGTTCCACCAGTCCGGCGCCCCGGCCTCCCGGTCGAGCAGCGCGACGGCGCGCAGTCCGGCGGCGCGCGCCTGCTCCCAGTCGTGCCGGAACTTGTGCAGCAGCGCGAGGTTGAACCAGGACTCCGACAGCCAGGGTTCCAGGTCGGCGGCGCGCGTCAGCAGCTCACCCGCGTCCTCGTACCGGCCGTCGCCGATCAGCGTGAACGCGCGGTCGGTGGCCTGCCGCCAGGAGGCGGAGGGCCGGTGCCGTCCCTTGCCGAAGATCCTCACGATTCCCGCCTGCCAGTTCCAGTTCCGCTCAGTGGGCTGGCTTGTGCCCCCGGACACCCTCTCCCTCGCATCCAACCACGTACGCGGGGACAGGCGCTCATTACCCATGGGTTACCCCGCCACCGGCAGGGTCAGACTGCCCCGGGCGAGAACCCGGGCGAGCGACTCCACGACCTCCGGAGCGTAGTCGCCGGCGGTGGCCAGGCGCAGCTCCTCCAGCGCGCGCAGCGGTCCGTCGGGACCGGCGTCGCGGGACTTCTCCTCGTAGGCGTTCACGGCACGGACGATCCGGGCGGCGAGCGGCTGCTCCGCGCAGGGGTCGGCCTGCCGCTCGACGACCACGGCGACCGTCTCGTCCACCCCGGTCTGCCGTACGACGGCCCCGCCGAGCAGGGCGATGCGGCGCTGTTCCGGTGCGGGCAGGGCGGCGGTGGCGCCCGCCGGGACCGGGTCGACGAGGCTGAGCTGGCCGATGTCGTGCATGAGGGCCGCGTACTCCAGGACGGTCAGCTCGGGCCGGGTCAGGCCCAGGTCCCGGCCGACGGCGAGGCTGAGGGCGGCGACCCGGCGGGCGTGCCCGGCAGGGGTGTAGCCGGCGATCTCGGTGGCCCGGGCGAGAGAGGCGATGGTCTGCCGGTAGGTGGCGCGGACGGCGGCGTAGCGGCGGACGGACAGCTGGGTGAGCAGCAGGGGCAGGCAGAAGACGGGCAGTGCCCACAGTCCGGCGACGCCGACCGCGAGCGCCATCACCGCGCCGGTCGCGCAGACGGCGAAGCCGATGCCGCGCAGCCCGCGCAGCTCGTCGCGCAGGAGTGCGCCGAAGGGCCAGCCGGTGCGGGCGTGGGCGAGGACGGCGGCGAGCAGGGCGTCGCACAGGGCGGTGAGCAGGAGCAGGGCGACCAGCAGCAGCGCGTACGCGGGGCCGTTCCACTGCGCGAACGCGCCGCGGTTCGAGAGGGGTTGGAAGCACAGGGCGGTGAAGCCGACGGTGAGGACGCGGCGGGCGAGGTGGTCGAGGGTGGGGCTGCGGCCGCACCAGATGTGCGGGACGCCGCCGAGCAGGGATGCGGCGAGGACGACGGTGACGACCTGGGCGGCGTCGTGCCCGGCCGGCTGTCCGGCGTCGGCGCCGAGCAGGGCGTAGGACAGCGATCCGGCGGTGCCCAGCGGCGCGGCCTGGCGCACCCGGGGTCCGCTCCACCTCGTCAGCTCGCCCACGGTGACGAGCATCCCGAAGGCGAGCGCGATGCCCCGGTCGTGCAGCCCGGTCCAGAGGGTGACGGCGAGACAGGCGGCGGCGGTGAGGACGGCACAGGCCTGGATGAGCCGCAGGGCGGTCACCGGGGTGCCCCGCTGCGGCTGCCGGTGCCGGGCTGCTGGGCGGGAATGCCGTGGGGCGTCTCGTCGGCGGTGACGGCCGGGTGCCAGCCGTGCCGGCGCAGGGCGCGGGCGAGGGCCGTGACCATGCGGGGGTCGAACTGGGTGCCGGCGCACCGCTCCAGCTCGGCGACCGCCGTCTCGACGGGGCGGGCCCTGCTGTAGGAGCGGGTGGAGGTCATCGCGTCGAAGGCGTCCGCCACGGCCACCACGCGGGCGCACTCGGGGATCTGAGCGCCCGCCAGCCCGTACGGGTAGCCGCTGCCGTCGAGGCGCTCGTGATGGTGCAGGATCGCCGCGCGGGCCTCGCCGAGGAAGGAGATCCCGCGGACCATCTCGTGGCCGTACTCGGGGTGCAGCTCGATGATCCGCCGCTCCTCGGGGGTGAGCGGCCCGTCCTTGCGCAGCAGCCGGGTGGGCACGCCCAGCTTGCCGACGTCGTGCAGGATGCCGGCGAAGCGCAGCACCTCGACGCGGTCGTCGTCCATGCCGAGTTCGCGGGCGATCAGCACGGAGGCGTGGCCGACCCGCTCGCTGTGCCCGCGGGTGTAGCCGTCCTTGATGTCGACGGCCTGCACGAGGGCGCGGATGGTGGCCTGATGGGCGGCCCGTTCACGGTGGTACTGGGCGAAGATCCAGCAGGAGACGCCCATCGGGAGCAGCACCAGCAGCGCGGCGACGGGCCCGTAGGGGCTGCGCCACAGCACGGCCATCATCAGCCCGGCCAGTCCGTGCACCGCGACCGGCGCGAGCGAGCGGGACAGCAGCCCGCGCCAGGCCCGGCGCAGCGGCACGTGCTCCACGGCGGCGAGGATGCCGCCGTCGAGGACGGTGAGCACCAGGCAGAAGGCGAGGACGGCGGCGCCGGCGGGCGCCAGGGCACAGGGGAAGTCGGGAGGTCCGACGGAATGCGGCCCGTCCAGTGCCTGGTGGACCTGGGCGGCGCTCCACACGGCGAGCGAGGGCCGCGCGGCCCGCCACACGCGCCGCAGCAGCACGGGCCGGTCCTGGACCCGCAGCAGCAGGGCGGCGGGCACCGGGACCAGCGCGGCGGCCGCAGGGGGCAGCAGGAACGCGCCGGCCAGCAGCACCGGGTAGAACGTTCCGCCCAGCCGGCGCCGCACCACGTGCTTGCAGACCGCGTACAGCGCGGCCAGCAGGGCCAGTTCGGGCCAGGGTGTGTGTGCGGCCCGCAGGGGCAGCAGGCAGAGCACGCAGAGCAGGGCGACCAAGGTCACATAGCCGCGTGCTCTCGCCGGAACCGCCTCCATCGCGCCCCTTCCCCGACCCTGCCCGTGCAGGCTCGGAGCCTAGGGCGGGCGTCGGGGGGCGCGCGGGCTCATGGCCCGAGGATTAGCACATTCGGGTGACGGACCACCGGGGTGCCGTCGAGGGCCTTCGCGCTCAGCTCTCCTGAGCCGTGGCGGTCACGTCGTGCTCGGGGACGGTC
Source organism: Streptomyces sp. NPDC030798 (assembly GCF_055572275.1). Lineage (NCBI taxonomy): Bacteria > Bacillati > Actinomycetota > Actinomycetes > Kitasatosporales > Streptomycetaceae > Streptomyces > Streptomyces sp. NPDC030798. Next base: position 228,311 of record NZ_JBVIDR010000005.1, on the reverse strand, counting down.
TGCCCGGAGCGGATGAGATCGATCCGTCCCATGACCTTGGCGCGCAGGTCGGCGGGCACGTCGTCATGGCCGCAGCACCGCTTGACCAGCTTCTTCACGGCCTGCTCCAGGCCGTACTTCTCCAGGCACGGCGAGCACTCCTCGAAGTGGTGCTGGAACTTGTCGCGATCGACGTCCGGCATCTCACTGTCGAGGAACTCGTACAGGTGGTCCAGGACCTCACTGCAGTCCGTCTCGTGCGGCTCTCCGCAGCTCATGAGCCCGAGCCTTTCGCTTCGTCCGACTCTCCGGCGCCGGCCGGGACGAGCCCGCGCTCACGGGCGTAGTCCTCCAGCATGCCGCGCAGCTGGCGGCGGCCCCGGTGCAGCCGGGACATCACCGTACCGATGGGTGTCCCCATGATGTCCGCGATCTCCTTGTACGCAAAGCCCTCTACGTCCGCGAGGTAGACGGCGATGCGGAACTCCTCGGGGATCGCCTGCAACGCTTCCTTCACGTCCGAGTCCGGCAGGTGGTCGAGCGCCTGCGACTCGGCGGAGCGCAGACCCGTCGACATGTGCGACTCGGCACGGGCGAGCTGCCAGTCCTCGATCTCCTCCGCGGCGGAGCGCTGCGGCTCGCGCTGCTTCTTGCGGTAGGAGTTGATGAAGGTGTTGGTCAGGATCCGGTACAGCCACGCCTTGAGGTTGGTGCCCTCGCGGAACTGGTGGAAGGACGCGTACGCCTTGGCGTACGTCTCCTGCACCAGGTCCTCGGCGTCGGCGGGGTTGCGCGTCATGCGCAGCGCGGCCGAGTACATCTGGTCGAGGAACTCGAGCGCGTCCCGCTCGAAGCGCGCGCTGCGCTCCGAAGTCGACTCCGGACTCGTCCCGGAGCCCGCCTCCGCGCTCACGCCCTGGCCCTCGGGCTGCTCCGCCTGGCCGTTGTCGGTCCCTGCGTCGGTACCGGTGACCGGACCCACCTCCTCAAGATCCCGGGCGGGACCGAAACCGGTCCCACTCGTTTCGGAGGATAGAACACGACCCGTGCCTGCCGCCGCTCGAAAAGGAGCGGTCCTGGCCGCGTGCAGCACCGTCCAGTCCAGATCGGTGCGGCGCTCACGGCTCGGGCAAAAGGTCGAACCCATGCGGCGGACTTCCTCTCCTGTGACGTCGGTGCCGGTGCTCGAACACCTCTGTGCGCCACAACAGTGGTCCGCCGCCGAACATTCCCGGGTCACCCGAGTGAGGCGACCCACTCCCGCACACCGTCGGTGATCAGTTCCAGCGCCCGCTCCTGGGTGATCTCCGCGCGCTTGGGCACGGCGAACCCGTGATCGCCGTACGGCACCTCGACCAGGTCGAAGTCGCCCTCGGGGAACTCCTCCGGCCTGCCGAAGGGGTCGTTGCCGCCCTGCACCACCAGCGTGGGCACCCCGGCGCCCAGCAGCTCCTCGGCGCGGGACTTCTCGGGCCTGCCCGGCGGATGCAGCGGGAAGCCGAGCGCGAGCACGGCGTGCGCGCTCAACTCGGCCGCCGTACGGCAGGCGACCCGGGCGCCGGCGCTGCGCCCGCCGGAGATCACGGGCAGCCCCATCCCGCACAGCGCCGGCCAGATGCCGCGCCAACCGGTGTCCAGGGTCCTGGGGGCGGGCGCGACCTTCTTGCCCGCCACCCGCCAGGGCTGCTCGACGAGGGCGACGGTCACGCCGTGGGCGGGCAGGGTCCGGGCGAGCGCCTGGAGGTCGCGCGCCTCGACGCCGCCGCCGGCGCCGTGGCTCGCGGCGAGGACCAGCGTGGGCTCGTCCGCCCGGTGCCAGGTGATGCGTGCGGTTCCGGCGTCGGTCTCGACAATCTCGATCACGCTAGAAGAGTGTGCCCTCTTCCGGCGCCTCCAGCTCCTTCAGCAGCTCCGGGCCGTTGTTGCGGACGTTGCTGACGGCCGTGGAGACCGGGTAGGCGCGCATCAGCCCCGGCCCCGGCGGCGCGAGCAGCTCCCGCAGGCCGTCCGGGTCGGTGCGGGCCGGGTCCAGCCAGGCGTCCCAGCGGTCCGGGGTGAGCATCAGCGGCATCCGGGGGTGGATCTCGGCGAGGGAGTGCGGGCCCTCGGCCGGGGCGACGGCCAGCGGGGTCCGCTCGGCCTCCGTGGTGATCACCGAGCAGGTCGCCCACCAGGCCCGCGGGTGGTCGTCGGGCAGCGTCCGGTCGCGCCAGAACTCGTACAGCCCGGCCATCGCGAACACCGAGCCGTCGGCGGGCAGCACGAAGTACGGCTGCTTGCGCGGCCGCTTCTTCCTCCCCTCGACCTCCAGCTCCCGCTCCTGGGTGCCGGTGACCCACTCGTAGTAGCCGTCGGCGGGAATGACGCAGCGCCGGGTGGCGAAGGCCCGGCGGTAGGCGGGCTTCTCGTGCACGGTCTCGGCGCGCGCGTTGATCATCCGGGCACCGCCCTCGGGCGTCTTGGCCCAGGACGGCACCAGGCCCCACCTCAGCTTGCGGAGCTGGCGAACCGGACGCGGCGAGTCCGCGTCTTTCAGGGGACGGTCGAGGACGGCGTAGACCTCCTTGGTCGGCGCCACGTTGTAGTCCGGCTCCAGGGTCTCCTCGGGCTCCCACTTCTCGATCTCAAAGATTCCTGCGAGATCCTCGGGCCCACGACTCGATGCATACCGTCCGCACATGCGTGCCACACTGCCAGATTCCGCAGCAAGAAGAGGGAGCCACCGAGAGAACATGGACAGCCTCGCCGCCATCGCGCTGCCCGGCCTCTGGGACCGGCTCACCGGCACCCAGCCCGACCCCGACCTGTGGGTGGTGCTCGCCACCCTGGTCGCCGCACTCGCCGTCGTCGTCCCGCACACGTTGTGGCGGATATCCCGCAACGCGATCACCATCGCGCACGAGGGCGGACACGGTCTGGTCGCCCTGCTCACGGGCCGGCAGCTCACCGGCATCCGGCTGCACTCCGACACCAGCGGCCTCACCGTCAGCCGCGGCAAGCCGTACGGCCTGGGCATGATCCTCACGGCGGCGTCCGGCTACACCGCTCCCCCGCTGCTCGGCCTGGGCGGCGCCGCCCTGCTCGCCGCCGGCCGCATCACCCTGCTGCTGTGGGCGGCGACCGCCCTGCTGGTGGCCATGCTGGTGATGATCCGCAACGCGTACGGCGTACTCACCGTGGTCCTGGCCGGCGGCGCCTTCCTGCTGGTGTCGTGGCTGGCGGGGCCGCAGGTGCAGGCGGCCTTCGCCTACGCGGTGGTGTGGTTCCTGCTCCTCGGCGGCGTACGGCCGGCCTTCGAGCTGCAGGCCAAGCGGTCGCGGGGAGGCGCCGGGGACTCGGACGCGGACCAGCTGTCCCGGCTGACGCACGTGCCGGCGGGGCTGTGGCTGTTCCTGTTCCACGCGGTGTCGCTGTGCTCGCTGATCGGCGGGGGCCGCTGGCTGCTGGAAGGTTGAGTCCGGCCCCTCCTTATAAAGTGGGCCCATGGCCCCGAACACCGCCCCCACCGCCCTCTGGCCCGCCCCGCACGCGAGCGGAGCCGTCGACGCGACGGTCCACGTGCCGGGGTCCAAGTCGGTCACCAACCGTGCCCTCGTGCTGGCCGCCCTGGCCTCCGAGCCGGGCTGGCTGCGCCGTCCGCTGCGCTCCCGCGACACGCTGCTGATGGCCGGCGCGCTGCGCGCGATGGGCGTGGAGATCGAGGAGACCGTGTCGTCGAGTTCCTCCGTCGCGGGCGGCCCCGACGGCACCGGCGAGGCGTGGCGGGTGCTGCCGACCGGCCTGCACGGCCCGGCCACGGTCGACGTCGGCAACGCCGGCACGGTGATGCGCTTCCTGCCGCCGGTGGCCGCGCTGGCCGACGGTCCCATCCGCTTCGACGGCGACCCGCGGTCGTACGAGCGCCCCCTGAACGGCGTGATCGACGCGCTGCGGGTGCTCGGCGCCCGGATCGACGACGACGGCCGGGGCTCGCTGCCGCTGACCGTGCACGGCGGCGGGGCACTGGACGGCGGCCCGGTGTCGATCGACGCCTCCTCGTCCTCCCAGTTCGTCTCGGCGCTGCTGCTGTCCGGCCCGCGCTTCAACCAGGGCGTCGAGGTCCGGCACACCGGCGCGACCCTGCCCTCCCTGCCGCACATCCGGATGACCGTGGACATGCTGCGCGCGGTCGGCGCCCAGGTGGACACGCCGGAGTCGGGCGGCGAGCCGAACGTGTGGCGGGTGACGCCGGGTGCGCTGCTCGGCCGGGACCTGACGATCGAGCCGGACCTGTCCAACGCCCAGCCGTTCCTGGCGGCGGCCCTGGTCACCGGCGGCAAGGTGCTGATCCCGGACTGGCCGGCCCGCACCACCCAGCCGGGTGACCGGCTGCGGGAGATCTTCACCGAGATGGGCGGTTCCTGCGAACTGAACGAGTACGGGCTGGAGTTCACCGGCTCGGGTGCCATCCACGGTGTCGACGTCGACCTGGGCGACGTGGGCGAGCTGACGCCCGGCATCGCGGCGGTCGCGGCGCTCGCCGACTCGCCCTCCACCCTGCGGGGCGTGGCCCATCTGCGGCTGCACGAGACGGACCGGCTGGCCGCGCTCACCAAGGAGATCAACGAGCTCGGCGGTGACGTCACCGAGACGGCCGACGGCCTGCACATCCGCCCGCGCCCGCTGCACGGCGGCGTCTTCCACACCTACGAGGACCACCGCATGGCGACGGCGGGCGCGGTCATCGGGCTCGCCGTCCCGGGCGTGCGGATCGAGAACGTGGCGACCACGGCGAAGACGCTGCCCGACTTCCCCGAGCTGTGGACCGGGATGCTCGGGCAGTAGGGACGACGCCATGCGCCACTACGGCAAGCACACCGATGAGGACAACATCCGCAGCCGTCCCCACCGCAAGGGCAACCGGCCGCGGACGAACATCCGGCCCAAGCACGAGGACGCGGCCGAGGGCATGGTCCTCACGGTCGACCGGGGCCGGCTGACCTGCCTCGTCGACGGCCGGACGGTGATGGCGATGAAGGCCCGTGAACTGGGCCGCAAGGCGGCCGTCGTGGGTGACCGGGTGGCCCTGGTCGGCGATCTGTCCGGCGCCAAGGACACGCTCGCGCGGATCGTGCGCATCGAGGAGCGCGCCTCGGTGCTGCGCCGTACCGCCGATGACGACGACCCCTACGAGCGGGTGGTCGTCGCCAACGCCGACCAGCTGGCGATCGTGACGGCCCTGGCCGACCCCGAGCCGCGCCCGCGCCTGATCGACCGCTGTCTGGTCGCCGCCTACGACGGCGGCCTCGAGCCGCTGCTGGTGATGACCAAGTCGGACCTGGCGCCGCCGGACAAGCTGCTGGAGCTGTACGGCGCGCTCGACATCCCGTACGTCGTCACCAGCCGCGAGGAGCTGGAGAGCGGGGACGCCGCCGACCGGGTGCGCGCGCATCTGGACGGCAAGATCACCGCGTTCGTGGGGCACTCGGGCGTCGGCAAGACGACCCTGGTCAACGCGCTGGTGCCGCAGGAGCGGCGCCGGGTGACCGGGCATGTGAACGCGGTGACCGGCCGCGGCCGCCACACCACCACCTCGGCACTGGCGCTGCCCCTCGGCAGTACGGGCGGCTGGGTCGTCGACACCCCGGGCGTGCGCTCCTTCGGTCTCGCGCACATCGACCCGTCCCGGGTGATCCATGCCTTCCCGGACCTCGAACCCGGCACGGAGGGCTGCCCGCGCGCGTGCAGTCACGACGAGCCGGACTGCGCGCTGGACGCGTGGGTGGAGGAGGGGCACGCCGACCCGTCCCGGCTGTACTCGCTGCGCCGGCTGCTGGCCACGCGGGAGCGCAGGGAGGGCGACTGAGCACCGCGTTGTTTGCGGGGGTCCCCCTCCGGTAAGTGCATAATCGCACCGAGCCGGAGATCCGGACCTACGGGAGGACCGCACATGGCGTGGCTGCTGGTCATAGTGGCCGGGATTCTGGAGACCGGTTTCGCCGTGTGCCTGAAGCTCTCCCACGGGTTCACCCGGCTCTGGCCGACGATCGCCTTCGCGTCCTTCGCGCTCGGCAGCTTCGGCCTGCTGACCCTCTCCCTGAAGAAGCTCGACGTGGGCCCGGCGTACGCGGTCTGGACGGGCATCGGTGCGGCCGGCACCGCGATCTACGGCATGGTGTTCCTGGGGGACCTGGTCTCGACGCTGAAGATCGTGTCGATCACGTTCGTGATCGTGGGGGTGATCGGGCTCCAGCTGTCGGGGTCGGCGCACTGAGGGGCTCACCGCCGGACGGCGCTCCGGCGGTCCGGTGTGGTCAGGCCGTCCGACTGGAGAGCGCGCCGCGTACCAGGCCGGCGATGCCGCCCTCCGGCGGGGGCGCGGACACACAGGACAGCGCGATCCGTACGACCAGCTCGCAGGAGCGCGCGAGCTCGGATGCGTCGACCTGCGCGGCCTCGGGTCCGCCCAGCACCGTCACCGCCCGGTCCCGCACGATCTGCACGAGGTCGCCCGGCGAGGGCAGTGGCCCGTCGGCCCGGCGCTGCGCGGGCACGGTGGAGGAGGACGGCACGCCGGAGAGCGTCGGCGCAGGCAGCCGCTCGCTCCAGCAGCCGGTGAGCAGGGCCCGCACCAGCACGTTGTCCCGGGCGGCGGCCGCCATCCACTCGGCGGTGGCGGTGAGCCGGTCACGCGGGTCGGTGGAGGCGGCGAGCGCGCGCTCGACCCCGGCGAGATACCCGTCGGCCTCCCGCCGCACCAGCGCTCTGGCCAGGCCCTCCTTGCTGCCGAACTCGTTGTACAGCGTCTGCCGGGACACCCCGGCCGCCGCGGCCACATCGACCATCCGCACCGCGGACCACGGCCGACGCGCGAGGGCCGTGTAGGCGGCGTCCAGTAGCGATTCCCGCGCTGCAGGCATCATCGCCTCCCTGGGGCGAGCGACTCTGCGCCCAGATTTGACGCGCTTTGATGCACTGTCAAGAGTCCGCGGCGCCAACGCACCGACGGAGCCACGGGCAGCGGACAGGCGCACCGGCGTCGCTGGGGGCACCGGGCAGCGGGCAGGCGCACCGGCGTAGCTGGGGGCAGGCGGCAGTCGTGCCGCTGGGGCGGCACGGGTGGGCGCAGCGGCACTCCCCTCACCCCAGCCGCCGGTACGGGGCACCGCCACCGCACCCCGCCCCCTGTAGCCCCGTACCGACCACGACAGATACCGTTCCACACATGCCGGACTACCTCGACGACCTCCGCCTCGCCCACGTCCTCGCGGACGCGGCCGACGCCGCCACGACGGCCCGCTTCAAGGCCCTCGACCTGAAGGTCGAGACGAAGCCGGACATGACCCCGGTGAGCGAGGCGGACAAGGCCGCCGAGGAACTCATCCGCGGCCAGCTCCAGCGCGCCCGCCCCCGGGACGCGATCCTCGGCGAGGAGTACGGCGTCGAGGGCACCGGCCCCCGCCGCTGGGTGATCGACCCGATCGACGGCACCAAGAACTACGTCCGCGGCGTCCCCGTCTGGGCCACCCTGATCTCCCTGATGGAAGCGGGAGAGGGCGGCTACCACCCCGTCGTCGGCGTCGTCTCCGCCCCCGCCCTGGGCCGCCGCTGGTGGGCCGCAAAGGGTCACGGCGCCTTCACCGGCCGCAGCCTGACCTCGGCGACCCGCATCCACGTCTCCCGCGTCGGCAAGCTGGCGGACGCCTCCTTCGCCTACTCCTCCCTCTCCGGCTGGGAGGAGCAGGGCCGCCTGAACGGCTTCCTCGACCTCACCCGCGAGGTCTGGCGCACCCGCGCGTACGGCGACTTCTGGCCGTACATGATGGTCGCCGAGGGGTCGGTGGACCTGTGCGCCGAGCCCGAGCTGTCGCTGTGGGACATGGCCGCCAACGCGATCATCGTCACCGAGGCGGGTGGCACCTTCACCGGCCTCGACGGCCGCCCTGGCCCGCACAGCGGCAACGCGGCCGCGTCCAACGGTCTGCTGCACGACGAGTTGCTGGGGTATCTCAACCAGCGCTACTGAGAAGCAAGGGACGCTTGCGCACGCCCTCAACTGGCCGCGTGCGCCCTCTTGTTGACCTCCGCTTTACCTGGCACTCTGAGGCCACCCCCACTTGTGAACTTGTGCAGTGCCGTCACGGGCGCCTCCGGCGCCAGGCCTGAACTTTCTCGGGGATTCCAAGGAGGTGGCCCTTTCCATGCTCGTCCGAGACGCCATGAGTACGGTGGTCCTCACCATCGGCCCCGCCCACACCCTCCGTCAGGCAGCGACCCTGATGTCCGCCCGCCGTGTCGGCGCCGCCGTGGTGCTCGACCCGGACGCCGGCGGCATCGGCATCCTCACCGAACGCGACATCCTCAACTCCGTCGGCCTCGGCCAGAACCCGGACACCGAGCGCACCCACGCCCACACCACCAACAACGTCGTCTTCGCCACCCCGACCTGGACCCTGGAGGAGGCGGCCCGCGCCATGGCGCACGGCGGCTTCCGGCATCTGATCGTCCTCGACCGCGGCGAGCCGGCCGGCATCGTCTCGGTCCGCGACATCATCCGCTGCTGGGTCCCCGCCCTGGTGTCCTGATCAGGCCGGCGTCCCGGACACGCGATACGGGCCGGAATCCAGAGGGAATCCGGCCCGCCCGGCACCGGTGCGTCAGCCGCGCAGCGCCTCGAGCGCCCCCGCCGGCCGCCCGCCCATCCCATTGGACTTAGTCCAAGTCAATCCACGATCCAAAGTCACACCTGTTCGGAACCTGGTCGCTCCTGCTGTTACGCTGGCTCCATGAGCGACCTTCTGGAACGGCTGCGCGGCCGCGGATGGCGGATGACCGCGCAGCGGCGCATCGTGGCCGAGGTTCTCGACGGCGAGCACGTCCATCTGACGGCCGACGAGGTCCACGCGAGGGCTGTCGCCAAGCTGCCGGAGATCTCCCGGGCGACGGTCTACAACACGCTGGGCGAGCTGGTCTCCCTCGGCGAGGTCCTCGAGGTCACCACGGACCGCCGCGCCAAGCGGTACGACCCGAACGCGCACCGTCCGCACCACCACCTGGTCTGCGCCCAGTGCGGCGCGATCCGTGACGTGCATCCCACGGGCAACCCGCTCGCGGACCTCCCCGACACCGAGCGCTTCGGCTTCACGGTGTCGGACGTCGAGGTCACGTACCGGGGACTGTGCCCGAGCTGCGCAGCGGCGTGATCCAGCCGACAACGTGATCCGGAGGGGGCGCAAGCCCCCTCTTTTTCTTGTGTCGTGTTTTCTTGTGCGGCACAACGACCGAGGGCCGGAATCCATCTCTGGATTCCGGCCCTCGGCCTTCAGTAGCGGGGACAGGATTTGAACCTGCGACCTCTGGGTTATGAGCCCAGCGAGCTACCGAGCTGCTCCACCCCGCGTCGGTGAACACGACACTACGCGAGAGAGGCACGGCGAGGCAAATCAATAGGGGACGCACAGCGCACCGTCACGCCGACAGCTCCTGTCGCAGCGCGTCCCGCAGTCTGCCCGCCCGTTCCGTCACCTCCGCCGGTCCGAGCTCCACCGCCCGGTCGGCCCACCTCTGCCCCTCCGCCAGCTCCCCCCGACGCGCGTAGACGAGGGCCAGCCGGAGAGCCGCACGGCCGTGCCCGGCGTCGGCGGCGCGGGTCCACCACACCGCCGCCTCCGGCTCGCTGCCCTCGCGGGCCAGCAGCAGCCCCAGGTTGAAGGCTCCGTTGCGCGACCCGGCCTCCGCGGCCGCCCGGTACCAGCGCGCGGCCTCGACCACGTCACCCCGGGCGGCGGCCAGCATGCCCACCCGGACCTGGGCCCGCCGGTGCCCCTGGGTGGCCGCCCGCTCGTACCACTCCTCGCACTCCGTCTTCTCGTGCACGATCTCGCCGAGCTCGTGCGCGGGCTCCGGCGGCCGCCGCGAGTCGAGCAGGGTGGCCAGCCGGTATGCCGCCTCCGCGCTGCCCCCGCCGGCCGCGCAGCGCAGGTGCCGCTCGGCCTCCTGCTCGTCTCCCTCGCGCAGTCGCGCGATCCCGACCTGCAGCGCGGCCTCGGTGTGCCCGGCGGCGGCCGCCTGCTCGTACCAGCGCAGCGCGGCCTCCTCTTCGCCGCGCCCGGCGTGCAGGATGCCGAGGTTGAAGGCGGCATCCACGCTCCCGGCCTCGGCGGCCTTGGAGAACCACGGCTCGGCGCCGGTGGTGTCGCCGCCCTGCAGCAGCAGGATGGCCAGCGCGTTGGCGGCCTCCCGGTGCCCCGCGTACGCGGCACGCCGGTACCACTGCTCGGCCTGCACGGTGCGGCCCTGCTCGGCGCAGAGCAGCCCGAGGTTGTACGCCCCGTTGTCGTCCCCGGCGTCCAGTGCCGCCCGGTACCAGCGCTCGGCGGTCTGGGTCTCGCCGCGCTCGGCGTGCAGGGCGCCCAGCGCGTTGGCCGCGTTGCCGTCGCCCTCCTGGGCGGCGCGCAGCCACCACACGGCGGCGCTCTCGGTGTCGCCGGCGTCCCGGAGCAGGAAGCCGAGCGCGCAGGCGGCGCGCGACTCTCCGTCCTTGGCGGAGGTCAGATACCAGCGGCCGGCCTCTTTCAGATCCCCGCGCTTCTCCAGGATCGCGCCGAGGTGCAGCGCGGCCCGCCGGTGGCCGCGTGCGGCGGCCTGCCGGTACCACTGCTCGATCTCCTCGACAGCGTTGTCGGCCGCGGGCTCCTCATCGCCGGCGGCCCGGCGGTCGAGCGCGCGGGCCAGCCGGTAGGCGGCCTCCCGGTGGCCGCGTTCGGCGGCGGCCCGCATCCAGTGCTCGGCGCCGACGTCCCCGCGGTGCTCCAGCAGGTCGGCGAGCGCGTACGCGCCGAGCGCGTGGCCCTGTTCGGCGGACTGGCGCAGCCAGTACTCGGCGGCGGGCTCGTCCCCGCGCTCGCGGTGGTGGCGTCCCAGCGCGTGCGCGGCGGCGGCCGAGCCGGCGACGGCGGCGATCCGCCACCAGCCGGCGGCCTCCTCCGCGTAGCCGCGCTGGTGCAGGAGGACGCCCAGGTTGTTGGCGGCGGCCCGGTCTCCGGCGGCGGTCGCGGCGCGCAGGTGGGGCTCGGCTCCGTCGAGGTCGCCGCGGCGCAGCAGCAGGGCACCGAGGACGCTCATCGCCTCGGTGTCGCCGGTCTGTGCGGCGAGCCGCAGTCGTACCTCCTCGGCGGCCTCCCCCATGTCGCCCAGTTCGTCCCGGGCCGGCTCTTCGCCCGAAGGCCGCACAAATCGCCCTGTCTCGAACAGAGTTGCCTTGTCCCCCATAACGTCCATCGTCGCACCACCTGCAACCTGGGTACACCCGGTATACCGCAGCCCGTGAGGTCACTTCAGCGTTTTGTCGACATGCCCACAGAGAGACAAGTCAAACACAGATCGCCCAACTCCCCGCGGCGGCGCGGCCGTCCTTGCCGTCTGTACATGAGTTCGCACACCACGAAGGCCCGGATCCTGTGAGGATCCGGGCCTTCGATGCAGTAGCGGGGACAGGATTTGAACCTGCGACCTCTGGGTTATGAGCCCAGCGAGCTACCGAGCTGCTCCACCCCGCGCCGTTGCTCGGCAACCGTATCACGGCGCGGGGCGGGCTTGATCAATTCTTGCTTCCGCCACTGCTCCTGCCGTCACCGCTCCCGCCGCCGGCACCGGCCTTGTCCGCCTTGCTCTGCGCCTCCGCGGCCCGCTTCAGCGCGGCCTCGAGGTCCTTCTGGGCCTTGGCGTACGCGTCCCAGTCCGGCCCGTCCGGCTGCTTCAGGGCGTCCTTGCCGGCGTCGATGGCCTTCTGGGCGTCCTCCAGCGCCTGCTGGACCGTAAGGTTGCTGGTGCCCGGCGGGTTGGTGCCCGTGTCCGGCGGTGTGGTCGGACTCTTCACCCCGAACACCTCGTTCAGCGCCTCGTCCAGGGTGTCCTTGAAGGCGGTCCTGCCTTCATAGGTGACCAGGACCTTGCGCAGCAACGGGTACTTGAGCGAACCGCCCCGGACGTAGACGGGCTCCACGTACAGCAGTCCCCCGTCCAGCGGCACGGTCAGCAGATTGCCGTACTCGACCTTCGAATGCCCGCGGCTGAGCAGGCTGATGGTCTCGGCGATGGACGACTCGGAGTTGAACTTGCTCTGGACCTGCTTGGGTCCGTCGACCGTTGTGCTCGTCGGCAGCTTCAGAAGTCTGATCTTGCCGTAGTCGCTGGTGCGCGGGTCGGAGTCGACGGCCATGAACGCGCTGAGGTTGTCCCGCCCGTTGGGCGTGAACGTCGTCGTCAGCGAGAACGCCTGCGCGCTCTGGTCCGGCATCTTCATGCTCAGGTAGTACGGCGGCACCGCGCTGCCCGAGTCGTTGGTCGGGTCGTCCGGCACCTCCCAGACCTCGCTGCCGCTGAGGAAGGTCTGCGCGTCCGTCACGTGGTAGCGGGTGAGCAGCTCACGCTGGACCTTGAAGAGGTCCTGCGGATAGCGCAGATGGGCCAGCAGGGAGTCGGAGATCGCGCTGCGCGGCTTCACCGTGCCGGGGAAGGCCTTCATCCAGGTCTTCAGCACCGGGTCCCTGGTGTCCCACTGGTACAGCTTGACCTCGCCGGTGTACGCGTCGACGGTCGCCTTCACCGAGTTGCGGATGTAGTTGACCTGGTTCTGCTGGGCCACCACCGCGCGCGAGTTGTTGGTGGCGGTGAGCGAGTCGGCGGTCGTGTCACCCAGGGTGGTGCGGGAGGCGTACGGGTATCCGTTCGACGTCGTGTAGGCGTCGACTATCCACTGGATCCGGCCGTCCACCACCGCCGGGTAGGCGTCGCCGTCGATGGTCAGCCAGGGGGCCACCGCTTCGACGCGGTCCTTGGGCGTGCGGTTGTACAGGATCCGCGAACCCTTGCCGATCGCGCCCGAGTAGAGGATCTGCGGCTCGTTGAACGCCACCGCGTACGCCGCCCGGTTGAGCGGATTGTCGAGGTTGACCCCGCTCCTGCCCTGGTAACTGGTGGTCTTCTCGCCCTCGTTGTCCGAGTAGTCGACCTCCTTCTGGGGGCCGCCGACGATGGAGTAGGTGGTGGTCTTCTCGCCGTAGTAGATCTGCTGCTGGTACCGGGGCAGGTCGCCCTTGGAGGGCAGGTTCTTCTCGGTGAACACCGGCTGGCCCTCGTCGGCCTCCGTGCCCTTGGCGGCGACCACACCGTAGCCGTGCGTGTAGCGGAAGTGGTCGTTGATCCAGTTGTTCTTCGGGACGCCGTCCAGGTTCAGCTCGCGCAGGCCGATGACGGTGTCCTGCTCCTTGCCGTCCTTGTCGGGGTACCGGTCCACGTCGAGGTTGGTCGGGAACCCGTAGTAGTTCCGGATCTGCTGGAGCTGCTGGAACGTCGGCGAGACGATGTTCGGGTCCAGGATGCGGATCTCGGCGGCGTCGTCGACCTGGTCGCGCAGCTTCGTCTTGTCGGCGGTGGCGGACTTGCCGGAGTAGTCGGTGACCTTGGTGTCGTCGATGCCGTAGGCCTCGCGCGTCGCCTTGAGGTTCTTCTGGACGTACGGCGCTTCCTTGGCCTGCTCGTTGGGCTGCACCTGGAACTTCTGCACGATGGCCGGGTACAGCCCGCCGATCAGGATCGCCGACAGGACCATCAGGCCGAAACCGATGACCGGCAGCTGCCAGGTGCGCCTCCAGAGGGTGGCGAAGAACAGCAGCGCGCAGATGACGGCGATGCAGAACAGGATGGTCTTGGCGGGGAGATAGGCGTTGGCGTCGACGTAGCGCAGGCCGGTCCAGTTGCCCGTCGCCCTGAAGTCGCTGGACTTCACGGCGAGGCCGTACCGGTCGAGCCAGTACGCGACCGCCTTCAGCGCCACGAAGATGCCGAGGAGCACCGACAGATGCCCGGTCGCGGCGGCGGTGGCCTTCGCGCCCGGGCTGGTGATCCGCAGCCCGCCGTACAGGTAGTGGGTGAGCGCTGCGGCGATCAGGCACAGGATCGCGGCGGCGAAGCCGAAGCCGAGCAGGAACCGGTACCAGGGCAGGTCGAAGGCGTAGAAGGAGACGTCGAGGTGGAACTGCGGATCCTTCTGGTGGAAGGGCACGCCGTTGACCCACATCAGCCAGGTGCGCCACTGGCTCGACGCCGAGGCGCCCGCGATCAGGCCGACGAGGGAGGTGACGGCGAGCAGCAGCCACGCCTTGTACGGCGCGATGCCCATCCGGTAGCGGTCCAGGCTCTGCTGCTCCATGGACATGGCGCTCAGCGGGGGCCGCAACCGGTGCGCGATCCAGATGTTCACGCCCACCGCGACCGCCATCAGCAGGCCGAAGACGAAGAACAGCCCGATCTTGGTCCACAGGGTGGTGGTGAACACGGACGAGTAGTGCACCGACCGGTACCACAGCCAGTCCGTCCAGAAGCCCGCGAACATGGTGAAGGCCATGCCGAGGACGGCCAGGACGCCCAGCGTGGTCAGCAGGGTCCTGGCGCGCCGGGACGGCCGGCCCGCTCTGATCCGCGGCCCCGTCGGGCCTCCGCCGCGGTCCGGCATCTGGAAAGCCAAGGTGCGCCCCTCGAAGTTCGCTGTCGATCCGTCAGGCCCCCGTGTTCGCGGGCCGGCCGTGGCCCCCCGTGATCGTGGGCCCACACCTATGCAACTTACTCACGGTTTACTCGGTTCCCGGTTCGGGCCAGGAACGAGGCAGGATTGTGACCATGTCCAACACTCCCATGGCAGCGAGCCCGCTCACCCGGGCCGTACTCGAGATCGACGAGTACGCCTCCGGCCTCGGCTGGGACCAGCCCGCCCGCCTCTTCGCCCTCGTAGACACCGCACGGCTGCGGGCTCAGGAACCCTCGCTCGCCGCCCAGCTCGGCCTGGAGGACGCGCCCGAGACCACCGGTCTCACCCCGATCGAGCAGGACGAGATTGCAACGGACAAGCCGCTCGACGAGTTCCTGGCCACCATCGCCTGGCCCGACGCGGTGATCGGCTGCGCGCTCACGGTGGAGCGTCTGATGCTGCCTCCGTCGGCCGAGGCGCAGGTCCCGAAGGGCCTGAGCGAGGCCGATCTGGCCAGGTGGGTGGCGGACCACCCCGAGCGCCAGGAGGTCCGGATGACGGTCGCGGTGCTGCGCGACGGCAGCCGCGACTCGGCGCTGCGCCTGCGCGAGAAGGACTCCCCGACGGAGGTCCTGACGGGCCCGGACCTGGTGCCCGGCCTGGCCGAGGCCCTGGCGGCGACCTTCGAGGACTGACCCGGTCGGGTGCGGCGCGCGGGCGCCGTACCCACGCCGGTCAGCCCTTGGTGGTGCACTTCGGCAGGGCCGCGGTGTCCCCGCTGCGGATGTCCTTCAGGGCGCCGATGGCGTCGTCGATGGTCTTGACCTTGACGAGGGTGAGGCCGCTCGGGGTGTCCTTGGCCGCGGCCGCGCAGTTGTCGGCGGGCGTGAGGAAGTACTGGGCGCCCTTGTCGCGCGCGCCGACGGTCTTCATCTCGACGCCGCCGATCGGCCCGACCGTGCCGTTGTCGTCGATGGTGCCGGTGCCGGCGACGAACTTGCCGCCGGTCAGGCTGCCCGGCGTGAGCTTGTCGTAGATGCCGAGCGCGAACATCAGTCCGGCGCTGGGGCCGCCGACGTCGGCCAGCTTGATGTCGATGTCGAACGGGAAGGTGTGGTCCGTCCCGGCGGAGATCCCGACAATGGCCCGCTGGGGGCCGGAGTCGTGCGAGGTCGCCGTCGTGATCGCGACGTCCCGCGTCGTGGTCGCCGTTTTCCTGTCCTTCTCGGCGGCGGCCTGCTCCTTGGCCGGGACGACGGTGAAGACGACCTTCTGGCCCGGGGTGTGCTTGGTCACCAGCTTGGCGACGTCGGAGGGCTGCTTGACCGCCGTGCCGTCCACGGCCTTGATCACGTCACCGGCGTGCAGCCGGCCCTCGGCCGGGGAGTCCTTGACGACGGTGGAGACGATCACCCAGGACTTCACGGGGATGCCCAGCTCCTTCAGGGCGGCGACCTTGGCGCTCTCCTGGGACTGGCTGAACTCCTCCGCGTTCTCCTGGGAGGACTGCTCCTCGGTCTTGCCGTCCGGGTAGAGGGTGTCGTGGGGCACGATCTTGCTGTCGTGCGCCAGCCAGCCGTAGACCGCCTCGACCAGGTTCATCCGGAAGTCGGCGCTGGTGACCCGGACGGTGGTCATGTTCAGATGCCCGTCCGTGGGATACGTCTTGTGGCCCGCGATCTGCAGCACCGGCTCGCCCCCGTGCTCCCCGAGCGTGTTCACCGTCGGCCCGGGGGACATCTCCGCGTACGGCACGGGAATGAGCACTCCCGCGCACAGGAGCGCGATCAGCATCAGGGTGGAGGCGAGCATCGTCGCGGTGCGGCGTGGCATGCAACGACACTACGGGACGCCTCTGTCAGCGCACCGTCAGGGCACCCCCGTCAGGCGCCGCGCGCACGCGGGTGCGACTTCTCCATCGCCTCGCGGAACCGTGCGTACCCGTCCAGTTCGGGTCCGTCGCCGCGCGCCTTCCGTGTCCGGTTGGCCCAGCTGCCCCACAGACCGGCACCGACCGCCGCCACCAGCGGAATCAGCAGCCACACGAGCGCTGCCATGCCGACCTCCCAACCCCATGAGCGTCCGAGACTGACTGATCAGCAGATTAATCATCCGCACTGACAACGCTCACGCCAGGGGGGCGGTTACGCAACCGGACACGCCGATGCCCGGGAGTGACGCGCGCAAGGGGCTCAGCAGGCGCCGACCCATTCCTCGGTGCCGTCGGAGAACTTCTGGTGCTTCCAGATCGGCACCTCGTGCTTGAGGTCGTCGATCAGCTTCCGGCACGCCTCGAAGGCCTCGCCCCGGTGCGGGCAGGAGACCCCGACGACGACAGCGAGATCCCCCACTCTCAGATCCCCCACGCGGTGAACGGCGGCCAGTGCTCGCACCGGGTACTCGGCGACGACCTTCTCCGCGATCCGCCGCATCTCGGCCTCGGCACTGGGGTGGCACGAATACCCGAGCGCGTCGACGTCGGCGCCCCCGTCGTGGTTGCGCACGGTCCCGACGAACAGCGCGATGCCGCCCGCGGCGTCGTCCCCGACGGCCTGGAAGACCTCGTCCAGGGAGAGCGGGGTGTCCCGGATGCCGATCAGCTTGACGGGATCCTGCGCGGCCTGCTCACCGGGGTGATCGTTCGTGGGTGCCATGCCTCCATCGTGCCGCACGCGCCGGGCGTCCAGGAATACGAGATTCACCAGGCACGCGCGCGGGGGCGTTTGGAGCCTTCTACAGCCGCCTCCGACCGACCGGGCCGCACCCGCTCACAGGCGCCGCCGAGCCTTCCGGGCCCGTCGTACCACAGCGGCGGCGCCCAGCAGGGCCACCGTCGCTCCCGCCGCGCCGGCGGCCGTCGCGTCCTTGCGCCCCAGCCGGCGCCCGGCCACCGTGTGCCGCCCGGCGACCTCCTCCAGCAGCTCGGCCAGCACCTCCTCGTTGGTCCACCGGGGCCGCCACCCGGCATCGTGCAGCCGGCTCCCGCTGACCACCCAGGGGTACATCGTGTACGCCAGGTCCCCCGCCGGGGACGGGGTGAGCCCGATCCGGTGCAGCCGGGCCGCCGCGCCGAGCGCGACCGCCGAGGGCAGCTCCATCCGCCGGATCCCGCTCAGCTCCTCGACCTCCTCCTGCTCCAGCCACCCGTCGCAGCCGACGGCCAGTTCCCCGTCGACCTTCTCGAGCACGGCGTACTCCAGGGCACCGCACAGGTCCTCGACGTGACAGAACTGCCAGGCCGGCCGCGATCCGGCGACCACCAGCAGCCGGGGCGACTCGAAGTACCGGGTCAGCGCGGTGTCCGTGCCGCCCACCAGCACGGCGGGCCGCACCACGGTCACGTTCAGCCCGGGATGCGCGCGCGGAGCGCGCCGCGCCAGCCGCTCGATCTCCAGCAGGTCCCCGACGCCGGTGGCCTCGGCCGTGGCGCGCAGCTCGGCGTCCTCCGACAGGGGCAGCTCGTTGTCGGGCAGCGCCCCGTACACCATCGCGGACGTGCACAGCACGACCCGGTGCACTCCTGCCGCCGCGGCGGCGGTGAGCACGGTCTGCGTCCCCCGGACGTTGTAAGCCGTCCGGGCGGCCGCGTCGCTGCCGAGATCCAGGTCGAGCGCCAGGTGGACGACGACGTCCGCGCCGCGCAGCTTGTCCGCGATGGCGGGGTCGCGCACGTCGAGGATGTGCCACTGTGCGTCCGCGCACTCCCCGCGCCGCTCGTCGATGGCGATGACCTGCTTGATCTCGTCGGATGCGGCCAGCCGCTCGGTGAGCAGGGCGCCCACCCCGGTGGCGGCGCCGGTGACCGCGACGACGGGTCCGCGCACGGCGGGAGAGGTTGAGGGGTTTCGCGCTGCGCGAACCTGTGGATCTGGGGAACTCACCGGGCGTCTCCAGAGGTTGTCTTCAGTACGGGCGCGGCTGACGCGTCCGTACCAGGTGCATCCATCCTGCCGCAGCCCGTCCGTGGGCGAAGCACCGAGCCCCGATCGGTTCCGGGTGTCTACGCTGGGTGGTGACGTCGGGCAGCCGCGCCGCCGGAGAGAACCGGTGGCCTTACCAGCCGAGGAATCCCGTGAGTGACACCCCATTCGGTTTCGGCCTTCCGCCGGAGGAGCCGGACGACGGCGACGAGGGCAAGAAGAAGGACCAGCAGAGCGGCGGTGGGCAGGGACCGGCCAATCCGTTCGGTTTCGGCGGTCTGCCCGGAGCCGGAGGCTTTGGCGGCCCCGGCGCCGACAACCCGCTCGCAGCCATGTTCGGTTCGCTCAATCCCACCGACCTGGGCGCCGCGTTCCAGCAGCTGGGCCAGATGCTCTCCTACGAGGGCGGCCCGGTGAACTGGGACATGGCGAAGCAGATCGCCCGCCAGACGGTCGCGCAGGGCACTCCGGACGGCGTGAAGGACACGAGCGTCGGCAGCGCCGAGCGCTCCGCGGTCCAGGAGGCCGTCCGCCTCGCCGACCTGTGGCTGGACGACGCGACGTCCCTGCCGTCCGGCTCCGGCTCGGCCGTGGCGTGGTCGCGCGCGGAGTGGGTCGAGGCGACCCTGCCCGCGTGGCGGGAGCTGGTCGACCCGGTCGCCGAGCGGGTCGGCGCGGCGATGGGCGACGTCCTGCCGGAGGAGATGCAGGCGATGGCGGGCCCGCTGATCGGCATGATGCGTTCGATGGGCGGTGCCATGTTCGGCACGCAGATCGGGCAGGCCGTCGGCGTGCTGGCCGGCGAGGTCGTCGGCTCCACCGACATCGGGCTGCCGCTGGGCCCGGCCGGCAAGGCCGCGCTGCTCCCGGCCAACGTCGAGGCGTTCGGCAAGGACCTAGGCGTGCCCAAGGACGAGGTGCGGCTCTACCTGGCCCTGCGCGAGGCGGCCCACCAGCGCCTGTTCGCGCACGTGCCGTGGCTGCGCTCGCACCTGTTCGGCGCGGTCGACGGCTATGCGCGCGGCATCAAGGTGGACACCGCCAAGCTGGAGGACGTGGTCGGGCAGTTCGACCCGCAGAACCCCGAGCAGCTGCAGGACGCCCTGCAGCAGGGCATGTTCCAGCCCGAGGACACGCCCGAGCAGAAGGCCGCCCTGGCCCGTCTGGAGACCGCTCTGGCGCTGGTGGAGGGCTGGGTCGACGCGGTGGTCCACGCGGCGGCGAAGCCGCGTCTGGCGTCCGCCGACGCCCTGCGCGAGACCCTGCGCCGGCGCCGTGCCACCGGCGGCCCCGCGGAGCAGACGTTCGCCACGCTGATCGGCCTGGAGCTGCGCCCGCGCCGGCTGCGCGACGCCTCCCGCCTGTGGGCCTCGCTCACGGATGCGCGCGGGGTCGACGGCCGGGACGCGCTGTGGCACCACCCGGACATGCTGCCCACGGCCACCGACCTGGACGACCCGGACGGCTTCGTGCACCGCGAGCAGCTGGACTTCTCCGAGCTGGACAAGATGCTCGGCGAGGCGGCGGACAAGCCCGACCTGCGCAAGAAGGGCGACGCCGACGCGAAGGACGACGACGCCGAGTGAGCCTTTACGACGACGCGGTCCTCGTGCTGAAGCAGTACGAGGACCAGGAAGAGCTGCGCCAGGTCTACCTGGACCACCTGCAGGCGCACCCGGACGGCCTGTGGAAGGCCTGCACGGACGGGCACATCACGGCGAGCGCCCTGGTGATCGACCCGGAGCGCGGCCGGGCGCTGCTGACCCTCCATCGCAAGCTGCGGATGTGGCTGCAGATGGGCGGCCACTGCGAGCCGGGCGACGCCACCCTGGAGGCGGCCGCCCTGCGCGAGGCGACCGAGGAGTCCGGCATCGCCGGGCTGACGCCGCTGCCCGGTGGCCCCGTGCGGCTGGACCGGCATCCGATCCCGGCGCCGTGCCACTGGCACCTCGACGTCCAGTACGCGGTGCTGGCACCGCGCGGCGCCGAGCATGCGATCAGCGACGAGTCGCTCGACGTGCGCTGGTTCGCCTACGACGAGGTCGCGGGCGTGGCGGACGAGTCGGTCGTACGCCTGCTGGAGGCGACGCGCGCCAGGCTCTGACGGGCAAGGGGTGACCGGCTGGACGGTCACCCCTCACCCCTTGCTCAGCTCCAGACGTTGCCCTGGTTCTGCGCGCGCGCCCCGTGCTGCCCCATGCCGAACTGGGCGGCGAGGCCCTGGCCGATCTGGGCGTTCTGCGGGGGCAGCAGCTCGCTGGGCTGCACGAGCGCGAACCCGCTGCCCATGAAGCTCAGCTCCCAGCCCTCACCGGTGTTGCCGCGCCGCCGCCACACGCCGGAGGAGTGCGTCTGGGCCTGCATCTGCACCCGCAGACCGGTGGACCAGGCGACGATCGCGTCGGCGTCGCAGTTGACGTACCGGTCGGGCGTGACCTGCATCAGCAGCGGTGCGCCGGACGTCATCAGGGCGACCTTGCCGCGCCCGGTGATGTTGAGCTGGTACTTCCCGGAGCCGGAGATGCCGTAGAGACTGTCGACGGCGATGACCTCGTGGTGCAGCGAGGAGTCCATGGCGAGGACGTAGGAGCTGTCGACGGTCAGTCCGTCCTGCTCGACGTCCATGACATGCACGTGCTGGGCGAGGTTGGCGAGGAAGACCGTGCCCTGCCCGTGGCAGCGCATCAGGTCCAGGCCCTCTCCGGTGTGCGCACGCGCGCGTGCCTGGTTGTTGCTGCGGTACTCGGCGTCGAACTCGACGAGTCCCTGGTAGGCGACCATGGTGCCCTTGCGGGCGAGGATGTCGTCGTGGCCCTCCAGGGTGACGCGGAGCATCTGCTTGTTCTGCAGGCTCCAGCGCTCCTGGGTCTGGAGGTCGTTGTGCGCGAAAAGCGGGCTCTGCATGGTGTTCTGGCTCCCCCTCAGCCCCGGAACCGGAGGCGGTCGGTGCTGTCCTCGCTGGGCTGGACGACGACGATGCCCTGGCCGGAGAACGCCATCTGGTAGGCCTCCCCGCTGCCCCGGCCGATCAGTGACTGCGCCTTGAAGCTGCGCTTGCCCTTCACCTTCAGGTTCGGCGACCAGGCGACGAGCGCGTCGGGGTCGACGTACGTCTCGTCCTCGCCGCCGCCGCAGTCGACGACGATCGGCTTGCCCCGGGAGGTCAGCGCGACCCAGCCCTGCCCGGAGATCCTGGTGTTCCACAGGCCCTGCCCGGCGAATTTGGCCAGCCCCTTCACCCGCTCCACGCCCCACGTCAGGTGCGCGTCGAAGGCCAGCAGGTTGGTGGCGTTGACGGAGATGCCGTCGCCGCCCAGGTTGATGACGACGACGTCCGCGCCGTAGTCGGCGAGGTAGAGCAGGCCGTCGCCGGAGCACTTCATCAGGGGCGTGCCCTCGCCGGTGATCCAGTCGCGGGCGATCTGGCGGACGGCCGGCGGGTTGGGCTCGTACTGGATGAAGCCTTCGTAGGCGACCATGGAGCCGACGCGCGCGAGGAGGTCGTTCCCGGTCTGCATGGCGACCTTCAGCATGTGGCTGCCGTGGTTCTCCATGCGCGCGGTGACGGGTGCGGGGGCGAAGCCCGCGAGCGGCTGGTTCATGACGGGCTCCTCTTAGACCTCGTAGGGCTGGACGACGACGAAGTTGCCGGGCGCGGCCCGGAACTGCAGGTTGACGCCCTCTCCGGTGTGGCCGGGGTAGGCGTTGCGACGCATCCGCACCTGGCTGGAGACGATCACCTGGGCGGCGGCGGACCAGGCGACCACGGCGTTGGAGTCGACGAACGTCGTCGGCGTCACCGGCAGCACCACGGGCGTGCCGTGCGTCTTGACGACGATCGTGCCGGTGCCCTGGAACTGCATGGTGAACAGGGCGCCGCCCGGGATGCCGTGCCCCTCGACGCGGCGCACCTCGTACTGCAGGCTCTCGTCGAAGGCGAGGACGTTCTCCGCGGAGACGCAGATCGCGTCGCCCTGCAGCTCCACGGGGTGCAGATGGGTGGAGTTCTCGGCGAGGAAGACCTGGCCCTGGCCGGTGCAGCGCATCAGCTGCATCTCCTGGCCGGTGGCGCTGCCGACGATCCGCCCGGCGAAACCGGCGCCCTTGTAGCTGAAGTCGACCTTGCCCTGGTAGAGCACCATGCTTCCCTGCCGGGCCAGCACGGGCTGTCCGCCGATGCCGAGGTCGACGCGGACGAGCTTCTTGTTCTGCTGCGTCCAGCGCTGCCCGGTGGGGGTCTCCTTGAACATCTGGAGCGCGGCCGTCACGCCGGCGGCGCCGCCCTGCGGTGCGCCCTGCGGCACGCCGTACGACGCGGCCGGCTGGCCGGGGACCTGGCCGCCGTAGCCCGGCGGCATGGGTGCGTTCGGCGGGCCGCCGTAGGAGGGCTGCTGGCCGTAGCCGGGCGGCATCGGGGCGCTCGGCTGACCGCCGTACGACGGCTGCTGCGGCGGCTGGCCGTAGGGCGCGGGCGCCGGGGCCGGCGGCGGGACCGTGCCGCCGCCGGGCGGGGTCAGGGGGGCGATGACGGTCGGCGCGGCGTGCACGTTCGGGGCGGGTGCCGGGGCCGGGGGCGGGGTCGTGCCGGGAGGGGTGAAGCCCTGCGGGGCGGGCGCCGGGACGGGCGCGGGCGTGGGCGCCGGAGCGGGCGCGGCCGGGGCGGCGAAGGCGGGCGGGGCGAAGCCGGGCGCGGCGCCGGACTGCGGGTGCTGCGACTGCTGCGGGGCTGCGGGCGCCTCCTCCTCGGCCACCTCGCCGCCGAAGTTCTTCAGCAGCGCTTCCAGGCCGCCGTCGAAGCCCTGGCCGACCGCGGCGAACCGCCACACGTCCTTGAAGTAGAAGTCGCCGAGCATCACGGCGCGCTCGGTGGAGAACTCCGAGCCGGTGAAGGAGTACCGCGCGACCTCTTCGCCACCGGCCACGATGCGCAGGTATCCGGGGCTGACCTGCGACATCTGTCCGGCGCCGTCGATGGTCGCCGTGAACGACAGCTTCCGGATGTTCGGCGGGATCCGGTCCAGCGTGATCCGGAACGACTCGGTGTCGCCCGCCTGGGCACCCAGCAGCTGGATGGACTCCTCCGGGGACTTCGGCTGGTTGAAGAAGACGAAGTACCGGTCGTCCGAGAGGCGCTCGTCGGCGTCCAGACCGAAGCAGCTGATGTCGAAGGTCAGTCCGGGAGCGGAGATCTGCACGCCTACGTACAGATCCGTGCCCGCCGTGAGGTCACTGATCCTGGCCTTGTGGCCGCGTTGGAATTCCCTGGCCATGCGTTACGACCGTCCCCCATCCCGAATGTGAGTGCGTCGCGCCAGGCTAACGGCAAACACCGACAACGCATGCAGCCGGACGTAGTCGGTACAGACCCGGTACACAACCAGGCCCCGCGGCTCACACGGAGCGCTCACTCACCGCGCGCGCCCGGCAGATGGGGCAGCCGCTCGGCGGCCACGACCCCCTCGAGATACCCGCGGGCCCGCTCGGTGCGCGGGTAGGACTCCAGCAGCCGCCAGAAGTCCGGCCCGTGACCGGGCACCAGAAGGTGCGCCAGCTCGTGGCAGAGCACGTAGTCGATCACGTACTCCGGCATCCCCTGCAGCCGGTGCGACAGACGGATGCTGCCCTCGGCCGGCGTGCACGAGCCCCAGCGGGTGTTCTGGTTGGTGACCCAGCGCACCGAGACGGGGCGCGCCCGGCCGCCGAAGTACTGGTCCGACAGCCGCTCGGCGCGCTCGGTCAGCTCGGCGTCGCCCAGTACCCGTTTGCTCTCCTGGGCGGCGAGTTTGTCGAGCATGACGGTCACCCAGCGCTGCTCCTCCGCCTCGGACATCCGGGCGGGGATCAGCACGACGGTGCGATCGCCCTCGCGGTACGCGGAGACCGTCCGGCGGCGCCGGGTACTCCTGCGGACCTCGATCGCGCTCGCCCCCGAGCCGCTCGGCGGCTGGCTCGTCGTGCTGCGCTGTGGCTTTCCGGCGCGGTGCAGGGGGTCGGCGGGCACGCCCCGACGTTACCCGCTGAGCAGGGCCGAAGTCCCGGCTCCGGGACGGTTCGGCGCCCATGCCCCACCATGCGTTTGATTAGTACGACCGATATGCCCCGACTGGCCCGACCGATTAGTACGACGAACACCCCCAGCCTGTGGACAACGTCCGGCACCCGCCGCCGGGGCGGGGCATGCTGGCAGACGTCGGCGGAACGTGACCGGTTCCACCACACAGCGACACCCTTCAGCACACACCATCCCTTTTCTGGACGACTACGACGGACACGGGGGGCCTGTCATGCATCCGCTGGTGAAGCCCGCGCTGCGGCGCGGCTGGCGCGACCTCAACACGGTGCAGTTCGGAATGACTCCGGCGCACGCGATGACGCTGGGGCCGGTGGACACGGCGACGGGCAGCTTCCTGGAGCTGCTCAACGGCACCAGAGGGCTGCCGCTGCTGCGCGAGGAGGGCCGCCGCATGGACCTGCCGGACGGCCACGTCGACGCACTGGTGGCGCGCCTGTCCCACGCCGGCCTGCTGGACGACACGCGCGGCGGAGGCCCGGACGCGGACGCACTGCGGGAGAAGTCGCAGGTCCTGGAGCGGCTGCGCCCCGACCTCGCCTCGCTGTCCCTGACCACTCCTGAGCCGGGCGGTGCGCTGGTCCGGCTCGCGGCCCGCCGCTCGCTGCGGGTGCAGGTGCGCGGCGCGGGCCGGGTGGGGGCCGTGCTGGCCTCGGCGCTGTCCGGGGCGGGGGTCGGCGAGGTCGACGTACGGGACGCGGGGCGCGTGGAGCCGTGGGACGTGGCTCCGGGCGGGCTGCCCGCCGACTCGGTCGGCGAGCGCCGGGACGAGGCGGCCCGGGCCGCCGTCCGCCGCGCGGCCCCGGACCGGCCCCCGCGCCACACCCGTTCCTCCCTCACCGCCGGCCCCGCCGGACCGGGCACGGCGGAACCCGGGCTCTCCCTGGTGATCCTCACCCCGCGGGACGACGTGGCCGTGCACGCCCCGGACCCGTTCTCCGCCGAGCCCCTCATGGCCTCCGGCACCCCTCACCTGTACGCGGGAGTGGTGGAGGGGACCGGCGTGGTCGGGCCGCTGGTCCTGCCCGGGGGGACTAGCTGCGCCGGCTGTCTGCACCAGGGCCGCACCGACCGGGACCCGGTCTGGCCCCGCCTGGTCGCCCAGTGGCGATCCGGCAGGGCCCGCCGCGTGGGAGCCTGTGATCTGGCTCTCGCCCTGGCCGTCGCGGGACTGGCCGCCGCTCACGCCCTGGCCTTCCTCGACGGGGAGTCGCCGTCCAGCGCGGGCGCCCGCTGGGAGGCGTCCCTACCCGGCCTGACCTGGCACTCCCGGCCGGTGTGGCCCCATCCCGCATGCGGGTGCGGGGCGGTGGAGAGAGGTAAGGGGGAGCACTTCTCAACCGACGGCGCGGCACGCGCGACAATGGCGGTGCAACGGCCGACGACGGAGCAAGGGCGCGAGGCAGGCGCGGCGCGGCCGACCGGCACTTGGAGGGCGCATGTCTGATCTTCCCCGGAAGGCGGTCACCCGGACCGCCAAGCTCGCCGCGCTCCCGCTCGGCTTCGCCGGCCGGGCGACCTGGGGGCTGGGCAAGCGGATCGTGGGCGAATCCGCGGAGCTCGTCGGCCGGGAGCTGCAACAGCGCACGGCCGAGCAGCTCTTCAAGGTCCTCGGTGAGCTGAAGGGCGGCGCGATGAAGTTCGGGCAGGCTTTGTCCGTCTTCGAGTCCGCCCTCCCGGAGGAGGTGGCCGGGCCCTACCGTGCGGCCCTGACCAAGCTCCAGGAGGCGGCGCCCCCGATGCCGACCCGCACGGTGCACGCGGTGCTCGAGGAGCGGCTCGGGGAGGACTGGCGCGAGCTGTTCCTGGAGTTCGAGGACAAGCCGGCCGCCGCGGCCTCCATCGGGCAGGTCCACCGGGCGGTGTGGCACGACGGCCGTGAGGTCGCGGTCAAGGTGCAGTACCCGGGCGCGGGCGAGGCCCTGCTGTCGGACCTGACGCAACTGAGCCGCTTCGCACGGCTGTTGGGCCCGCTGATCCCCGGCATGGACATCAAGCCGCTGATCGCGGAGATGCGGGACCGTGTCTCCGAGGAGCTGGACTACGCGCTGGAGGCCCAGGCCCAGGAGGCGCACGCGCAGGAGTTCGCGGACGACCCGGACGTGGTGGTGCCCGCGGTGGTGCACCAGTGCGACCAGGTCCTGGTCACGGAGTGGATCGACGGGATCCCGCTGTCGGAGATCATCTCGGACGGCACCCAGGAGCAGCGCGACCGCGCCGGCCAGCTGCTGGCCCGGTTCCTCTTCTCGGGCCCGGCTCGCACCGGTCTGCTGCACGCGGACCCGCACCCGGGCAACTTCCGGCTGCTGCCCGGCGGCCCGGACGGCGACGAGGACTGGCGCCTGGGCGTTCTGGACTTCGGCACGGTCGACCGGCTCCCGGGGGGCCTGCCGACGCCGATCGGCATCTCCCTCAGGATGACCCTGGACGGTGCTGCGGAGACGGTCTACGAGCTGCTGTGCGAGGAGGGGTTCGTCAAGGAGAGCATAGAGCTGGACCCCGACGCGGTCCTCGACTACCTGCTGCCGATCATCGAACCGGCCCGCGTCGAGGCGTTCACCTTCACCCGCGGCTGGATGCGCAGTCAGGCGGCCCGCATCGCCGACCCCCGCTCCCCGGCGTACCAGCTGGGCAAGCAGCTCAACCTGCCCCCGGCCTACCTGCTGATACACCGGGTCACCCTGAGCACGATCGGTGTCCTGTGCCAGCTCGGCGCCACGGTGCGGCTGCGCGAGGAACTCCAGGAGTGGCTTCCCGGCTTCGTCACCGAGGACGAGCTGCTCGAAGGGGACACGCTGGAGGACGACCTCGCGGAGGAGGAACCGGCAGCGGAGGCGTGACCCGGGGGCGCCCGGGACGGCGCCCCGTGACGACGCCTCCGGGCCCCGCCCGTCGCCGGGCCCAACGCGCCGCGGGGGCCGGTCCGTTCGAGTCGGACCGGCCCCCGCTTGCGCGAAGACTTCGGCTCCCGCGACCGGCAGACGGCCGGGAGGTCACCGCTTCGGTGGATTACTGCATGACGGCCATGGCGAGCGCACGGCGGGCGCGCAGCGAGGCGCGCTCGGCCCGGCGCTGCATCCGCCGTGCGGTCGCCAGGCGCATGGCCCGGCGTTCCCGCTCGGCCTCATGCCGGCGCTCGTGCATATGCGCACGGGCCAGGGCTTCTTGCATGAGTTGCATTTCTCGGGTCCTGTTCTGACGCGACTCGGTCGCGCCGGTGGTGGTGAAGTCTGGGATCGCGGAGCCTGCGGGCTCGCTGGTGGACGGCTTCATCGGGGCCTGCTTCTTGGGGTCGTGCGTGAGGGGGCGGTCGATCGTTCCTAGGGTGTTCATGCCGTGACCGGGTTCTTCCGCGGGCGGCCACGCGGCCGCTTCCGGGCGACGACGACGCCCTGGACGAACAGCTCGCCACCCCAGACGCCCCAGGGCTCACGCCGCTCCTTGGCGCCGGCGAGGCAGGCCTCGATCAGCGGGCAGGTGCGGCAGAGGGACTTGGCGTACTCGACGTCCGCCGGCGACTCGGCGAAGAAGACCTCCGGGTCGTAGGAGCGGCAGGGGACGGGTACGCCGAGGTTCTCGATGGCGTCGTCGAGCGCGGTGAGCGCGGTGAGGGGGATCAAGGTGGAGTCCTCCGTGAGGCCGGGCGGGGGGATCGTTTGTGAAGGCGGTACGGACGGGGCGTGCGCTTCGAGTTGCACGGTTGGTCTTCCTCGTCTGGTCGTTCCGGCCGGTTGACCGGGTGTCGGCTGGTACCGGGTTCTCTTGTTGTCCCGAAGCCCCTTCGCTCCGTCGTCCCCGTTCGGGGAAAACAGAAGGGCCGCGGATCCCGGGTGGGGTTCCGCGGCCCTGAAGGCGCCGGCCTGATCGGCTGTCAGGCTGGATCACTCCAGGGTTCTGGCCCACGGAAGGCCCACATCAGGTGGTGCTGCGTCGTCTGCTTCCGGAATCCGGCACCGGCCGCCGCAAAGGCATAGGCATGTGCCTGTGCCGCTACCGCTGCCAGTGCCTTGGTCGGTCGCTCATTGCGCTCACGGACGGGAAGACCCGCGAGAGCAGGGGAGGACGCCGGGCGGACGGCACGAATGCCGGACAGACCGGTGCCCTGGATCGAGGCGCCGAGCATGCACGTGGAGACGGTCGAGCGATCGGTCAGTTTGGCCGTGCTGGTGGTGCTGGTGTTGATGCTGATCACTGGACTCGCCTCCTCTCGGCGTCTCATGGACCGGGGTGAACCGGCCCGTTCGGATATGCAAGTACATCACGGAGTTGCGGCCTTCGAGAAGGCCGCCGCTTCCGTGCCTAGAACCTATGGGGATTGCTGGGGCATGCGCAAACTATTTTTTCGACGAGTTGGGATCAGTCCTGCCCGGCGCCTTCCCCGACATCTTGGCCTGCGCAGATGGCCAGAACGTCGGCTCCGTAGCGCTGCAGCTTGCGGTTGAGGACACCGGGGATGCGGGACAGCTCGGCCGGGCTGTCGGGCCGGGCCTCGGCGATGGCCATCAGGGTGCGGTCGGTGAAGACGCAGAAGTCCGGCTGGCCGCTGAGCCCGGCCTGGAGCGCCCGCCACTCCCGCAGCCGCTCGTAGAGACCCTCGTCCATGTCGGACGGGCAGTCCTCGCAGCGCATCAGCTTCATCTCGCCGGCGTCGGTGAGCGTGCGGCCGCAGACCCGGCAGCGGGCCGGGGTGCGCTGGGCGCGCCGGGGGGCGGCCGGGGCTCCGCCGGGTGTGCCGCGCTCGACGCCTCCGGCGGCGCTCGCGCCGGTCCGGCCGGCGGTGGCGGTGGAGCCGGGGCGCAGTCCGTCGAGGAAGCGGCTGGGCCTGCGGTTGGGGCGGCCGCCCGGTGAGCGGGACAGCGACCAGGAGAGGTGGAGCCGCTCCCGGGCGCGGGTGACGCCGACGTACAGCAGGCGGCGCTCCTCCTCGATCTGCTCGTCCGTCCGGGCGTAGGTGATCGGCACCATGCCCTCGGCGATGCCGACGAGGAAGACGACGTCCCATTCCAGGCCCTTGGCCGCGTGCAGGGAGGCGAGGGTGACGCCCTGGACGGTCGGGGCGTGCTGGGCGCCCGCCCGTTCGTCGAGTTCCGCCACGAAGTCGGCGAGCGTCGCCCGGGGGTGGGCGGCGGCGAAGTCCTGGGCGAGGTGGGCCAGGGCGGCCAGCGACTCCCAGCGCTCTCGGACGGCGCCGGAGCCGGCCGGGGGCTCGCCGCCGGTCCAGCCCTCCCCCGAGAGCACGGCCCGCACCTGCGAGGGCAGGTCCACGGCGTCGTCCAGGAGGGAGTCGTTGCCGCCGAAGCGGGCCGCGCCGCGCAGGGCGATGCCGGCTTTGCGCACCTCGGGCCTGTCGAAGAAGCGCTCGGCGCCGCGCAGCTGGTAGGGGACGCCGGCGTCGGCGAGGGCCTGCTCGTAGGTCTCCGACTGGGCGTTGGTGCGGAACAGCACGGCGATCTCGGCGGCCGGGACCCCGGCGTCGATGAGTTCCCGGATGCGCCGGGCGGCGCCTTCGGCCTCGGCGGGCTCGTCGGTGTACTCGGTGTAGACGGGCTCGGGGCCCGGGGGGCGCTGGGAGACCAGTTCCAGCCGGTGGTCGGCGGCGCGGCCGCGGGCCTGGGCGAGCAGGCCGTTGGCGAGGTGGACGACCTGGGGGGTGGAGCGGTAGTCGCGGACGAGCTTGACGACGGTGGCGCCGGGGTGGCGGCCACGGAAATCGAGGAGATGGTCGGGCGTTGCTCCCGTGAACGAGTAGATCGTCTGGCTGGCGTCCCCGACGACGCACAGGCTGTCGCGCTCGCCGAGCCACAGCTCCAGCAGCCGCTGCTGCAGGGGGCTGACGTCCTGGTACTCGTCCACCACGAAGTGCTGGTACTGGGCGCGGATCTGATCGGCGATGTCGTGCCGGTCCTGCAGGATGGCGACGGTCAGCAGCAGGACGTCCTCGAAGTCGATGACCGCCCGGTCGCGCTTGAGGTCCTCGTAGGCGGCGTAGAGGTGGGCGATCTCGGCCGGGTCGCGCGGGGTCTCGCGGCCGGCCTTCGCAGCCGCGTACGGGTAGTCGGCCGGGACGGTCTGCGTGACCTTGGACCACTCGATCTCGGCGGTCACGTCCCGCAGCTCGCCCCGGTCCAGCCGCAGGCGGCAGGCGGCGGCCGCGTCGGCGACGAGCTGGATCTTGCGGTCGACGATCCGGGGCAGGGAGCCACCGATGGCTTTCGGCCAGAAGTACTGGAGCTGGCGGAGGGCGGCGGAGTGGAAGGTGCGGGCCTGCACACCGTGGGCACCGAGCTGGCGCAGGCGGCCGCGCATCTCCCCGGCGGCGCGGTTGGTGAAGGTGACGGCGAGCACGCTGGAGGGCTGGAGGATGCCCGCACGCACCCCGTAGGCGATGCGGTGGGTGATCGCCCGGGTCTTGCCCGTGCCCGCTCCGGCGAGGACGCACACCGGACCGTGCAGGGCGGTGGCGACTTCGCGCTGCTCGGGGTCGAGCCCTTCGAGCACCGCGTCGGCCGATTCCGGTGCCTGCGGGAAGAGGGTGGAATGCGTTGCTGCTGTCACATGGCCATGCTGCCAGGTGGCCGGAGAGTGCTGTGCCGGTTGTCCACAGGCGGGCACCGATAGTCGTACCAATGCGGCAGGCTGATGCGGCAGGTGTCTCATGGCGCCTCGGCGGGAATGCCGCCCCGCCCTGCCGCGTTCTCCCCCTGGACGACCTTCCCCGAACTGCTGAGGAGCGCGAGAGACATGCAGGGCACGGTGACGATGTACAGCACGACCTGGTGCGGCTACTGCCGCCGGCTGAAGAGCCAGCTGGACCGCGAGGGCATCGCGTACACCGAGATCAACATCGAGCAGGACCCGGAGTCCGCCGCTTTCGTGGAGAAGGCGAATGGCGGAAACCAGACGGTCCCCACCGTGCTCTTCGCGGACGGGTCCACGCTGACCAACCCGTCGCTGGCCCAGGTGAAGCAGAAGCTCGCCGCCTGACGCTCCGCGGGGTTTCGCGGTGACCGCAGCGGGGCGGCCCCTGATCCGTCAGGGGCCGCCACGCTGTGCCCTGTCCCACACCAGCGTGTAGCGCCACAGCAGCCGGCGCCGGAAGCGGCAACCCGGGAGCAGGCGGCGGGCGGCCTCGCGAACCTCGCCCCAGTGCATGGTGGAGTCCTCGACCGGCATGCCGGCCGGGCCGCGCCTGCCGCCACGCAGGCGCCGGTACAGCAGGCTGACGGGCAGCCCGCAGCCGCTGATCACCCAGTCCAGCGGGGTGTGGTTGTACGCCATCCCGACGACGACCAGCCGCCCGCCGGGCGCGACCAGCCTGGTCAGCGCGCTGATCGCGTCCTCGAAGGGGGCGTGGTGGACGACGGCGACCGCGCTGACGAAGTCGTAGCCGCCGTCCGGGAGCGCGGCGCCGTCGAGGTAGTCGGCCTCCCTGAAGGTGACGTTCGCGGGCCGCCCGGCGCGGGCCTGCCGGATCATCTCCGGCGAACGGTCCACGCCCGTCACCTTCTGCGCCCGGGCGGAGAGCTTGCGGGCCAGCAGGCCGTCGCCGCAGCCGACGTCCAGGGCCGTGCGGCAGCCGTCGGGTACGGCGGCGAGCACGGCCGGGTGGTAGTGGACGTTGTGGTTCCAGTACGGGTCGGCGGTCATCCGTGCCGCGTCAGACGAAGCTCCTGGTCGGCAGCGGCTTGCCGTACCACATCTCGATCAGCCGGGCCGCGATGGAGATGCCGTAGGGCGGCAGGACCTCGCCGGATTCGAACGCTGCGTGCAGCTCCTCGCGGGAGAACCAGCGCGCCTCGTGGATCTCGTCCCCGTCGACGTTGATCTCGGTGGAGGTGGCGCGGGCGGTGAAGCCGAGCATGAGGCTGGACGGGAACGGCCAGGGCTGGCTGGCCACGTACTCGACGGGGCCGACGGTGACGCCGACCTCCTCGAACACCTCGCGGCGCACGGCCTGCTCGATGGACTCGCCGGGTTCGACGAAACCGGCGAGGGTGGAGAAGCGGCCCTCGGGCCAGTGGACCTGGCGGCCGAGCAGGATCCGGTCCTCGTCGTCGGTGACGACCATGATCACGGCCGGGTCGGTGCGCGGGTAGTGCTCGGCGCCGCAGGCCGGGCAGCGGCGGATGTGGCCGGCGGCGGCGATGACCGTGCGCTCGCCGCAGCGGGAGCAGAACCGGTGGGTGCGCTGCCAGTTCTCCAGGCCGACCGCGTGCACCATGAGACCCACGTCCCGCGGCGACAGCAGCAGCCCGGCCTCGCGCAGGCCCGCGGGGCGCGCGGACTGGTCGATGCGTCCGGGCAGGGCGTCCTTCTGCAGGGCGAAGTAGCTCACCCCGTCGTCGTCGAGGCCCAGGAAGTAGCGGTGTGCCTCGGTGAGCGGCGCCTCGAAGGAGGGGGTCATGACGAGTTCGGTGCGGCCGTCGGGCGTCTCGTCGATGAGCACCTGGCCGCCGGAGACCACGAAGCAGCGGGTGGTGGGGTGGCTCCACGCCGCGGCGAGCCAGGCCTCGTCGAGCCGGTGGTGGGCGGCGCGGTCGATGCCGCTCGGGGCGGTCAGCGAGATGGGTCGGTCGGCGGTGTGGTCGGTCCAGGTGGTCACGGGTGCTTCCAACTCCCCCAGTGGAACGGTTTCGGTTCGGCGGGCGGTACGGCGGGACGTAGGGCGGGAGGGCACCGGGCCGGGCGCGGGCAGATGTGCTGCGGTGTCACCAGTGTGCCCCGCGCGCGATGCCGTCCCGTTCGGCGGCTGCCGGTCAGGGCGCGTGGCGCCAGTTCTCGGCGAGGTCGCCCCACAGGTGGGCGCTGGTCTCGACGCCTTTGAGGAGGAGGTCGAGCTCGACCTTCTCGTTCGGGGCGTGCCAGCCGTCGGAGGGAACGGAGATGCCCAGGAAGAGGACGGGGGCGCCGAGCACCTCCTGGAGGTCGGCGGCGGGTCCGGAGCCGCCCTCCCGGGTGAAGCGGACCGGGCCCTCGAAGGCGCGGCCCATGGCACGGACCACGGACTGCAGCGCGGGGTGGTCGAGCGGGGTCAGGCACGGGCTCGTGGCGGAGCCGAAGGTGATCTCGTGCCGGATCCCGGCGGGCACCTGCTCGGCGGCCCAGGCGCGGACGGCCTTCTCGATGTGGCCGGGGTCCTGGCCGGCGACCAGCCGGAAGGACAGCTTCACCATCGCGGAGGACGGGACGACCGTCTTGCTGCCGGGGCCCTGGTAGCCCCCGCCGATGCCGTTGACCTCGGCGGTCGGGCGGGCCCAGATGCGCTCCAGGGTGGTGTGTCCGGCCTCGCCGTGAGTGGCGCGGGACTTGGCGGTGCGCAGCCACTCCTCCTCGTCGAAGGGCAGCTCGGCGAAGAGCTCGCGTTCACGGTCGGTCAGCTCCACGATGCCGTCGTAGAAGCCGGGGACCGCCACGCGCGCGTGCTCGTCGTGCAGGGCGGCCACCAGGCGGGCGACGGCGGTGGCCGGGTTGGGGACGGCGCCGCCGAAGGAGCCGGAGTGGAGGTCCTGGTCGGGGCCGTACAGCCGGATCTCGCACTCGGCGAGGCCGCGCATGCCGGTGCACACGGTCGGGGTGTCCGCCGACCACATCCCGGTGTCCGAGACGATCACGGCGTCGGCGGCGAGCCGCCCGGCGTGCTCCTCGACGAGGGCCCGGAAGTGCGGGGAGCCGGACTCCTCCTCGCCCTCGATCAGCAGCTTCAGGTGGACCGCGGGGGTGGTGCGGCCGGTGGCGGCGAGGTGGGCGCGGACGCCCAGTGTGTGGAAGAACACCTGGCCCTTGTCGTCGGCGGCCCCGCGCGCGTAGAGGCGGTCGTCCCGTACGACGGGCTCGAACGGCTCGCTGTCCCAGCCGTCCTCCCGGGCGGCGGGCTGCACGTCGTGGTGGCCGTAGACGAGGACGGTGGGCGCCTGCGGGTCGTCCGAGGGCCACTCGGCGTAGACCGCCGGGGCGCCGGGGGTCTGCCAGACCTCGGCCGTCGGGAAACCGGTCTCCTTCAGCTTGGCGGCGAGCCAGTCGGCGCTGCGCTGCACGTCGGGCGCGTGCTCGGGCTGGGCCGAGACGGAGGGGATGCGCAGCCATGCGGCGAGGTCGTCGAGGAAGGCGGCACGGTGCTGCTCGATGTACGTGCGGACGGCGCTGTCCGGGGTCTGGCTCATGCTCACGAGCCTATCGGCCCGCACCGACATCCTCGGCGGGCGGTTCGTCACACTTGGGTTCCCTTGTGGGCCACGTCCCCGGTGTCCGGCATGCCGCCGGTGAGCAGCCGTTCCAGTGCCGCGCGGTCCGGCAGGTTTTCGGGGCGTACGACCTCGCCGGTGCGCACGTACAGGAAGGCGGCCGTGACGGACTCGGGCGGTACTCCCTGCTGCTCGGCCCAGGCCAGCCGGTACACGGCGAGCTGCAGCGGGTCGGCGGTGTGGGCGCGGCCGGTCTTCCAGTCGACGATCTCGTAGGTCGCGTCGTCGCCGTCGCCGTTTCTGTAGACGGCGTCCATGCGGCCGCGTACGACCCGGCCGGCGAGCGTGAGCTGGAAGGGGGCCTCGATCCGGTACGGGGTGCGCCGGGCGTACTCGGTGCGTTCGAAGGCCTTCTTGAGCGCTTCGAGGTCGCGTTCGTCGGCGATCTCGGCCTCGGTCCCGGGCAGTTCGTCGGGTTCCAGCAGGGGCAGTGTCAGTTCCTCGAAGCGTGCCTCGACCCATGCGTGGAATCGGGTGCCTCGGCGTGCGGCGGGTTGCGGGGGGCGCGGCATGGGGCGCGCGAGTTCCTGTGCGAGCCCGTCGGGGTCCTCGGCGAGACGCAGGAGCTGGGACGCGGTCAGGGCGGCGGGCAGGGGTACGTCGGTGACGGTCCGCCGGGCGCGCAGGAGCTCGCCGGTGAGCGCGTCGAGGTCACGGTCCCAGGAGGCGAGGGTGCGGGCTTCCTCCGGGGTGAGGGGGTCCGGGTGCCCGGGCCCGGGGGTACGGGGGCGTTCGGCGCGGCGGGAGGGCGGCTCGGCCGGGGCGGACGCCTGGTGGGGGACGGTGGGGCGCTCGGCGGTCCAGGAGTCCCAGCCGCCGGGCTCGTCCGCAGGGACGGACTCCTGCTGTTCGTCGGGGAAGTCCCCGTCGTGAGGGAAGTCTCCGTCGTACGGGAGCATCTCGTCGTACGGAAGATCCTCCTCGTACGGGACGTCCTCGTCGTCGGGCGGCGACGGCCAGTCCGGGTCGTCGAAGGTGTCGGGGTCGTGGCCGGCGGGCGGCCGGGCGTCCTGCCGGGCGGCCAGGGTGTCCAGGTGGGCGAGGACGGTCTCGGCGGCGGCGCGGCGGCGGGCCAGGGCGCCCTCGTCCAGGGGCAGCGGCCACACCTGGTCGGCGGTGGCCGTGTGCAGGGCGGGGTTCTCCTCGTCCTCCGCGGGCTCGTCCGCCCACGCCTCGATCTCGCCGTACCCGGCGGCGCAGTGGTCGTGGAGGGCCCGGAGGAAGTCGGAGGGGCCCCGGGGCTTCTTCTGGCTGGGGCCCCACCAGTGGCCGGAGCCGAGGAGGAGGGAGCGGGGGCGGGTGAAGGTGACGTAGCCGAGCCGGAGTTCCTCGGTGTGCTGGTGTTCCTTCATGGCCTCGTGGAAGGCCTTCAGGCCGCGCGAGTCCCAGGAGTCGACGTCGGGCAGGGTGGCGGTGTCGCCGCGCAGGGCGTGCGGCAGCACCCTGGCCTGTGCGGTCCACTTCTCGCGGCCCTGGGCGCTGGGGAAGGTGCCCTGGACCAGTCCGGGGACGGCGACGACGTCCCACTCCAGGCCCTTGGACTTGTGCGCGGTGAGCACCTTGATGGTGTTCTCGCCGCCGGGCAGGGCGTTGTCGAGGCCCTTTTCGTACTGGGCCGCCGTGCGCAGGAAGCCGAGGAAGGCCAGCAGGGTGGCGGCGCTGTCGCCCGCGGCGAAGGAGGCGGCGACGTCCAGGAAGTTGGACAGGGTCTCGCGGCGGCGGGCGGCGAGCGCGTGCGGGGATGCCGACAGCTCGACCTCCAGGCCGGTGACGGCCAGGACGCGGTGCAGGACGTCCATCAGCGGGTCGGACAGGGAACGGCGCAGATCGCGCAGCTCGGCGGCGAGGCGCGCGAAGCGCACGCGCGCGTCCGGCGAGAACGGCAGCCCGTCGTCGTCCTCGGCGCCCTCGTTCAGCGGGGCCTCCAGGAACGTGTCGAGGGCGTCCGCGAGCGAGATCACCTCGGCGGGGTCGACCCCTTCGACGGCCTCCGCGAGCCTGCGGTCGGCGTCGTCGGTGCCGTCCACGCGCGCGTGGGCGACCAGCAGCCGGGCACGGCGACCCAGGAGGGCGAGGTCGCGGGGACCGATGCGCCAGCGCGGGCCGGTGAGCAGGCGTACCAGGGAGGCATTGGCACCCGGATCCTGGAGCACTTCGCACACGGCGACCAGGTCGGCGATCTCGGGCAGGTGCAGCAGCCCGGAGAGGCCGACCACCTCCACGGGCAGGTCCCGGGCGACCAGGGCGCCCTGGATCTCGGCGAAGTCGGTCGCGGTACGGCACAGCACGGCGATCTCACCGGGTGCCGTGCCGGTGCGCACGAGGTGGGCGAGGGAGTCGGCGATCCAGTCGAGCTCCTCGGCGTGGCTGCGCAGCAGGGCGCAGCGGACCGTGCCGTCGCGTTCGGCGCCGGGGGCGGGGCGGAGGGCCTCCACGCCCGCATGCATGGCGCGCAGGGGGGCGGCGAGGCCGTTGGCGAGGTCGAGGAGACGGCCGCCGCTGCGGCGGTTCTCGCTGAGCGCCTGCCGGGTGGCGGGGCGGCCGTCGGCGTGCCGGAAGTGCTCGGGGAAGTCGTCGAGGTTGGCCACGGAGGCGCCGCGCCAGCCGTAGATGGCCTGGCAGGGGTCGCCGACGGCGGTCACCGGATGGCCCGTGCCGCCGCCGAACAGGCCGGAGAGCAGGACGCGCTGGGCGACGGAGGTGTCCTGGTACTCGTCCAGGAGGACGACGCGGAACTCCTCGCGCAGCAGCCGGCCCACCTCGGGGATGCCGGCGAGGCGGGCGGACAGGGCGATCTGGTCGCCGAAGTCGAGCAGGTCGCGCTCCCGCTTGGCCGCCCGGTAGCGCACCACGAGGCCGGCGAGTTCCCGGCGGGCGGCGGCGGTCTCGGGGACCTTGCGCAGGTCGGCGTTGGTGAGCCTGGCACCCTCCAGCGTGCGCAGCAGGCCTGCGTCCCAGGTGCGCAGGTGCTCGGGGTCGACGAGGTGTTCGGCGAGCTCGGAGTCGAGGGCGAGCAGGTCGCTGACGAGGTCGGCGAAGGACCGGGTCAGCGCCGGGTACGGACCGGGGGCCTCGCGCAGGACGCGCGCGGCGAGCTGGTAGCGGGTGGCGTCGGCCAGCAGCCGGGAGGTGGGTTCGAGCCCGAGGCGCAGACCGTGGTCGGTCAGCAGACGGCCGGCGAAGGCGTGGTACGTGGAGATGACCGGCTCGCCGGGCGGGTTGTCCGGGTCGATCACATCCGGGTCGGTGACGCCGGCCTTGATCAGTGCCTTGCGGACGCGCTCGGCGAGCTCGCCGGCCGCCTTGTTGGTGAAGGTCAGGCCGAGCACCTGTTCGGGGGCGACCTGGCCGGTGCCCACCAGCCAGACCACGCGGGCCGCCATCACCGTGGTCTTGCCCGAGCCGGCTCCGGCCACGATCACCTGCGGGGCGGGCCGCGCGGTGATGCAGGCCGTCTGCTCCGGGGTGAAGGGGATGCCGAGGAGCTCCTTGAGCTGCTCGGGGTCGGTGATACGGGCGGGCATGTCGTCAGAGGCTAGCGGCGACCACTGACAGCCGAGCCCGGATCAGCCGTCCGGGACCGAAGAAGCGCAGGTCAACACGGGGGGTGCCGTGCGTCACTCGACCACATGGCGCCCCTCCGGCCGGGCGCTGCAGGACGCACGGAACGCACAGTGCGCGCAGTGCTGGCCGGTGGTGGGCGTGAACCGCTCGTCGAGGACCTTCCCGGCGGCCGTCGCCAGCAGCTCGCCGACCCACTCCCCCGCCGGCGGCTCCTGGGCCTGCACCTTGGGCAGGGTGTCGCCGCCGTCCCGCTTGGCCGCGCCCTGCCTGAGGTGCACCAGCTCGGCGCCGCCGGGCTCGGGCCGCACGCCGTCGAACACGGTGTCGACCGCGCCTTCGCGGACGGCGAGCTGATAGACGGCGAGCTGTGGGTGGCGGGCCACCTCGGCGGTGCTGGGCGCCTGCTTGCCGGTCTTGAAGTCCACGACGTACGCGCGGCCCTCGCCGTCCGCCTCGACGCGGTCCATCTGGCCGCGGATGCGGACCTGGTAGTCGCCTGCCTCCAGGGTGACGTCGAAGTCCTGCTCGCTCGCCACCGGGGTGCGGCCCGTGCGGTCCAGGACGTGCCAGTTCAGGAAGCGTTCGAGGGCCGCGCGCGCGTTGTCCTTCTCCTGCGCCGACTTCCAGGGCGCGTCGAAGGCGAGCGCGTTCCACACCGACTCCAGGCGCTCCATCAGTACGTCGAGGTCGGCGGGGCTGCGGCCGGAGGCGACCTCGTCGGCGAGGACGTGGACGACGTTGCCGAAGCCCTGGGCGGTGGTGGCGGGCGCGTCGGCCTTCACCTCACGGCCCAGGAACCACTGCAGGGCGCAGGTGTTGGCGAGCTGGTCGAGAGCGCTGCCGGACAGGACGACCGGCTGGTCGCGGTGGCGCAGCGGGACCTTGCTCTCGGTCGGCTCGAACATGCCCCACCAGCGGTAGGGGTGCGCGGACGGCACCAGGGGGCGACCGTCCTCGTCGGCGAGCGCGGCGAGCCTGGCCAGGCGGCGCGCGGCGGCCTCGCGCAGCGTCGCGGACGCGCGCGGGTCGACGGTGGTGGCGCGCAGCTCGGCCACGAGCGCGGCCACGGACAGCGGGCGGCGGGGGCGGCCCGTGACGTCCTTCGGCTCGACGCCGAGTTCGGTCAGGAAGCGGGAGGGCTGGTCGCCGTCGTCCGCCGGGGCCTTCACCGCGGTGACGACGAGACGCTCCCGCGCGCGGGTGGCGGCCACGTAGAACAGACGGCGCTCCTCGGCGAGCAGCGCGCCCGGGGTGAGGGGCTCGGCGAGACCGTCGCGGCCGATCCGGTCGGCCTCCAGCAGGGAGCCGCGGCGGCGCAGATCGGGCCACAGGCCCTCCTGGACCCCGGCGACGACGACCAGCCGCCACTCCAGGCCCTTGGCGCGGTGCGCGGTCATCAGGCGGACGGCTTCGGGGCGTACGGCGCGGCGGGTGAGGGTGTCGGCGGCGATGTCCTCGGCCTCGATCTCCTCCAGGAAGTTCAGGGCGCCCCGCCCTCCGGTGCGCTCCTCCGCGCGCGCGGCGGTCGCGAACAGCGCGCAGACGGCATCCAGGTCACGGTCGGCGTTGCGGCCCGCCGCGCCACCGCGCCGGGCGGCGCGCTCCAGGCGGGTCGGCCACGGCGTGCCCTCCCACAGGTCCCACAGCGCCTCCTCGGCCGTACCGCCGCCGGCGAGGCGCTCACGGGCCTTGCGGAGCAGCGCGCCGAGACGCTGCGCCCCGCGCGCGTAGGCCGGGTCGTGGGCGACCAGCCGCTCCGGCTCGGCGAGCGCCCGCGCGAGCAGCTCGTCGGAAGGCGGCGGCACGGGATTCCCGGCGGTCCGCTCCTCCTCCCGCAGGGCCCGCCCGAGCCGGCGCAGATCGGCGGCGTCCATGCCGGCGAGCGGCGAGCTGAGCAGGGCGAGCGCGGTCTCGGCGTCGAGCCAGGCGGCGGGACGCGGTTCGCCGGAGCGGTCGGCCTCGAGGGGGTACGCCGCCGAGCCCTCCGCCTCCGCAGGCTGCTTCTCCTCGTCGGCGCGCTCCTGGTCGTGTTCCTCTTCGGCGCGCTCCACGACGGCGTGTTCCCCGTCGGTGCCCTCGGCCCCGGGCTCGCCGAAGCCCCCGGCATCCGCGGACGGCCCCGCCTCCGCCGTCGCCACCGCCCTCAGTGCCGTCAGTAGGGGTGCGACCGCCGGTTCGTGGCGGAGGGGGAGGTCGTCGCCGTCGATGTCCAGGGGGACGCCCGCAGCGGTGAGGGCGCGGCGGAAGGTCGGGATGGTGCGGGAGCCGGCGCGCACCAGGACGGCCATGTCGCTCCAGGGGACGCCGTCCTCCAGGTGCGCGCGGCGCAGGATGTCGGCGATGTTGTCCAGCTCCGTGCCGGGCGTCGGGTACGTGTACACCTCGACGCGGCCCCCGTCCCGCACGGCCGTCGGCTCCCGGTGGATCCGCACCTTCTCGGCGGGCAGCCGGGGCAGCGGCATGCGCTGGGTGATCAGACGGGTCGCCGCCAGCAGGTCGGCCCCGGAGCGGCGGGAGGTGCGCAGCACCTCGACCGGGGCGGGGCGGCCGTCCGCGCGCGGGAAGGCCACCGGGAAGTCCAGGATCCCGTTCACGTCGGCACCCCGGAACGTGTAGATCGACTGGTCGGGGTCGCCGAAGGCGAGCAGGGTGCGCCCGCCGCCGGCCAGGGCGTGCAGCAGCCGTACCTGGGCGGGGTCGGTGTCCTGATACTCGTCGACGTACACGGCGTCGTACCGGGCGGCGAGCCGGGCCGCGGCCTCCGGGCGGCGGGCGAGCAGCACCGCGCGGTGGACCAGCTCGGCATAGTCGATGACGCCCTGGAGGTCGAGGACGTCGAGATACTCGGCGAGGAAGGCGGCGGCGGCCCGCCAGTCGGGGCGGCCGATGCGGCGGGCGAAGGCGTCCAGAGCGCCCGGGCCGAGGCCCAGCTCGCGGCTGCGCGCGAGGACGGCGCGGACCTCGTCGGCGAAGCCGCGCGTGGTCAGGCAGGCGCGCAGCTCGTCGGGCCAGCGCACGTGGTGCAGCCCGAGCCGCTCCAGCTCGGGCTGCCCGGCGAGCAGCTCGCGGACGGTGACGTCCTGCTCGGGACCGGAGAGCAGGCGCAGCGGGTCCGCGAACAGGCCGCTGTCCTGGTGGGCGCGGACCAGGGCGTAGCAGTACGAGTGGAAGGTGGTCGCCCGGGGCGCGCGGGCGGCGCCGATGCGCAGGGCCATGCGGTCGCGCAGGTCGAGGGCGGCCTTGCGGCTGAACGTCAGTACCAGGATCCGTTCCGGGTCACCGCCGCGGGCGATGCGCGCGGCCACGGACTCCACCAGAGTCGTCGTCTTGCCGGTGCCGGGACCTGCGAGGACGAGCAGCGGCCCGTCCCGGTGGTCAACCACGGCGCGCTGTGCCGCGTCCAGACGAGGGGGATCCACTGGTGCCGGCGGGGTACGGACCAGTCGGTAAGCGCCACGGCTCCCCTGCCGCACCG
The DNA here is from genome assembly GCF_055572275.1 of Streptomyces sp. NPDC030798. Lineage (NCBI taxonomy): Bacteria > Bacillati > Actinomycetota > Actinomycetes > Kitasatosporales > Streptomycetaceae > Streptomyces > Streptomyces sp. NPDC030798. Next base: position 186,556 of record NZ_JBVIDR010000005.1, on the reverse strand, counting down.
GGGGGTGCGGCAGGCGCCTGGTGGAGGAAGAGGAGCTCACGTGGTTCGCCGGTCCTGGTGGTTGTGCTGGTGGGCAGGCGGTCACGCGTGCGAGGCGGTGGCCGCGGGGTGAGGAGGACACGTGCAGCCGACGCTACGCCGCCGCACCGGACGGAAGCAGAGCTTCCGCTTCTTCCCTCGTGCCTCTCGGGCTTCTCAGGACTCTTCAGGCCCGATTGTCACGCTGGTTCCTCAGGACAAGAACGTACGTCATGCCACGGATGTCCCCGCTGTCCCCCGTACGGGCCACGGGTTGACCCGGGCGGCATCCGATGGCGGAAGCTGTCAGGTGTGACCCTCCGCGTCCGCGTCGCCGTCCCAGCGCGCCCTTCGCATGTCGAGCCGCGGCAGATGCCCCTCGCTGCTTCTGCCCGCCTCCTTCAGCGGCGTGCCCTCCGCTCGGTAGTGACCGAGCGCCCGCAACTCGTGCCCGGGCAGCAGCAGGCCGTCGGCGCGCACCACCCGCCACCAGGGGACGGCGCCGCCGTACAGGGCCATGACCCGGCCGACCTGGCGCGGCCCGCCCTCCTCCAGCCACTCGGCGACGTCGCCGTACGTCATGACGCGCCCGGGCGGGATCCGCTCGGCGACCTCGAGGACCCGCTCGGCGTACTCGGGCAGCGCGTCCCCGTCCCCCTCGCGGGGCTCCCCGGCAGGGCTCTGCTCGCTCATTCGCCCCATCCTGCCGCACGCCACCGACAACGCGGCACGGACGGCCGGGGACGGCCTCTCGCCCTCGGGCGGCGCTTCCGGCAGACTGTCCGCCCGCGGATCCGCACCCTGATGCCCGCGAGGGTCGGTGGGGCATGCCACCATCGTGCGGGCGGTGACTGGTGATACGAGACCAAGAAGAGACCATGAAGCAGCAGGGTGTGCACCCCGAAGACGCGGCGGGCACCCCTGACGCCGCCGCGCGTCCAGGCGCCGCCCGCTCCGGCGCGGACAACGCCGGCGCCACGAGTGACACGGGCGACACCGACCGCGCGACCGGCGCCGATGCAGGACGCCGGGACGAACGCGGGCGCGAGGAACCCCCACGCGCGCGGGACGACGACGATCCCTCGCGCGCGCGCAAGGACGACGGCAGCAGCGCCGACACCCCCGACACCGTGCGCCTCGACTCGCACCCGGGTGGCCAAGGGGGCGATGTCCACCCGGACGAGGTGGAGGGCGACGAACCGCTGCTCCCCGCGCGCGTGCACCGTCCGTCCGACCTCATGCGGCTGCTCGTCGGTCTGTTCGCCATCGTCGTGCTGCTGGCGATCGCCGCGTTCGCGCACGGCACCACCTCCGGCCTCGAACAGGACATCAACAAGGGCACCGGACAGGCCCCCGACCTGCTGATCAAGATCGCGGGACTGGCCTCCAGCATCGCGATCCTGCTGGTACCGGTCGCCTTCGCGATCGAACGGCTGATCAAACGGGACGGGCTGCGGATCGCCGACGGCGTCCTCGCGGCCGTCCTCGCCCACGGAGTGACCCTCGCCACCGACCTGTGGGTCGCCCGGGGCGCCCCCAGCTCGATCCAGGAGGCGCTCACCCAGCCCTCACCGGGCGACATCCACGCCCTGACCGACCCGGTGCACGGCTACCTCGCGCCCGTCATCGCGTACATGACGGCCGTCGGCATGTCCCGCAGACCCCGCTGGCGCGCGGTCCTGTGGATCGTGCTGATGCTCGACGCGTTCTCGATGCTGGTCACCGGCTACACGACGCCGTTCTCGATCATCCTGACGGTCCTGATCGGCTGGACCATCGCCTACGGCACGCTGTACGCGGTCGGCTCGCCCAACGTCCGTCCCACCGGGCGGACCCTGCTGGCCGGTCTGCGGCGCGTCGGCTTCCGCCCGGTCGGCGCGGCGCGCGAGGAGGCCGTGGAGACGGAGAACGGCGACCGCGGGCGGCGTTATTTCGTCACCCTGGAGGACGGCCCGCCGCTGGACGTCACGGTCGTCGACCGGGAGCAGCAGGCGCAGGGCTTCTTCTACCGCGCCTGGCGCAACCTGACCCTGCGCGGCTTCGCCACCCGCTCCAGCCTGCAGTCGCTGCGCCAGGCCCTGGAGCAGGAGGCGCTGCTGGCGTACGCGGCCATCGCGGCGGGCGCCAACGCGCCCAAGCTGATCGCCACCTCCGAACTCGGCCCGGACGCCGTCATGCTCGTCTACGAGCACACCGGCGGGCGCACCCTCGACGCGCTGGACGACCAGGAGATCACCGACGAACTGCTGCACAACGCCTGGCACCAGGTGCGGGCACTGCAGTCGCGGCGCATCGCGCACCGCAGGCTGGCCGGTGACGCCATCCGGGTGGATCGTTCCGGCAGGGTGATCCTGACCGAGCTGCGCGGCGGCGAGATCGCGGCCGGCGATCTGCTGCTGCGCATGGACATCGCCCAACTGGTCACCACGCTCGGCCTCCGCGTGGGCGCCGAGCGGGCGGTGGCCTCCGCGGTCGCCGTGCTCGGCCCCGACGCGGTCGCGGACTGCCTGCCCATGCTGCAGCCCATCGCGCTGACGCGCTCCACGCGCGCGACGCTGCGCCGGCTGGCCCGGGAGCGGGCGCAGCGCGAGCGCGAGGCGGTGCTGGAGGCGTCCCGGCAGGCCAAGCAGGCCCGGCTGGAGGAGGCCGCCCAGTCGGCCGGCCCCGTGCCCGAGAAGCCCGACAAGAAGACGGTCCGGGCGGAGCAGCGCGCCGAGAAGCGGGCCATCGACGAGGCCCTCGAAGAGGCACGCGAGGAGGACCTGCTCACCCAGATCCGGCACCAGGTGCTGCGCATCAGGCCGCAGGCCCCCGTGGAACCGGCCCGCCTGGAGCGGGTGCGGCCGCGCACCCTGATCAGCTTCATCGCCGGTGCGATCGGCGCCTACTACCTGCTGACGCAGCTCACCCACATCGAGTTCGGCACGCTGTTCGCGCAGGCCCAGTGGGGCTGGGTGATCGCCGCCGTGCTCTTCTCCGCCGCCAGCTACGTGGCCGCCGCCATGTCGCTGCTGGGCTTCGTACCGGAGCGGGTGACCTTCCCGCGCACCGTGGCGGCCCAGGTCGCCGGTTCCTTCGTGAAGATCGTGGCACCGGCGGCCGTCGGCGGTGTCGCCCTGAACACGCGGTTCCTGCAGCGCCAGGGCGTGCGCCCGGGGCTCGCGGTGGCGAGCGTCGGCGCGTCGCAGCTCTTCGGGCTCGGCTGCCACATCCTGATGCTGCTGTCCTTCGGCTATCTGACCGGCACCGAGAAGACGCCGTCCCTGTCGCCGTCCCGGACGGTCATCGCCGGCCTGCTGACCGTGGCGGTGCTGGTGCTCGTGGTGACCTCGGTGCCGTTCCTGAGGAAGTTCGTCGTCACGCGCGTGAGGTCGCTGTTCGCCGGTGTCGTACCGCGCATGCTCGACGTGCTGCAGCGGCCGCAGAAGCTGGTCACCGGCATCGGCGGCATGCTGCTGCTGACCGCCTGCTTCGTGATGTGCCTGGACGCCTCCATCCGGGCGTTCGGCGGCGGCACGGCCTCGCTGAGCATCGCGAGCGTCGCCGTCGTCTTCCTCGCCGGCAACGCGCTCGGCTCCGCGGCGCCCACGCCGGGCGGTGTGGGCGCGGTGGAGGCGAGCCTGACCCTCGGTCTGATCGCCGTCGGTCTGCCGAAGGAGGTCGCCGCCCCGGCCGTCCTGCTGTACCGGCTGCTGACGCTGTGGCTGCCGGTGCTGCCGGGCTGGCTCGCCTTCAACCAGCTCACCCGCAAGGGCGCCCTGTAGTAGCCCCGCCGCACCGGCCGCGGCGGGGCGTACCCCCAACGGCCCGCGCCCCGCGCGCGCCCTGCCGTGCGCGCCCGCACGATGGGAGCATGGCGATCCCGTTCCGGCTGCGTGCCGCCGCACTGACCACCAGCGCCGCGCTGCTGGCCGCCCTGCTGGCCGGATGCGGTGGCGGAGCCACCCAGGACGGGGACCTCAGGACGCAGAAGCTGGACTGGAAGGACTGTCCGGTCCCGTCCCAGGCGGAGGGCGGCGGCAGCTCCCCCTCCCCGCTGCCGGGCGGCGGCACCTGGCAGTGCGCCACCATGAAGGCGCCCCTGGACTGGAGCAAGCCGAAGGGCGACACCATCGGCATCGCCCTGATCCGCGCCAGGGCCAGCGGTGACCCGAGCAGGCGGATCGGTTCGCTGGTGTTCAACTTCGGCGGGCCCGGCGGCAGCGGCGTCACCACGCTGCCCGCGTTCGGCGAGGACTACACCGCCCTGCGCACCCGCTACGACCTGGTCAGCTTCGATCCGCGCGGGGTCGGCCGCAGCGCGCCGGTGACCTGCGAGAGCGACGCCCAGCTCGACGTGTACTTCCAGCAGGACGCCACCCCGGACAACGGCGCCGAGCGCACGCAGCTGCTGGACCGCACCAAGCAGTTCAACTCGGCCTGCGAGAAGCACTCCAAGAAGGTCCTGCCGTATGTGCGCACCACCGACGCGGCCCGCGACATGGACCTGATGCGCCAGGTCCTCGGCGACGCCAAGCTGCACTACTTCGGCATCTCCTACGGCACCGAACTCGGCGGCGTCTACGCCCACCTGTTCCCGAAGAACGTCGGCCGGGCCGTGTTCGACGGGGTCGTCGATCCCACCCAGGACCCGGAGCAGAGCGCCCTCGGGCAGGCGAAGGGCTTCCAGCTCGCGCTCGACAACTTCGCCCAGGACTGCACCTCGAAGACGACCGACTGCCCGATCGGCGACACCCCGCAGGACGTCAAGAACCGCATCGCCACCCTGCTGAAGAACCTGGAGAGGAAACCGATCCCGGGCATCTTCCCGCGACAGCTGACCCAGACCGCGGCGACCAACGGCATCGCGCAGTCCCTGTACTCCAAGGACTTCTGGGGATACCTCACCGAGGGCCTGCAGGAGGCGTACGACGGGGACGGCAAGGTTCTGATGCTGCTTTCCGACTCGATGAACGGCCGCAGCGAGAACGGTGAGTACAGCAACATCACCGCGGCGAACATCGCCATCAACTGCTCCGACGAGAAACCCCGGTACACCACGGCGGACGTCCAGCAGAGGCTGCCCGAGTTCCGTTCCGCCTCCCCGCTGTTCGGCGACTACCTGGCCTGGGGCATGGTCAGCTGCACCGACTGGGCCGTGCCGGGTGCCGCCGACCACCCCGACGTCAGCGCGCCGGGCGCGGCACCCATCCTGGTCGTCGGCAACACCGGCGACCCGGCCACACCGTACGAGGGCGCGAGGAAGATGGTGGACGCACTCGGCAAGGGGGTCGCCGTGGAGCTGACGTACCGGGGCCAGGGGCACGGCGCGTACGACAGCAAGAACAAGTGCGTGCAGAGCACGGTGAACAGCTACCTGCTGGACGGAAAGGTGCCGAAGGCCGGCACGGTCTGCTCCTGAAACCACCCCGACCCCGGAAAACCACCAGGTCAGAGGGTTATCCACAGGCCGGTACGGGCGGCCCCCACTCCGCCTACCATGGCGTTGAACACCCGCCGCGGCCACGACGCGGAGGGCCTGCGAGGGGGGACGCATGCTTCGATTCCTGCGGTGGACGGCCGCCGCGGCCGCTGCTGTGCTGGTGGCCGGATGCGGCGCAGGCTCGTCGGACGGAGACCATGCCGAGGGCAAGGGGACGCCCCCGGCCGAGCAGACCGGCTCGGCGCCGGCGTCACCGACACCGGCCGCCCTGCCCGCCTCGCTCACCGGGCAGCAGCTGGACTGGCAGCGCTGCAAGGCCACCGGCGACTCCACCGCGCCGAGCGACGACTGGCGGTGCGCCACGCTCAAGGTCCCTCTGGACTGGTCGCAGCCGGAGGGCACGACGATCCGGCTCGCCCTCATCCGCGCCCGGGCGACGGGCAGCCACCGGATCGGCTCGCTGCTGTTCAACTTCGGCGGCCCCGGCGGCTCGGGCGTGTCGACGATGCCGTACTACGGAGCCACCGTCTCCACCCTCCGCGAGCACTACGACCTGGTCAGCTGGGACCCGCGCGGAGTCGGCGCCGGCGAGGGCGTCCGCTGCCGCAGCGACCGGGACATCCAGGCCGCCGAGGATGTGGACGCCACCCCGGACACCCCGGCCGAGGAGCAGGCCTACCTGCGGGACGCCGCCGACTTCGGCCAGGGCTGCCGGCAGGCCGCCGGGCGGCTGCTGGCGCACGTCTCCACGACCGACACGGCACGCGACATGGACCTGATGCGCCAGGTGCTCGGCGACGCCAAGCTGCACTACTTCGGCATTTCCTACGGCACCGAACTGGGCGGGGTGTACGCCCACTTGTTCCCGAAGCGCGTCGGCCGGCTGATCCTCGACGCGGTGGTCGACCCGACCGCCGACACGGTGGGCCATGCGAAGAACCAGGCCCGCGGCTTCCAGCGGGCGCTGGACGACTACCTGAAATCCACCGGCCAGGATCCGAAGCAGGGGTCGCGGAAGATCGCCGACCTGCTGGGGCGCCTCGACGCCCGGCCGCTGCCGACCTCGTCCGGGCGGAAGCTGACCCAGACCCTCGCGGTCACCGGCATCGTTCTGCCGCTGTACAGCGAGTCCAGCTGGCCCAAGCTGACCAGCGCGCTCGACTCGGCCGAGCGGGGTGACGGTTCACAGCTGCTGGCGCTGGCGGACGACTACGACGAACGGGACGCCTCGGGCCACTACGGCACGACGAGCCACGCCCAACGGGTCATATCGTGCCTGGACGACAGGCAGCGGCCCACGCTCGCCGAGACGAAGAAGCGGCTGCCGGAGTTCGAGCGCATATCCCCGGTCTTCGGGGACTTCCTCGGCTGGGACACGGCCGGCTGGTGCCACGACTGGCCGGTGCCCGGACAGTACGACACCCCGGACGTGAGCGCGCCGGGCGCGGCCCCGATCCTGCTGGTCGGCAACACCGGCGACCCGGCGACCCCGTACGAGGGCGCCCGCAGGATGGCCGACGAACTGGGCAAGGGGGTCGGTATCGAACTCACCTGGAAGGGCGAGGGGCACGGCGCGTACGGCAACGGCAGCGACTGCGTCGACTCCGCGGTCAACGCCTACCTGCTGAACGGAACGGTACCCAAGGACGGCACAACCTGCCCATGACGCCGAACCTCGACACATCGCCCCCGGGCGGCCGCCGAAACGACAGAAGCCCACGGCTCCGACAGGTCGGAACCGTGAGGCCATGATCACTCGCGCCAAAGCAGCTCCGTAAGTTGTTCGGTGGCCCGGGAAGGCCGGATGTGGCTTCAAAGCAGCTTGCCGACCGTGGCTCGGCTGGAGTGGCCGTCCAGCCCTCCAGGGTGCCCTGGTCGCTGATTGAAATACGCGGAACGCGTCACTACTGCTACTGGCGCTGCTGGCAGCCCACGGGCAGCAGCCTGTCTACGTGCCCGGGCGGACGGTCAACCGCATGGCCGGCGCCTACCGGGGCGAGGCCAAGACGGATGCCCGCGACGCCTACGTCATCGCCGAAACCGCCCGCCACCGCCGGGACTTCGCCACCCTCGACGTCCCCGCACGGCTGGCCGCCGACCTCGCGCTCCTGACCGCCCACCGCACCGACCTGGTCACCGACCGAGTGCGGACGGTCAACCGGCTCCGCGACGTGCTCACCGGCATGTTCCCCGCCCTGGAGCGAGCCTTCGACTACTCGGCCCGCAAGGGCGCACTGGTGCTGCTGACCGGCTACCAGACCCCGGCCGCCCTGCGCCGACGCGGCCTCGCCCGCCTGACCTCTTGGCTGGTCGATCGAGGTGTCCGCGACGCGGACAACGTGGCCGCCACGGCCGTGGAAGCAGCCCAGGCCCAGCAGACCGCACTGCCCGGCGAGGACACCGCCGCACAGATCGTCGCCGACCTGGCTACTCAAATCCTGGCCCTGGACGACCGGCTCAAGCGCATCGACAGGCAGATCCGCGACGCCTTCCGCACCCACCCACAGGCCGAGATCATCGAGTCACTGCCCGGCATGGGCCCATTCTCGGAGCCGAGTTCGTCGTCGCCGCGGGCGACATGACCGCCTATACCGACGCCGGCCACCTCGCCTCAGCCGCCGGACTGATCCCCGTCCCACGCGATTCCGGCCGCCGCACCGGCAACCTGCACCGCCCAAGCGCTACAGCCGCCGCCTGCGCAGAGTCTTCTACCTCTCCGCGCAGCCCAGCATCATCCGCGACGGCCCCCACCGGGAGCATTACCTCAAGAAACGGGGCGAGGGCTGCAAGCACGTCCAGGCCGTCATCGCCCTCGCACGACGCCGCACCAGTGTGTTTCGAGCCCTCCTGCGCGACGACCGGGCCTTCACCCCCACCCCGCCCATCACGCAGACGGCTTGACTCGGTCACTAAAAGTTGCGACCAAAGCCGCTAGGCCGACCACGCGTCCAAGGCACAGGTTCCAGCGGGGAACTCGCCCTAGCGGCGACCGCGGTCACCTGTCACGATCAAGCGTGGACAACCTTTCAAAGGTCACGAGATGGAGTGACCTCCTCCACGACGTGATGGGCCCGGCGGCAGGCGCGATGTTGCTGACGCTCGGACTCCGAACCTACCGCCACGGAGGATCCGTGGGCTGGGTCATTGCGGGAGCAGCAGCACTGATCTTGAGCAGCCTCTGGGTAGCCCGGCGTCGGCTCGCGCGGCGCAGGAAGGCGGCTCCACAACCGTAAAGATCACCCACGGCCGAATCCGCGACCTACCGAACTGAGACCTCTGAAGCCGTCAGCACGGGGCGGCGGTCGCAGCTTGCTCGGGCCGACGGCAGCGTGGCTGAGGCCGGTGGGGGTGCAGCGAGGCACACGCGCACGTCGGCGCGGATGGAGACCTCAGATTGCGCTGGGTATGTACCTCGGCGCGACGAGCTCGGCCAGCACCCGCAGTCGTGCGTAGTAGTCCCTGCAGTACTCGTCATCGATCAGGGGCAAGACCTTGTCGAGGTCCGTGATGCACGCCCAGAGGATGGCGACTTCGCCATGATCAAGCCCGCTGCTCAGCTCTCCCATGACCAGACCCGCAACGCTTGAATCAAGCAGGACCAGTTCCACGCCTGCGATGTCCACACCGCGGAAGCGGCCGGGGAACGGCGCGCACCGGTGCTCCTCCCACAGCGGGCGGAGCCGGTCGTTCAAGTCTGGCTTACCCATGCTCTGATTCTCTCCAGGCGGTGACTCGTTCGAAAGCAGGGTCCAGCTGTGCAGCAGCGAAGTAGAGCAACCGGTACGACCGCAGCCGACCATCACTGCACGTCCGCGGCTGGCTGGTCAGCCCGGCAAGCCTCAGCGACCGCCGCGCCCGTAGTTCGCTTAGAGGCGATCAGTCCGCGTCAGAGTCCACGCGGCCTACAGAGCGGAACACGGTTTCATACTCACCTGCTTGCACCAGGTGATCCACAACTCTCACCATGGCCGAGATGCCGGCGTCACGGACGATGAGGCCGTCCCAGCAGGTGAAAAAGCTTCCTCCCAGCTCCTCACCCGTCGTCGCCCAGCGATCCATGAGCCTTTGGACCTCAGCGAGCGTGAAGATGGTCCCTGACCACCGGAGGCCATCCGCGAAGATCACCCACATGTCGACGTTGCAGACGTCCTCGAGCACTTCGCCCGCATCGGGCACGAAACAGATCTCGTACCCGTCCCGCTGCACACGGTAAAAAGGCCCGTCCCACATGCCGTCACTGACTCCTCTTCACTCCGGCCGAAGGCGGAGCCTAGCTCCTCGTTCGTGCCCTGGCGTGCCACTTTCGTGCCAGAACGAGCGGGGACCCAGGGGGAATCGCGGTGCGCAGGAGGACGTGCCAGCCGCGCCACCTGAGGCGGGGAATCCTCAGGTCCGGCCAAGGCTTGGCCCCCCTCTCCTGAAGCGGTGGTCCACACCTGGCGGGTGAGAGCATCTGTGGATGGCAGGACACACAGCTACCTCCAGGGTGGACCCTCCAGCAGATCCGCGACGTATCCGGGGACCAGAGGCCGGCCTGTCACTGCCAGGAGAACTGACCGTTGCTGGGGGAGATGAACGGCCATGAGTGACGTGACACTCGCCGGAAGACGCTTTGCTGTAACTCGATTCACCAACATCATCCATGACTGCTGGACCGTGGAGTATGCGGAGCTGGGTGGCGATCTAGCGATTGCTGTGTCGCGCCCGTTCGAAGCACCCGATGACCAACTGGAGGTCTGGGCGTCCGCAGAGCTGTCTCCCGCCCTCACCGCAGCTGCACTTGAGCACGCACGATCCTGGCTCGCTGATTCCGACTGACGCAGCAACCGACCACGACCGGCAGCGTCCTTTCAGGACCACAGCGCGACCGGTATGACTGTCACTGACCACTGCGCACAGAGCTACGGATCAGAAGGCTTCTGACATCCGCGGCTGACATCAACGACGCCGGACGAGGGCGCACACCAGCACCTCTGTCCGGCCGCCGTACCAGTCGACGACAGCAGCCGCATCGGGCTCGGATCGAACTCCTGAAGCAGGCATCGCCAGCAGGGCCAGGGGCTAGGGGCTAGGGGGACTGACGTCGGCCGGCCAAGTCTGCGCGCATCACATCTCGCAGGTGCTGCTGGCTGTCCCTTACCACCCGCTCCGCCATTGCGTATGTGTCGGTGTCGATGAGGTCCCCGCGCCCGACGCAGTCACGTAAGTCACGCATGGCAATCATTGATGCCCGCACCTGCTCCGCCACAGGTGCCGGAGCGCTGATCACGAGCTGAGCCCTCAAGGAGTACAGCGCGTCGGCCCCAAAGGCATCGTGGGCCGCTTCCAGGAGACCGTCTTGCCCTGGCCTCTTCACCCGCGCAGCAAGCTGGTGTAGGCGCTCACCGGCTCCGTGAAGTGTTGACAAGTACTCGCCGTACAACTGACGGCGAACATTCCGATCTTGCGCTGCCAACTGCTGCTGCCATTGCCCACGTTGCGCCAGGAGTGTGCCACCTGCGCCGATGACGGCCCCTAACAACGCCGAGGCCGGAGACAACCAGTCCACGTGACGACTGTGGCATTTACCGCCCTGGACGTCCACGGCGCAAGCAGAAAGCTGGCGATAGCCGACGGTGGAGCTCAGGCCGTCTCTGGCCGTCCGAGGTCAGCCGACGCCGACCGACAACGACAGAAGCCCACGGCATCTGAGCAGCTCAGAGCCGTGGGCTTCGTCAGCCTCGCTGGTCAGCGAGAGCCGGGATCAGTAGACCGGCAAGTCAGACGATGTGACCGGTGACCTGCTGGTTTCCTGAGTCATTCCTCCCCCTGGGCCGTCGTGGGGCCGTCATCGGTGTCCGGGCCGTCCCCGAAGACTCGGTTCACTGCCTCTCGGGTCCGCTTCTCACTGCTGGGCATCAGGTGCGTGTACGTCCGGAGCGTGAACCCGGGATCGTGGTGGCCCAGGTACTCGGACAGGGCCTTGATGCTCTCGCCCGCGTCGAGGAGGACGGAGGCGTAGAAGTGCCTCAGGGCGTGCATTCCGCTCGCCCGGCCGAGAGGGACGCTCGCTGCTTCGAGCGCTGGGCGCCAGGCCCCGCGGTTGAAGTCGTTGCGGTTGATGGGGCGACCCCGGTCTCGGTGGAAGATCAAAGACGCGGTCACCGGCGGCCCGTCGACAGCGCGCCAGGGCAGCGTCACGGAGGCCGGCGGGTGCCTGCTGATGTGCTCTTCGATTGACCGGGCGACGCTCTCGGGCAGCGGGACTGTCCGCTCCTTGGCTCCCTTGGGCGGCGCGAACACCGGCCGGTTGCGGATGAGCTTGACCTGCCGCACGACGTGAATCACGCCCTCGATGAAGTCCACGTCTTCCACCGCCAGACCCAGCACCTCACCCTGACGCAGGCCACATCCACCGGCCAGGTGCACCATGGGCCGGTACTGCTCGGACAGCGCTGAACGAACCGCGAGAACACGTTTGCGCGGCCAGGGAACAATCCGACGAGGGTCGAGCTTCGGCGCGCGGACAGACGAGGACCGGCAGGGGTTCTCGGGGATCAGGCGGTCGTCGACGGCCGCTGTCAGCATGGTGGAGAGGTTGGCGAAGATCACCCGCTGATAGGCGGGCGCCACTCCCCCGTCATGCAGCTTCCGCAGCCACTCGCGGATGTGCGTCGGCCGGAGCGAACCCAGCGTGCGGCTGCCCAGATAGGGCAGGACGTGCAGGCGGATGCGCTGCTCAGTGCCCACGAACGTACCGGGGTCCATAGTGAGCGACGCCAACCAACGTTCCGCATGCTGCCGAACGGTGACGCGTCCGGCCTGCGGGTCGATGTACTGCCCGCGCGCCATGTCCGCCTCGATCTGCGAGAGCCATTGCTCGGCGAGCCGCTTCTGACGGTCGGGGAAGCTCTTGGACTTCTCCGTGCCGTCGGGGCCGATGTAGCGGGCCCGATAGCGCAGGCCGACGCCGTATCGCTCGGTCTTGACCTTGACGATCTTGCCCGTGGGACCAGGCTCGGTCTTGTACCAGCGGTCTTGGATGTGCCCAGCCATCAGGCAGCCTCCCCCATCTGGGAGTCGACCCATGCCCGCACATCGTTGGGGTCGAAGCGCAGGTGCCGGCCGACCCGGAAGCCGCGGGGACCGGTGTGCTTGCGGCGCCACTGGTAGACCGTCTCGACACTGGGCAGCTCGAACATCTCGACCAGGTCCTCAGGGGTCAGGAACCGGTTCGGCAGCTCTGAGGCCATGGTCAGCACTCCCTTTCGTCGGTGAGCAGGTCGTGTAGGGCTTCGCGGGCGGTCTCACGGTTGAGCTGGAGATCGCGCGCGATGGTGGCGGCGAGGGCCGACTCGCCTGGAGTGTGGCCGTGGCCGGCGTACTGCCAGTCGGCCAGGACCAGGACGGTGTCCGGCTCGGTGTCGTCCAGGCCGAGGGCTTCCCGTTCCTGGGCGGCGCGGTAGTCGGCGCGTTCCTGGCGGAGGGCGCCGAGGGTGGTGGAGTAGCGGCGGGACTTGGAGGAGAAGTGGCCGCGGAAGCCGAGCATGTGAGCCCAGGCCCACAGGCGCCGGTCCGGGTAGAGCGGGTCGAGTTCCTTGCACGCCGTGATGAGGCGGCGGGTGTGGTCGGGGATCTGGTGGCGGTCGAGTTCGGCGAGTTCGCCGATGCGGCGGTCGAGGGTGCCGGTGTTCTCGGCGGCCTTGGTGGCGTACTTGGCGACGTAGGAGGCGACGGCTTGTTCGGTGATGTCGGAGCCGTCACCGAAGGCCTTTACGGGGCGTACGTCGAGCTGGGTGCCCCAGCGGAAGGTCCGTGCGGGTTGGTCTGCGGCGGCCGGGACAGAGACCGACGTGTAGGAGTGGGCCGCAGCTGCACGGATCGCGTCGGCGAGGAGGTCGACGGTGGCCCAGGCGGACGGCGGGGTGTCCGGGCCGTCGGGGCCGTCGAGGCGTATGACCGCGTGGAAGTGCAGGGCTCCGCGCTTCTGGAATTCGGCGACCTTGCCGTAGGAGACGCGGCAGTGGTCTGGGAGTTCGCTGCGGGTGAGACCGGCGCGGGCGGCGATCTCGCGGCGGAGGCGGGTGGTGAAGCGCTGCCAGAGCTGTCCGGCGTGGTTGTTGAACAGGACCGCGCCCGCGTAGTCGTACGTTTCCGGATTGAGCGCGGTGCCGAGGGCGGGGTCGTCGGTGGTGTGGCGGGTGCCGCAGTGGCAGGTTCCTCGGTCGGGGCGGTTGTGGACGGGGCCGAAGGACGGGGCGGTGAGGGTGGCGAAGACGCGGGGATGGTCGCGGACGGTCGTGGGGACGTCGCGGCGGTCGTCTCCAGCGAGGCCGGCGCGGATGAGGTGGTAGGTGTCGCCCGCGTATGTCCAGGCGCAGGCGGGGCAGCGGGAAGCGCGGCGGTTGCCGCAGGCGAGGCGGAGGCGTCCGCCCGGCTCGTTTTCGGTGGAGTAGTGGTGCAGGGTCTCGCCGGTGGTCTTGTCCTTGTGGAGGACCCAGCCGGTCAGGTGGATGGGGTCTGAGCAGCCGCCGGTGCGGCGGATCTGGTCTTCCCAGCGGGTGTAGTCGGGGGCCGAAGCCACCCTCAGCAGATCGCCGAGGGTGGTCGGGTCGAGCAGCGTGTCAGGCACGGGCGCCCTCCTGGGTCCGGCGGGCGGGGAGGATGCCGAGGCCCTTGCAGGCCGGGCAGTGGGCCGTGATGGTGCGGAGGTGACCGTGCCGGTCGCGGCCGCCGAGGGTGACGGCGGCAGAGGCGAAGCCGTCGCAGTCGGGGCAGATGCGGGGCGGCGGTGTGGTGCGGTGAGTCATGCTGGGATTCCTTCCGGTTGCGAGATCGGACAGGGGCACGGCTCCCGGGGCGGCGGCTTCTTGGCGGTTGACGACCGCCCCGGGGCCGGTCAGCGGCGCTTGGCGTCTGCGTGGACGAGCGAGCGGATCACCAGGGCGCAGATGGCGAGTGAGGCGCCGGTGATGGCGACGGCCAGGAGCATCGAGACGAGGACGGCGCCAACGACCAGGACCACGGCGGTACCGCCGCCGACGAGGGCGAGCGCGGTGCCGGGGGTGAGCTGGACCGTGGGCCGGAACCGCGTCGCGGGCGTCGGGGTGGCCGGCGGGGTCGGGGTGCTCGGGGTGATGGTGCTCGGCTCGACGACGGCGGGCGGGGTGGCGATGCCGGTCGGCGTGGGCATGGTGGGGATCTTCGGGCGGAGCATCGGTGATCTCCCTTCGGTCACTTGATGAGGCTGTTGATCGCGGGGGCGAGAACGCTGTCAGCGAGGAGGAAGCCGCCGAGGAGCAGTACGGCGATGAGCCAGGCGGGCGGGCGGATGAGCTTGACGCCGAGGTAGCCGACGGCGAGGAGCGCGAACCAGAGCGGGACCTGCATGGCGGTGGCCTCCTAGCGGACGCGGCAGCGGTGGGTGCGGGCGGCGAGCTGGGCGGCGGTCTGGCTGGTGTAGTCGGCGGACCAGCCGCAGCCGTCGGAGCTGCACACGGCAGCGTGTTTGGTCTGGCCGTTGCGGTCGCGGTGGGTGCCGATCTGTACCGGGCCGATGCGCATCACGGAGTGGAAGTTGTCGCGGGCGGGCATGGCTGGTTCTCCTTTCTGGTCAGGCGAGGTGGGCGGCGATCGCGTCAGCGAGGTGGGGTGGGACGCCGAGGCGGGCGCGGAGGGTGTCGGTGTCGATCGGGGAGCCGGTGCGGATGCGGTACTCGTCGGCGACCTTGCGGGCGTGGTCGACGAGGACGGGGGGAACCGCGGGGGCGGGGCTCGGGGTTGGAAGCGCCGGCACCTCGTCGGCTTGCGGAGTCGGGGGCTCGTCGGCTGCAGAGGCCGGAGGCTCTGGGGCGGGCTCCTGGACCGTGTCCGGCTCGGGTGCGGTGGCGGGCTCGGGCTCGGGTGCCGGCGGTTCCAGCTGCGTCTGGTGGTGGTGCTTGGCGGAGTGGGCGAGCAGGGTGCCTCCGAGGAAGGCGAGTGCGGGCCATCCGGCGATGCCGAGGCGGAGCAGGGCGGGCGGGTCGGCCAGGTTGAGGAATCCGGCGGTGGCGACGTTGGCGCCGAGCGAGGCGAACAGGGCGATGAGGAACCAGGACCACGCGAGCCGGGACGGTCCCTCGCTGCGGAGCCGTCGCCAGGCGGCGACCAGGAGCAGGTCGACGCTGACCGGGTAGGCCCAGGCCTTCCAGCCGTCCTGTCCCGCAGCGTCGGCCAAGTCGTGCAGGTGGGCGAAGGACAGGGCTCCGGCGATGACGGCCTGGACCAGGACGGCGTCGATGCGCAGACCGGGACGGGTAGCCATCAGGAACCCTCGGAGGTGGTCTCGGGCGGCTCGGGGAGCGAGGCGGCCAGCGAGGGGCTGACGGCTTCGACGAAGTCGAGGTCTGCACCGTTCATGTCGGCGTACAGGGCGAGTTGGCCGAGCAGGAGCACGGTGCGGGCGAAGTCCTCGCAGTCAGGGCACATGGCGGTCGTTCTCCCTTCATCAGGCATGGCAGGGGTAGGGACTTGGCGCGAAGGGCGGTCGCGCCGACCGAAGAGGGTGCGGGAGGTCAGGCCGTGACGGGGGCTGTCTTGGACAGCGGCACGGGGGTTGCGGAGGTGCCGGTCAGCGCAGGGCGGAACGCGGCCAGTTCGGGCAGTTCCGGGGTGCGGTCGGCGTGCCGGTTGCAGATGTTGGCGGCCTGGCGGAGCGAGGTGTGCGGGGCGCGGATGCGGTGCCAGCCGCCGGTCGAGTCACCGGCGATGGCGATTCCGCGCATCTCGGCGGGGATCTGGATGGCGGCCAGGACGGCGTCCGGGGAGATGTCCCCGAAGGCCATGTTGGCGCTGGTCTCGTCGTTGACGCGGTGGGCGGTGCGGCCGGTGAGCTGGGCGCGGAGCATGGTGATGCCCTTGCCGAGTTCGGAGCCGAAGCGCTGTCCGCAGATTTCGAGGTAGATGCCGGCGGCGCGGCCGAGCTGGGCGAGGCGGACCAGGGCGGTGATGATGCGGTCGCGCCGCTTCTCTTCCTCCTTGGTGGCGAAGAGGGCGAGTTCGGCGACTTCGTCGACCAGGACGACGATGGGGGTCGGGCGGAGGTGGTCGGGCAGGTCCCAGATGTCGGCGGCGATCTCGGCGTCGGGGACGTCGGCGGTGATGCGCTGTTCGGCGCGGATGAGTTGGTAGACGTCCTCCATGCGGGTCACGAGTGCGTCGAGGAGTTCGGCGGCGGTGTCGGGGTTGTCGGCGAGGGCGGAGAAGCGGCGGGCGAGCGGGAAGAGTTCGACGCCCTGCTTGCAGTCGATGCCGACCAGGGCGACGTTCATCGGGGCGAGCCCGGCGACGAGGTTGCGCTGGTAGACGGACTTGCCAGATTCGGTGGCGCCGAGGGTGAGGGCGTGGGGTATCGCGCGGTAGTCGCGGTAGTGGACCGAGCCGTCTTCGCGCAGGGCGACCGGGACCCGCATCGGACGGGTGTCGAGTCGGGCGGGCATCTGCACCCGCTTGAGTACGTCGTAGCCGGTCATCCGCAGTTCGATCAGGCCCGAGCGCAGCTCACGGGAGGTGACGCCGTACATCGAGAAGGAGTGGCGGAGGCGGTCGGAAGCGGCGGCGAAGTCGAAGGCGTCCTGTCCGGGCCGCAGCTTGAGCCGTAAGACCAGGCCGGTGCGGGTGGGCCGCAGGCTCAGGATGCGCGGCGGGCGGGACTCCGGGACTGGTCGGTTGGTCATCCGGGCGAGGGCGAGGCGCCAGCGCGAGGGAGGGACGGTCAGTCCGCAGGCGTCCATGACCGAGGCGTACCGGACCAGGACGCGGACCGTGGCGAGGGTGACCCCGAAGGTCAGCCAGTACCAGGCGGGGCGCCGCCACCGCAGGAGCCCCGCAGCGGCGACGACCAGCGCGAGCGCGACCGTGAAAGCGGTCATGGTCAGGCTGCCTTCGCCTTCGTGACCATGTCGGCGAGGGAGGTCACGGCGACCGCGCGGAAGGCGATGCCGTGCCGCTTCTGGCCGTTGAACTCGTTCTCCCAGGGCCGGGCGATGAGCCCGGTCAGGGCGACCGGGGTGCCCATAGCCAGGTCCCCGGAGATGCCGGTCTCGGGGACGGTGATGGACAGGATCTCGACCTCCTCGTTGGCGGCGAACATCACGTCGACGGTCATGAGCTTGGCTCCCGTGTCGGCGTCCAGGGCGATCTCGCCGGTGCGGCGGTCCTTCACCTTGGGCTGCGGGGTCTTGGCGACCATCACGGTGGCGGCGGTGGTGTCGACAGGGATCTGACGCATGGCAAAGAACTCCTCTACAGAGGTGGGACTCCGTCACTCATGTATATGTGTGACATGAAGAAGAGTGCAGCACTCCTATACATGAGTCAACCCCGCCGCGACTCGGAAGTCGTGGCGGGCTGCGGGGAGTTGAGTGAGCGTCAGTCGGCAGCCGGGATGCGGTACTCGAAAACGAACTGGTCAGCGGCCATGAGCGTGTCGCAGACCTCGACGACGCGACCCTCGGTCGTCCGTGCCTCACGGATTAGGTGGACCACGGGGGCACCGGGGCTGAGGGCGAGTTCGGACGCCTCCGCCTTGGAGGCCGGCCGCGCCTGCAAGGTCTCGACGAACTCCGCGAACTCGTGCCCGTGGTCTTCGAGTCGGGCGTAGATGCCACCGCCGCCGGGGTTCTCGGCGAACAGCTCCGGGATCTCCTTCACCACGTCCCATGGGAGGTAGGAGGTGGCGGTCTCTACGGGGGTGCCGTTGCGGAAGTAGAGACGACGGCGGGCGAGCACCTGGGCGCCGGCGTCGACGCCGAGCCGCTGGGCTGCATCTTCTGGAGCCTCCATGGGTCCGATGTACAGGACGCTCACCTTCGCAGTGGCGCCGGACTGAGCCGACTCGGCGAGGTAGGCAGCCTTGCCGCCGCGGCGGTGTGAGCGGCGGAAGCGGTCGGAAGAGCGATGCCGTACCGGCGGCCGGTCCTTCACGATTGAGCCCTTGCCGTGCCGTGTCTCGACGAGCCCACTCGCCCGTACCTCGACCATGGCCTTGCGGATCGTGCCGCCGGACACGCCGTAGCGGTCGACCAGCTCGGATTCACTTGGCACCATGTCGCCGGGCTTGAGGACACCAGCCCTGATCTGCTGCACGATCTCGTCAGCGATCTGCACGTAGCGAGGTACGGACCGCTCACCTCCTGCTGCGGTTCCCATAGTCCTTCTCTGCCTCCTATGCTCCTGTACATGAGTGAATCACAAGGAGCAACGCCCGCGCCGCTGCACTCCGTGTCCGTAGCCGGAGTGGTGGTGCGTGATGACGGGCGGCTTCTGGCGATTCGCCGTGCCGACAACGGCACATGGGAGCTGCCCGGCGGAGTGCTCGAACTCGACGAGACCCCGGAGGCCGGCGTAGTCCGCGAGGTCCTGGAGGAGACGGGCATCCAGGTCGAGGTGGACGAGCTGACCGGCGTCTACAAGAACACGACCCGCGGTGTGGTGGCCCTAGTCTTCCGTTGCAAGCCATCGGGCGGCGCCGAGCGCACGTCGAGCGAGTCGACGGCCGTCGAGTGGCTCACCCCGGACGAGGTCAGCGAGCGCATGGCCGAGGTCTACGCGATCAGGCTCCTGGACGCGCTGGACGGCAATGGCCCACATGTACGGAGCCACGACGGCAGGCAGCTTCTCGCCCGATGACAGACACGAGCAATCGACCTCGGCAGCCGAGACACCTCACCGAACTGTCGAGCGTCCATGACTTCCTCGAAGAGATCCGCCTCCGACCCGGCATGTGGCTACGAGGCGACTCTCTCCAGCATCTGGACTCCATGCTGGTCGGCTACCGAGCAGCGATGGTCATACACGGCGTCGAGGAAGACTTCGCCTTCTGGAGCCCCGGCACACAAGGACCGTTCGCCGAGTGGCTGTGGCAACGGCTCGGCCGTCACAGCGCCCTCGGGTGGGCCGTCGAGATCGAGCGGGAGGCCCAAGAGGCCGGCGTACCGGCGGTCGAGCTGTTCTTCGCCCTGTGGGACGAGTACCGACGTGGGCCCCAGCCGACGGCGGGATAAGACTTTCTCTACTTCATCAAGGCCCGCGCACGGCGCGGGCACGCGCCGCCTCTGCGGCGCGGCCTGCCTCCTGTCTTCGCCCCGGCTGGCCGCGCCCGGCGGCGCGCTCGGCGGCTGCGGGCACCTCGTGGGGAAAGACCCTCTGTGGCTGGGGCGGTCGGCTCCACGGCTTTAGGCAGCCAATTTGGCGCGAGCCTCGAAGATCATGGCCCACAATCGGGCACTAACGGGCAGGCTCACAAACCTGCCCGATTCGCTGGCTAGCGTAATGGGCCATGATCACTCGCGCCAAATCAGCTCCAGCCCAAACCCGTTACGCCGACCTCACTCGACGACTAATAGTCGCCCTTCTTAACCCATTCATGACCGTCCGACTCAATCAGCAGTACAGCTTCATCGATGTCGTCTTCGGATGCGTCAGGGAATTGACTCACAAGTACGTCGCGAGCCTCATATGGCCCGCCAAGCACATACTGATAACCACCCTCACCGGAGTCGTACGGCACTCCGTTGGCAGGATCTTCATAGTTGTCGAAGAACCAGTCAACCATTTCATCTACGGACACATATCGCGCGTCAGCGATACGCTCGGCCAGGAAAGCAACGTCTTGCACCATGGAAAGCGATACCGGCGCATCAATTCCATGGGCGATAGAATTCCGCGCCTGCCGAGCCACATTCAATCTACTGAAATCCTCTGGACTTAGCAGGCCGAGGCTCGCTAGCTCTGCCAGTCCAGGGCGCGGGCGACGCTTGGACTGTTCGCGCAGCTCAGGAGTCCTGTCCACAAGGCGGGCGATGGCGCCTTCCAGCGCCGCGTACGCCAACAGCAAACCTGCCGCTTCATCATGCTTTGCGACGAGTACGGCGCGCTGGGCGAACGAATCGACAGCACGTTCCTCTGGAACGGTGGCATCTTCACCGATCCACACCATCTCGAAGTTCCAGTTCTTTCTGGAATCAGCGATGGTCGACAGCTCAGCCAGTGAGCGTTTCACATTCTCGGAGAGGTTAGAGTTAGGCTGCCGTCGCGCAAACTCAACGATGACGACATCATTTCCGCGCCGGGCGATCAGGTCCGGGCGCACCGTCGTCTTGTCACCCAGCAGACTCGAGACTTGCGCCTCCCGAAGAATCTCGAACCCTTCTCGCCGAAGCTCTCGCTCTTTCTCTCGGCGCGCGTCCTCCACTACACCGAGCATGCGCCTGTCTTTCATGGCAGCTCCTTGTGGTCGGGCGCGAGATCCACCTTGATATGCACGAACGGACCGTTAGAGATGAACCCGTCTGCCATGACTCGGCTCATACCCTTGACGACGAAGGCGTTCGCCAGGTCTCGTTTTCCTCCACGTACGTCGGTCACGTGCTTGTCGTCGTCCAGAACGATACCGATCAGCGCATCTTGAATCGGTTTCAGCATGTTGTCGACGTCGAGGGCGCTTCCCTCGTAGAAGTAAGTGATCGTGACCTGGACGGGCACTGCGAGCGGTGCTTCCCCCGCAGGCCAGCGCGAGGCGGCAGCCGCCGAGACAGCCGCCTTCCAGCGGGTGCGGGTCGAACCCTTAGCTTGGAGTGATGCGGGAACCCCATGCACCACACATTCCCAAGGCAGTGTCGCCATGGCGTGACAATACCAGGGTTGGATCACTCGAATGGCGTCCCGGGGATGCTGCGGAGCCCAAGATCCGACGGCACACCGGGCAGGGGCGGGCAGGTGGGAGACCCGACCGTTCAGCGCTGAGTCCGGGCCGTCCTGGGGCCGTCCGAGGGCGCCCGACGCCGACCGACAACGACAGAAGCCCACGGCATCTGAGCAGCTCAGAGCCGTGGGCTTCGTCAGTCCCGCTGGTCAGCGAGAGCCGCGGTCAGTAGACCGGCTTGTGGGGTTCGATCTGGTTGACCCAGCCGATGACTCCGCCGCCGACGTGGACGGCGTCGGCGAAGCCCGCGGACTTCAGGACGGCGAGGACTTCCGCACTGCGGACACCCGTCTTGCAATGCAGGACGATCTTCTTGTCCTGCGGGAGGCCCTCCAGGGCGGTGCCCATGAGGAACTCGTTCTTCGGGATCAGCCGGGCGCCCGGGATGGAGACGATCTCGTACTCGTTCGGCTCGCGGACGTCGATGATCTCGATGTTCTCACCGTCGTCGATCCACTCCTTGAGCTGCTTGGGAGTGATCGTCGAGTCGGCGGCCGCCGCCTGGGCCTCCTCGGAGACGACGCCGCAGAAGGCCTCGTAGTCGATGAGCTCGGTGACGGTCGGGTTCTCACCGCAGACCGCGCAGTTCGGGTCCTTGCGGACCTTGACCTGGCGGTAGGTCATCTCCAGGGCGTCGTAGATCATCAGGCGGCCGACCAGCGGCTCGCCGATGCCCGCGAGGAGCTTGATGGCCTCGTTGACCTGGATGGAGCCGATGGACGCGCACAGCACGCCCAGGACGCCGCCCTCGGCGCAGGAGGGGACCATGCCGGGGGGCGGGGGCTCCGGGTAGAGGCAGCGGTAGCAGGGACCGTGCTCGGACCAGAAGACGGAGGCCTGGCCGTCGAAGCGGTAGATCGAACCCCACACGTACGGCTTGCCCAGCAGCACGCACGCGTCGTTGACCAGGTAGCGGGTCGCGAAGTTGTCCGTGCCGTCGACGATCAGGTCGTACTGGCTGAAGATGTCCATCACGTTGTCGGCCTCGAGCCGCTCCTCGTGAAGGATCACGTTCACGTACGGGTTGATGCCCTTGACGCTGTCGCGCGCGGACTCGGCCTTGGAGCGGCCGATGTCGGACTGGCTGTGGATGATCTGGCGCTGCAGGTTCGACTCGTCGACCTCGTCGAACTCCACGATGCCGAGGGTGCCCACGCCCGCGGCGGCCAGGTACATCAGCGCCGGCGAGCCCAGGCCGCCGGCGCCCACACAGAGCACCTTGGCGTTCTTCAGCCGCTTCTGCCCGTCCATCCCCACGTCGGGGATGATCAGGTGGCGGGAGTACCGGCGGACCTCGTCTACGGTGAGCTCAGGAGCTGGCTCGACCAGGGGTGGCAACGACACGGGGACTCCGTTGGTCGGTCAATCACTACGGTTGTTCTCCCCGTAACACTGCCACGGCCTTTTTCATTCCGAGACACCCGTTCCGACACGCGAGACGATGTCGTCCCAGTAGCCGGGCATGGTCTCCCACGGGTCGGTGCGGCCGCCGCGATCGGTGCGGTCGGTGAAGTAGATCGTGGCCGCGCCCTGCCAGCGCGCGATGCGCAGCGCCTCCTCCAGGTGGCCGTGGGGCACACCGTGCACGAAGTGGCAGAAGCGGTCGGGCGGATAGTCGGCCGTCCACTCGGCGACCTGCGAGAAGCGGTAGTCGGACCAGGGACCGGCGAAGGTCACCAACTGGTCGGCGTTCTCCGCGTATCCCGGGTACGGGTGGCGGCCGTGGCCGAGGACGATGTGGGGGGTGTCACTGATCGACCGGAGTGCGGTGACGGCCCGGCGGACCTCGGGGAGCGCGGTCCGCTCCGTGGGACAGCGGTCCAGCAGGAAGCCGTCGACGCGGTACCAGTCGAGGTGGCGTTGCGCGTCGCAGAGCAGGTCGGCGTGGGCGCGGGCGCCGTGGGTGAGGTCCAGGTGGCCGAGGACCCGCACACCCGCGTTGCGCAGCCGGCCGGCGGCCTCCAGGCAGTGCGGGTCGGGGCGGGTGCCGGGACCGCCCGCCACGTTGAGGACCACCCAGTCCAGCGGGGTGCCGGGGCGGGCGAGTTCCGCCCACTGGGCCGGTGCGACGAGCGGGTGGGCGTAGCCCGGGATGCCGAGGGCGGTGCGGACGCCGGTGCCGGTGGTGCCTGCTGTGGTGCTGGTCAGATGCGGCATGCCGCCTCCATCCAGATGTCGGCGAGGGATTCTTCGAGGTTGATCCGCGGGCGCCAGCCGAGCCGGTCGCGGGCGGTGCGCACGTCGGCCTGCTGCCAGCTGCCGCAGCCGTCGGGGTACGGGTACGCGACCGGGGCCGCGTGGTCGGAGTCGGTCCGGGGGTGGCCGATGGCGCCGCGCAGCGGCCCGGGCGGGCCGTCGAGTTCGTGGAGGGCGCCGCCGTACCCGGCGACCCGGGCGAGGACGGCCGCGGCGTCCCGCAGGCGGACGGCGCGGCCGGAGCCGATGTTGATGACGCCCTGGGCGGCGGAGAGCGAGGCGGCGTGCACGGCGCGGGCGACGTCGCGGACGTCGACGAAGTCGCGCTGGACGCCGAGACCGCCGAGCTTGAGTTCGCCGTCGCCGGACTGCATGGCGCGGCGCATGGCCTCGGCGAGCCGGCCGAGCGGGGAGCCGGCCGGGGTGCCGGGTCCGGCGGGTGAGAAGACACGGAGCACGACGGCGTCGAGGCCCGAGCCGAGGACCAGCTCGGTGGCCGCGAGCTTGCTCACGCCGTACGGGCCGCCGGGGCGCGGTACGGCGTCCTCGGCGGTGGAGGAGCCGGGCTGGCTGGGCCCGTACTCGGAGCCGCAGCCGATCTGCACCAGACGCGCGCCGCAGCCGCTGCGGCGCAGCGCCTCGCAGACGGTGGCGACGGCGACGGTGTTGTGCCGGGTGAGTTCGCGGGCGCCGCCCCGGGTGGCGCCGGCGCAGTTGACGACGACGCCGGGGTGGACCGCGTCCAGGAAGCGGGTGAGCGCTCCCGGGCTGCCGGTGGCGAGGTCGAAGCGGACGTCGGCGTCGTCGCCGCGGCCGAGCGCGGTGAGCTGGACGGCCGGGTCGGCGAGCAGGCGGTCGGCGACGAAGCGGCCGATGTATCCGTTGGCTCCGATCAGCAGGACCCTCATCGCGCCGCTCCCGGGGTGTGCGTTCCGGCTGCTCCCAAGGCTCCGGACGCTCCGGGCGCTCCGGGTGCTCCGTGTCGGGAGGTGGTCATCTGGGTTTCTCCTTCGAAGGGATGGGGTGCTGTTGCCCGGCGGCGGTGGGCCGGGCGCCCTGGGCTCGGCCGGGTGCCGCTGCGCGCTCGGGGCGGGTGGCGGCGGGCCCGGGACGGGCCGGTGGCGGACGGTTCACTCGGGTGCTCCCGTCGGCGCGTGGGCCGAGGCCCGGGTGAGGGTGCGCAGGGCGTGGACCAGCAGGGCCAGGGCCGCGGTGCCGCAGGCGAGCGTGGGGACGACGGCCGGGCCCCAGGCGTCCACCAGGGTCTCGACGGGGGTCGCGAGAAAGGTGCAGCCCGGCAGCCGGCCGGCCAGGAGCAGGGCGGGGCCCACCGCCTCGACGGCCGCCGCGGCGGCGAGGGCGACGGCGGGCGCGTGCCGGCGGTCGTGCACGGTGAGCAGGCGGGCGAGCAGGAGCAGGGCGCCCAGGGTGAGGCCCTGCGGATATGCCGCGCTCTCGTGCAGGGCGGTGCCGCACAGGGCGAGCAGAGCGGTGAGGGCGGCGAGGTACAGGGCGAACGTGCCGAGCAACAGCGGGCGGGCGGTTGCCGTGAAGTCCTTCAGGCCCCGGCTGTCGGCGAGTCTGCGGCGGGCGCCCGCGGTGAGGAGGCGGGCGCACCAGGCGCCCGGGGCGCAGGCCAGCAGCAGCGCCAGGGTGGGTGCGACGGTCAGCGGCCAGGGGCCGCCGGGGGTGCCGTCGGGCAGGGCGTCGGGGCCGCCGGCCACGACGGCGCGCACCAGCCCGTCACCGAGCAGGGCGTACCCGAGCAGCCAGAGGGTGCACGCGCGCGTGCCGGATGCGCTGGGCCACGGCGCCGGGCCGTGCCGTGGGGCGAGGGGGCCGCTGCGCAGGGCGGCGCGGACCGCGAGGGCGAAGGCGAGGAGGCCGCCGAGGGCCACGAGCGCGCGCGACTGGCCGTGGGTGAGGCGCAGTCCGGCCACGACCGCCACTCCGAGTGCGCCGGGCAGGAGGCTGAGCAGGATCCAGGCGGCGCGGACGCGTGGCACGGCCGGGGTCTCGGGCTGCGGGCCCGGCGCGCCGTCGCGGGGCACGCGCGCGTACAGCTCCTCGGCGAGCGAGAAGACGTCACGGTGCCGGAAGCGGGCGGCGGTACGGTCGGTGATCCCGTGCGCCTCGAGCCCTGCCGCGATCTCCAGCGGATCGACGGCGTGCGCGCACAACTCCCGGTGCCGGGCCAGCAGCGCCTTCACGGGGTCGGCGGCCCCGCGCCGGGGGCCGGCGGCGCGTCTCCTGCCGTCCTCCTCGGCTCCGTCACCTGGGCGCGGTGCGGAGGCGGACGACGCTTCCTCCCGGGCGACCCCGGAACCCGGGGCGCCCGACGGCGCAGTCTCATCGGCCGGGGTACAGGCAGGCACGGGCGCCTCGGTGGCGGCCCCGGCCGCCCACTCCGCCGAGCGCGCGTCCCAAGCCTTCGCGCCGCTCGGCGTGCCCGGACTGTCCGGGCCGCCCGAGAGGCCCACGGCACCCTCGTCGGCGCAGGCGCCCTCGCGGGCACCACCACGGGCGACGTCCCGGGTGCCCCCCGCTCCCCCGGGCCCCCCGGAGCCGCCGCGTCCGGAGCCGTTCACCGTGCCCCCTCGGAGGCGGGCAGGGGGGTGGGGCGGGCGGGCGTTGCCCAGCCGGGGATCCCGCGCAGAGACACACCGGGGGTGGGGCCGGTCCAGCGGAGCGGGACGTGCGTCTCGGCCGGGGCGGCGAACGGAAGAGGGGCCCCCGCCTCGTCGAGGACGACCCGTCGGACCGGGCAGTGCGAGACGATCTCCAGGTAAATGCCGTGAAATGCCGCGATGTTCTGCTCGACGGTGAACAGTTCGAGCGCCCGGGCGCGCGCGGCGGCGCCGAGGCGCTCACGGCGCTCGGGGTCGCGCAGCAGCGCCACGCACGCCTCGGCGAGCGCCCGCGGATTGCGCGGGGGTACGACGAGACCCGTGCCGCCGATGACCTCCACCACCGCGCCGACGTCCGTGGACACCGTGGCGCGCCCGCACAGCATGGCCTCGACCAGGGTGACCGGGAAGCCTTCGACGACGCTGGAGAGGACGACGACGGCGCCGGCGGCGTACGCCTCGGGCAGGCTCGGCGCCTCCGGGTCGCCGATCCGCTCGAAGGAGACCGGGTTGTCGCCGACCGCGTGCACGCCCTCCGCCTCGTCCGGGAAGAGCTGGGCGGCGAGCGCCCGGCAGTGGCCGAGGTAGGCCTCGCCCTCGGGGCCCGCGGGCGCGCCGACGATCCGCAGCCGGGCTTTGGGGGTCTCCTTGCGGACCTCGGCGAAGGCGTGCAGCAACGACACCAGGTCCTTGGCGGGTTCGACGGGCCCCCCCCACACCAGGGTGTCCGGTTCGGCGCGGTCCGGGGCCTCGCCGACCTCCGCGAAGCGGGCGGCCTCCATGCCCGGGTGGACCGTACGGATCCGGGCGCGGTCGGCGCCGCACCGTTCCTGCCAGCGGCGGGCGTGTGCGTTGCCCGGCGTGAGGATCGCGGCGCGCCGGTAGACCTCGGCGGCCAGCCGGCCGTGGAAGGCGGCGAGCAGGGCGCGTACGGCGGGCGCGGCGGCGTCCGGGCCGAGCGCCAGGTAGTGCGAGCGCAGTTGCACGCCGTACTCGGTGACCAGCAGCGGGACCTCGCAGAAGTGCCGGGCGAGCAGTCCGGGCAGGGCGGTCGGGCCACCGGCGGTGGCGTGGCAGAGGTCGGCCGCGCCGAGGCCGTCGTCGTCGTACCAGTCGAGGGAGAGGGGGCGCAGGGCGCGCTCGAGGTGTGCGGCGACGGTGAGCAGATCGGGTACGCGCGCCTCGCGCGCCGTGCGCAGCGCGCCGGGGGCGCGGCAGGCGCGCTCCAGGAGGCGTACGGCCGTCTCGGAGCGGAGTGCGCCGACCAGCCCGCCCTGGTCTCGGGCGAGTTCGGCGAGGCCGTACAGCGCACTGCCGAAACGGTCCGCCAGATCATCGGCGCCGCCCCCGGCAGCGGTGTCGTCGTCAGCCGCGACCGCTCCGGTCCCAGTCGCCGCACACAGCGCCCCGACCAGGTCGCCGTAGCACTCGGTGAAGCGCCGGCGTGCGCGCCTGCCGTAGGCGGCTCCGTCGTCCTCGGCCGTCCAGAGCGGGGCCGTCCGCACCCGGCCGACCTGCTCGGGGAGCGGGACCAGGCCCGCGTCCTGCTGCTGCCGACTGCGGCTGAGTGCGTAGAGGTCGAACTCGTGCTGGGCGAGCCCGCGCACGAGCCGGTCGCACCAGAGTCCGGCGTCACCGCTCACATACGGAAAGCCACCCTCCGTAACCAGTCCGACGCGCACGTGTGCACCCCCGATCTCCCGTGAGTGGGAGCCGCCGTCCGATCCGGCGGCTCACAGCGGGACGAACGTATGCGGACAAGGCGGTGGTGCGACGGACGGTTGTCCATCGCGCCACCAAAAGGGGTGAACGGACGTAACTTTCGCGTGCGGACGGCGTTTCGGCGCGCTAGGAGATCACAGAGTGATCGTCCGAGCGCGAAACGTTACGTCAGGAGCTGCCCGGTGCACGGCACGCGGGCGTGTCGTCCCCCTCGTCACGTCCGTCCGACATCGGATGAGCCCATCAACTCTTCGGATAGGGCCACGGGTTGGGCAGGCAGTGGATTCCGTCGTGGTCGAGGAACTTGGTCTGCTGCTGCATGACCGGTGCGAGTTCGCCGTCCTTCTGGCACGTCACATGACCGTGGCCGAGCCGGTGGCCGACCTCGTGGTTGATGAGCATCTGCCGGTACGCGTGGATCTTGTCCCCGTACGTCTTGCTGCCCTGGGCCCACCGGTAGGCGTTGATCATCACGCGTTCCGTGGAGGCCGAGTCGCAGGAGACGTTGTCCTCCGTGGTGTCCAGGCCCGACTTGGCGCACCACGTGGCGGTGGTGCCGGGGCTGGCGAGCGTGATCACGAAGTCGGGCTTGCCGGAGGAGATCCGCTCGAAGGTACGGGTGCCGCCGTGGGCCCAGCTGCGGTTGTCGTTCAGCGTCTTCTGCACGGCCTCGGCGAACAGCGCGCCGTCCAGGCCGAGTCCCTGCTCGACGTCCACGCGGTAGGTGTACTTCTGCCCCTTGCCGGGCGCCTTGTCGAAGCCGGGGACGGTGTCGAACTTCCCCGGACCCTTCAGGCCGGCGCCGAGCGGGTAGGTCCGGTCCATCTTCTGCTCGTACGTCAGCGGCGTCGCGCTCGGTGCGACCGAAGGAGCCGTCTGTCCGGGAGCCCGCGCGTCGCGCGCCTGGTCGGGGACCGACCGGGACTGTACGCCGGTGCCGTCACGGCCGTCGGCGACCTGCCCGGCGACAACGACCGCGAGCACGGTGGTGACGGCGGCGGCCGCGATGCCGGTGAAGGCCCGCCCCTTGCCGCCGCCGCGCTGCGCGGGCACACCGGTGGGCGGGGCGTCGTCGCCGTCCGCCTCGCCGGCCCTCGCCGCCTCCGGCTCGGCGTCGGGGCGGGACGCCTGCTCCTGCGCGGCACCGGGCTCGGTGCGGGGGGTTGTGCCGTCGGTGCGGGGCGCGAAGACGTCGACGTCCTCGTCGAAGGCGTCGAGATACTCCTGCCGAGGCCCACCGGCCTGCCGCTGCCTCCGCCGCTGCCTCGGGAGGCCGACCTCGGGCGCACCGGCGACTTGCCCGGGGCCGGAAGCTCCCGGACCCCCAGGG
This sequence comes from Streptomyces sp. NPDC030798, assembly GCF_055572275.1. Classification (NCBI taxonomy): domain Bacteria; kingdom Bacillati; phylum Actinomycetota; class Actinomycetes; order Kitasatosporales; family Streptomycetaceae; genus Streptomyces; species Streptomyces sp. NPDC030798. The sequence goes on along the minus strand of NZ_JBVIDR010000005.1, from coordinate 157,520 downwards.
ACGCCGGGAGTGCCTCCGGGACCTCCGGCGCGTCCAGGACCTCGAGGATCGACCCCGACACCGGCACTGGCACCGGCCGCCGCGCCCGGGACGGCACCCCAACCGCCCCCGGCCTCCCGCTGCTCGGGATGCCCGCCCCGGGCTCGAGAAGGACCACCGCCGAGACGCGGCACGCCCCGGGCGGGGGTGCCGTCGGGAAGCCGGGGCACACCGTGCGCGGGCGTGCCGTCAGGGAATCTCGGCACCCCTTGAGCCGGGGTGCCGTCAGGCAGCCGGGGCACACCGTGGGCCGGGGTGCCGTCGGCGTAGGTCGGCATCCCCGGCGCAGGCGTGCCGTCAGGACGGCGGAGACGGGGCATGCCCCGCGCGGGGGTCCCCGGCAGGAAGCCGGGTGTGCCGGACGCACGGGCGCCCGGGAAGGCAGGTGCGCCCGGCCCAGCCGTTCCCGGCGGGAAGCCAGGCGTGCGCGGCCCAGCCGTTCCCGGCGGGAAGCCAGGCGTGTCCGATGCGCGAGAGCCAGGGGGGAACGCAGGCGTGCCCGGTGCCGTGGGCGGGGTGGCGGGGTCGTGCGGGCCGCTCTCCGGAGCCCGGCGTTGGCCGGGGAGGACGGGGGGCCGGGGCTCGCGTGAGGGGGCCGGGGACGGGCCTCGTCCCGTTCGCTGTGCGGTTATGTCCGCGGAGTCGCCCTTGGGGGCCGGTCCTCGGCGGCTGTGGCGTCCCATCCCTGCCCTCAGCTCCCCGATTCCGCATGCGTGGCCGATGCGCCGCCTGCCTCCGCGAGAAGGTCCCGGAACGCCCCGGCCACCACCTCCGGATACTCCATCATCGCCACGTGCCCGGCCTCCGGCAGGGACAGCAGTCGGCTGTCGCGGAAGGCGCGGGCCGCCTTGTGGGCCATGCGGAAGCCGACTAGCTGGTCACGGCCGCCGTAGATCAGCAGGGTCGGGGCGAGCACCCGCTCGGCCTGGCGCCACAGCCCGTGCTGCCCACCCAGCGTGTACGCGTCGACGATCCCGCGCGCGGAGCGTGCCATCGCGTCCCAGAAGTACGGCAGTTGCAGCCGCCGCTCCAACTCCTCCACGGCGTACCGGAAGGCCTCGGGCGACACGCGCGCGGGGTCGCCGTAGCACAGGGCGAGCACGCCTCTCACCCGCTGCTCGACCGTCCACTCCCTGGTGAGCCGGGTGAACAGCGCGGCGATGCCCGGAACCCCCAGCAGGCCCGTCGGCACCGCGGTGCGCTGGATGCGCAGCTCCGGCAGGGCGGGCGAGATCAGCGTGAGGGTGCGCACCAGGTCGGGGCGTACGGCGGCCACGCGCGTGGAGACCGCTCCGCCGAGGGAGTTGCCGAAGAGATGGACGGGGCCGCGCCCGGCGGCGTCGAGGTAACGGATGACCGCGCGCGCGTGCCCGGTGACGGAGTAGTTGCCGTCGTCCGGGGGCGGGGAGTCACCGAAGCCGGGCAGGTCGACCGCCTCGCTGTCGACGACGTCGTCCAGTTCCGCCATCAGCGACGACCAGTTCTGCGAGGAACCGCCGAGCCCGTGGACGTACAGCGCGGGCGGCAGCCCCTCGCGCGCGGGGGGCCGCGAGCGGACCGAGAGGGTCACCCCCGGCAGCCCCACCGACCTGAGCCGCTCGCCCTCGCCGACCCGGACGGGCGCCACCCTGGGGAGCACACTTGCGGCCGGCACGGACGGCGACTCGGTCGAAGACATGCGGCAATGTTACGAGACGATCACGCCGTGGCTCATGTGTTCGCCGTCACAGGTTGGACCCCGCCACGAGGGACACAGAGGCAGACAACGGCCGGCCGGGAGCCGCGCGGCGAACGGGCGCACACGACATGGCGTCCGGATCAGGTGTCTCCTACGCTCGTACAGAGGGCACCCGCGTGTGGCCCCTGCTGCATCCAGGGACGTTCGTAGGAAGGGAGCCCACCATGGCCTATGACCCCACCGAGCCCGACACGATCGAGGATCTCGCGGCGGAGGAGACCCCGGAGATCGACGTCGAGGCCCCCGAGACAGACGCCGTCGAGCAGCACGCGGACCTCGCGCCGGACCACGACGACCCCCTGACGGGCGTGGACCCGGACCGCGGGAACGAGGCCGATCTCGTCGAACAGGCGCGCGTGGTCTCACTCGACGAGGACGACTACCGCTGACCTCGACCGCCCTCTCGGGACCCGGCCGGCCGTGCAAGGGGGGCTTCGCGGCTTTCGTCGCCGTCCGGTACGTGAAATTCTGCGCTCGCACCGCGCACACCACGGTTACCGAAAAGTACGATGGCCGCGCGGCCGACACCGCATGTGGACGACTTTGGGAGGCGGCGTGACAGCCATCGAGCAAACTGAGGCAGCACGCCCGCGTGGCACGCGTCTGCCGCGCCGAGCCCGACGGAACCAGTTGCTGGGCGCCGCCCAGGAGGTTTTCGTCGCACAGGGCTACCACGCGGCGGCGATGGACGACATCGCCGAGCGGGCCGGCGTGAGCAAGCCGGTGCTCTACCAGCACTTCCCCGGCAAGCTCGACCTCTACCTCGCCCTGCTGGACCAGCACTGCGAGTCGCTGATCCAGGCCGTGCGCGGGGCGCTCGCGTCGACCACCGACAACAAGCAGCGCGTGCGGGCGACCATGGACGCCTACTTCGCGTACGTCGAGGACGACGGCGGCGCCTTCCGGCTGGTCTTCGAGTCGGACCTGACGAACGAGCCGGCGGTGCGCGAGCGCGTCGACAAGGTCACCGTCGAGTGCGCCGAGGCGATCTGCGAGGTCATCGCCGAGGACACCGGCCTCTCGCGCGCGGAGTCGATGCTGCTGGCCTCCGGCCTCGGCGGCCTCGCCCAGGTGGTGGCCCGCTCCTGGCTGCACAGCGACCGCAGCGTGCCGCGCGAGCAGGCGGTGCAGCTGCTGACCTCGCTGGCCTGGCGGGGCATCGCCGGTTTCCCGTTGCACGGCAGCGAGCACCACTGACGTCCGTTTGTTCCCGCGGGCTGTTCGCTGACGGCGTTCCGGCCCGCAGCGTCTACGTCCCCTCGCCGGACTAATGTGTGCTGGGTACGGCGCGGGAGATCGCGCACATCACTGACCGTCGGAGGGACAAAGCCGTGGAGGTCAAGATCGGCGTGCAGCACGCGCCCCGCGAGATCGTTCTGGAGAGCGGTCAGAGCGTGGAGGAGGTCGAGCGCGTGGTGGCCGAGGCGCTGGCCGGGAAGACAGGGCTGCTGAGCCTTCAGGACGAGAAGGGCCGCAAGGTCCTGGTCCCGACGGACCGCCTGGCGTACGTGGACATCGGCGAGCCGACCGTCCGCAAGGTGGGCTTCGGCGCGCTGTAGGCCGAGCTGAGCAACGGAGAGGGGCCGGGCGGCACAGTGCCGCCCGGCCCCTCTCCGTGTGCCCGCCTGTGCACAGCTGCCGCACAAGTCGTCCACAGAACATGATTGCAATCCGCAGGTCACGGGTATGACGGGCTACGACCGTCAAGCGCAGTGCGGCCGTGGGAGGGACCTCGAGATGATCCTGGAAGTACTCGGATCCACCGTGCTCGGTCTGGTCCTCGCCTGGGCGGCGGCCCACCGGTTCGCCCATCGGCTGCCGACCGGCCCGCTCGTGTATGCGACGGGCGTCGCCGGCGCCCTCTTCGGTGACTTCATCACCCACAGCGCCCTGGGTCCCGCCCCGGTCCTGCTGAGCCTGCTGGGAGCCGCCGTCGTCTCGGCAGCCTCCCTCTCCCTCCTCCTGCGCCCCACGGGCCGCCTGCGCCGACGATCGATCCCGGCGTAGGCCGGAGGTGGGGCGGGCAGCCGCGCGACGGCTGCAACCCGCCCCCACAGGGTTACGCGGCCAGGCCCAGCGCAGCCATGCGCTTCGTGTGCGCCTCGGTGATCCGCGAGAACATCTTGCCGACCTCCGCGAGATCGAACCCGTCGGCCACCCCGCCCACCAGCATCGTGGACAGCGCGTCCCGGTCCGCGACCACCCGCTGGGACTGCGACAGCGCCTCCCCCATCAGCCGCCGCGCCCACAGCGCCAACCGCCCACCCACGCGCGGGTCGGCGTCGATGGCGGCGCGCACCTTCTCCACCGCGAACCCGGCGTGCCCCGTGTCGTCGAGAACGGCCAGAACCAGCTCGCGCGTGTCGGAGTCGAGGCGGGCCGCGACCTCCCGGTAGAAGTCGCTGGCGATCGAGTCGCCGACGTAGGCCTTGACCAGGCCCTCCAGCCAGTCGGACGGCGCCGTCTGCTTGTGGAAGCCGTCCAGGGCCGCGACGAACGGCTCCATCGCGGCCGTCGGCTCTTCACCGATCTCGGTCAGCCGGTCGCGCAGCCGCTCGAAGTGGTGGAACTCCGCCGACGCCATCTTCGCCAGCTCCGCCTTGTCCACGAGCGTCGGCGCCAGCTTGGCGTCCTCCGCCAGCCGCTCGAACGCCGCGAGCTCCCCGTACGCGAGCGCTCCGAGAAGGTCCACGACCGCCGCCCGGTACTGCGGGTCGGCGGAAGCCTGTGCCCAGTCCTGGGCGGCGACCCCGGTGTGCTCGGCGGGGGCGGCGGACGCGTTGTCGGGCTTGTCAGAGCTAGTCATGAGGCGCACAATAGTCCGCTCGCCGTACCGCTCAAGTCCTGGTCAGCCACTGTGACCACGACTACGTGACCAAATCGGCCATCGCATGTGCGCGATTCCGGGGTATGGTGGTAATGCGCCTGCTGAGTGCGTCGACGATGTTCGACGTGTCCGACAGGCCGCACGCATGAGGATGCCCGGTCGGTGGCCCGATCGGCTCCGACCCGACAGCCCTCCCGGCCGTACGGCACATCGCGTACGACGACCGGAGGGGACACCCTCAGCGGTGAGAGCGCTAGAGCGTCGGCAGAGGTCCCGTGTCATACGGCTTGCCCCAGTGGTTCGCCCGTAAGGCAGCCGACGTCCCCGGCACGGTCCGTCAAAGACCCCCGCGCTCGCCTCGCACCGCGCCACACAGAAGAGGCAGCATCCTGACTACGACGTTTCGTGAACTCGGAATCCTTCCCGAGACCGCCGAGGCCCTGGAAGCCGTCGGCATCATCACCCCCTTCCCCATCCAGGAGATGACGCTCCCCGTCGCCCTTTCCGGCACGGACGTCATCGGCCAGGCCAAGACCGGCACCGGCAAGACGCTGGGCTTCGGCCTCCCGCTTCTCGAGCGCGTCACCGTCCCCGCCGACGTGGAGGCCGGGCGCGCCGCCCCCGAGGCCCTCACCGACGCCCCGCAGGCGCTCGTCGTCGTCCCCACGCGCGAGCTGTGCACGCAGGTGACGAACGACCTGCAGACCGCGGGCAAGGTGCGCAACGTGCGTGTCATCGCGATCTACGGCGGCCGGGCCTACGAGCCGCAGGTGGAAGCCCTGAAGAAGGGCGTCGACGTGGTCGTCGGCACCCCGGGCCGTCTGCTGGACCTGGCCGGCCAGAAGAAGCTGAACCTGAAGCACGTCAAGTGCCTGGTGCTCGACGAGGCCGACGAGATGCTCGACCTGGGCTTCCTGCCCGACGTCGAGAAGATCATCGACATGCTGCCGGTCAAGCGGCAGACCATGCTGTTCTCGGCGACCATGCCGGGCGCGGTCATCGGTCTCGCCCGCCGCTACATGTCCCGTCCCACGCACATCCGTGCCACCGCGCCGGACGACGAGGGCGCGACGGTCGCGAACATCAAGCAGTTCGTCTACCGCGCGCACAACATGGACAAGCCGGAGATGGTCGCCCGCATCCTGCAGGCCGAGGGCCGCGGGCTGGCGATGATCTTCTGCCGCACCAAGCGCACGGCCGCCGACATCGCCGAGCAGCTGCAGCGCCGCGGGTTCGCCTCCGGCGCGGTCCACGGCGACCTCGGCCAGGGCGCCCGCGAGCAGGCGCTGCGCGCGTTCCGCAACGGCAAGGTGGACGTCCTCGTCTGCACCGACGTCGCCGCGCGCGGCATCGACGTCGAGGGTGTCACGCACGTCATCAACTATCAGTCCCCGGAGGACGAGAAGACGTACCTGCACCGCATCGGCCGCACCGGCCGCGCGGGCGCCAAGGGTACGGCGATCACGTTCGTCGACTGGGACGACATCCCGCGCTGGCAGCTGATCAACAAGGCGCTGGAGCTGGACTTCAACGACCCGGTGGAGACGTACTCGTCGTCCCCCCACCTGTTCTCCGACCTCGGCATCCCCGAGGGCACGAAGGGCATCCTGCCGCGCTCCGAGCGGACCCGTGCGGGGCTCGAGGCGGAGGAGCTGGAGGACCTGGGCGAGACCGGTGGCCGCGGTGCGCGCGGTCGCGGTGGCCGGGGCGGCCGGGGTGACGCACGCGCCTCGGAGCGTGAGGCCGAGCGCCCGGCGCGCACGCCGCGCCGTCGCCGTCGCACCCGCAACGGTGCTCCGCTGGACGACTCCTCCGCTACGACGGCCCCGGCACCGGCCGCCGAGACCGGCACCGGCGACGAGCCCGCCGCGACCCGCACCCCGCGCCGCCGTCGCCGCACCCGCGGCGGAGCCGCGGCGGAGCCGCTGACGGCCGCTGCCGCGTCCACCGAGGCCGCCGAGGCCGCCGAGGCCGCGCTGGACTCCGCCGAGGGCCCGGCCGAGCAGGCGGTCGCGGACAAGCCGCGCCGCCGCCGCACGCGCCGGTCGGCGGAGCAGACGGTGACGGAGCCGACGGTGACTGAGCCGGTGGTTTCGGAGCCGGCGGTTTCGGAGCCGGTGGTTTCGGAGCCGGCGCCCGAGGCCGCCGCTCCCGCGGAAGCCCCGGAGCCCAAGCAGCGCCGCACCCGTAAGGTCGCAGCCGCCGCCGAGACCGCGGTCGACACGGCCGAGGGCACCGAGGCCAAGCCGCGCCGCCGCACCCGGAAGACGGCCGAGCCCGCCGCCGAGACGGCGCCGGCAGCGGCCGAGGGCACGGACGAGGCCACCCCGGCGACCAAGCCCCGCCGCACCCGGAAGGCGGCAGCCACCGCCCCCGAGGAGCCGACCACGGAGACGGAGGCCGAGGCCAAGCCGCGCCGCACCCGCAAGGTCGCCGCTGCCGCCGAAGCCGCCGTCGACACGGCCGAGGGCACCGACGCCAAGCCGCGCCGCACCCGCAAGAAGGCCGCAGCCGCTCCGGAGGCGCCGGAGGCCGCCGAAGCCGAGGCCAAGCCGCGCCGCACCCGCAAGGTCGCCGCTGCCGCCGAAGCCGCCGTCGACACGGCCGAGGGCACCGACGCCAAGCCGCGCCGCACC
>NZ_JBVIDR010000005.1:102208-150182 GCF_055572275.1 Streptomyces sp. NPDC030798 | reverse complement strand
CCCGCAAGACCGCGGTCACCGCGCCGGAGGCACCCGAGGCCCCCGAAGCCGAGGCCAAGCCGCGTCGTACCCGCAAGAAGGCCGCAGCCGCCCCGGAGGCGCCCGAGGCTCCCGAAGCCGAGGCCAAGCCGCGTCGTACCCGGAAGAAGGCCGTGGCCGCCACCGCACCGGACGAGGCCGCCGCCGAGGTGGCCGCGCCGAAGGTGCGGCGGACGCGGAAGGCCGTCGCCGAAGGGGCCGCTGCGGAGATTCCGGCACAGGCGACCGAGGAGCCGGAGGTCAAGCCGCGTCGCCGTACCCGCAAGGCCACGGCGGCCGCCCCGGCCACCGAAGGCTGAGCCGGCACACCGCCTGCTCCACCCTGTCCGGCGACGGCCCGTTCCACTCCCGTGGGGCGGGCCGTCGCCGTTTCCGGCGCCCCATCAGGTGACCCCACCTGACGGACCCGTCAGGTGCCCTCGCCAGATCCCCCACCGGCCCACGACGTCCCCGCCCGATAGCCTCTCCCCATGAGCAGGCCTGCCACCTTCGTCCCGCCACCCGGTGCCCGCGCGTACTTCCTGCGGACCGCGCGTGGGGAGTTCGCCGTCGTCGACGCGCCCGTGGCCGAGGGCGTCGAGCCCAGGGGCGTGGCGCTGCTGCTGCCGGGGTTCACCGGGAGCAAGGAGGACTTCAACCCGCTGCATGTGCCGCTCGCCGCGCGCGGGTACCGGACCGTGGCCGTCGACGGACGCGGCCAGTACGAGACGGACGGCCCACAGGACGACGAATCCGCCTACGCGCAGGAGGAGTTGGCCAGGGACGTGCTCGCGCAGGCGGAGGCGCTCGACGCGGGGCCCCTGCATCTGCTGGGGCACTCGCTCGGCGGGCAGATCTCCCGCGCGGCCGTGCTGATCGACCACTCCCCCTTCCGCTCACTCACCCTGATGGCCTCGGGCCCCGCCCAGATCTCCGCCTCCCAGCGGCAGCGCGTGAAGCTGCTGCGGGACGCGCTCGCCGTGATGTCGATGGCGGAGGTGTGGGACGCGATCCAGGCGATGGAGGCGGCGCCCGAGGAGACCGCCACCGGCAGGCTCGACGGCGGGCTGGACAACCGGAACGACCTGCGGCGCCGCTGGCTCGCCAACAAGCCCGCGCAGCTCCTCGCCACCGGGCGCCAGTTGTGCGGGGAGCCGGACCGCGTGGCCGAACTGGCAGCCGTACCACTGCCGTTCCATGTGCTCTCGGGTGCGCTGGACGACACCTGGCCGCTCGCGCTGCTCGACGAGATGGCCGTACGGCTGAAGGCCCGGCGGACGGTCATCGAGGGCGCCGAGCACTCGCCCAACACCGATCAGCCGCTCTCCACGGCCCGCGCCATCGCCGACTTCTGGGACGACCACCGCGACCGCCACGACCACCGCGACCACCGCGACCACCGCGACCACCGCGACCGCCACGGCGGCCCGGACCGGGGCGGGCCGTCCCGGCCCCGCTAGTACTGCGTCTGCAGGTGCTCCCAGAAGCCGTCCCTGAGGGCGCGGCGCAGGTCCGCCTGGCCGCGCAGGGAGTACTGGAGCACGGCCTCGGCCTCGACCAGCAGGTCCTGGTCGACGGAGCCGGGCAGATAGGGGTGGCCGGGGAGGAGTTCGACCAGGGCCTCGCGGCCGCGCGCGGAGAGCCACTTCGCCGCGATCTGGGCGCCCACGAAGCGGACGTCCTCACGGGTGGGCCGGGTTCCGGCGGTGGCCTCGTAGGCGGCGGACGTGCGACGGGAGACGTACGGCTTGAAGAACTCCAGGTCGAGCGTGCGCTGGCTGTCGACCTCCCAGAGCAGCGGCTCGGCCTGGTTGCGGCCCTCGGGCGCCTCGATGCCCCACAGGTGGACGCGGGCGCCGTAGCCCTGGGCCGCCTCGACCGCCGAGACCAGGTCCTCGTCGCCGCCGAGCAGGGCCGCGTCGCTGATGGCGCGGTGCCGGGCGAGGGACTCGAGGTCGGTGCGGATGAGGGAATCGACGCCCTTCTGCTGGTTGTTGGCGTTGAGGTTGCCCAGGCGGACCTTGACGTCGGGCAGTTCGGCGATGATCTGCTGCTCGGCGGTGTGGATGCGGCGACGGGCGCCGTCGTACCAGTACACGCGCAACAGCCGGCTGTCCGCGAAGATCGTGCGGGCCTTGTCGATGAGCGCGTCGATCAGGCCCTCGGCGTCGAGGTCGAAGGCCCGGCGGTCCTCCGTGCCCGCCACGAGCCGGCCGGCGGCCGCGTACAGATAGCCCGCGTCGACGAAGATCGCGTGGGTCGAGGGCGTCTTCGCCACCTCGGCGAGCATGCGCTGCAGCAGCTCGTTCGTGTGGTCGATGCGGGCGGCGAGGGCCGCCAGGTCGTCGTTCATCCCCTCCATTGTCCCGGCGGTCACGCTGCGAACACAACCGGTCCCGGTCAGTCCCGTGATCGCCGCTTACTGGTCAGTAATTAGTCGTTCGAAAAATTTCTTTAGCGTAGGGAATGTTTGTAACACGCAGGGCGTTCCATACGTACGACAGCACGTCACCTCAGCACCCAGTAGTTCTCCGCAGGAGGATGACCAGACGAAGGGAGAAGCCATGCGCTTCGAAATCATGCGACTCGACGAGGTCGACGGCACCACCGTGGACAGCACCGTCGTGGACGCCGCCTCCGTCAACCGGATCGTTCAGCAGGCCGCCGCCATAGGACAGCGCCTCTGGATCCGCCCGGCCGACAGCACGGCCTCGTAACGCGTCGACGCCACTCAAGCTTTCCGGGGGAGCCGAGACCAGCTGCTCAGCTCCCCCGGATCACCTGAGTGATCCCGTTGATGATCTGCTGCACCGCGATCGCGGAGAGCATCATGCCCGCGAGCCGCGTCACGAGGACCACACCGCCGTCCTTGATGACGCGGATGATCAGCAGCGAGTAGCGCATCACCACCCACAGCACGGCGTGGATCGCGAGGATCGCGGTCCACACCGAGACCTGTGTGGCCACACTGTCGGCCTTCTGCACGGCCAGGATCACGGACACGATCGCACCGGGGCCCGCCAGCAGCGGCATGCCGAGCGGCACCAGGGCGACGTTGACGTCCTTGGTCTGCTTGGGCTCGTCGGTCTTGCCGGTGAGCAGGTCGAGCGCGATCAGCAGAAGCAGCAGTCCGCCCGCAATCATCAGCGCGGGGACGGAGACATGCAGGTAGTTCAGGATCTGATGGCCGAGGACGCCGAAGACGGCGATGACCCCGCCCGCCACGCACACGGCCTGAAAGGCCATCCGCCGCTGCACCTTGGCAGGGCGTCCGGCGGTCAGCGCGAGGAAGATCGGGGTGATCCCGGGGGGATCCATGATGACAAAAAGGGTCAGGAACAGAGAGCCGAAGACGGCGATGTCGAACATGACGGAGCAGCAGGCCTTGCAGGAGGAAGGGAAGGAAGGGGGAGGGTGAGGGCGTCGACCGGGACGTGACGAGGACGTCGGCCAAGACGTGGACTACGGGCGGGCGCGGTCGGGCCGGACGGCCTCAGGCTCCGCCGGTCCCCGGCACCGGGAACGCCCCGGTGGCCCGCCGGGTGATCTCCCCGTACACCTCGGGGTCGGTCGTGTACGCGCCGAGGGTCACGGTCTTGCGGCTGCCGTGGTAGTCCGAGGACCCTGTCACCAGCAGACCCAGCTCCTGGGCCAGGCCGCGCAGGCGGGCCCGGGCGTCGGCGTCGTGGTCCATGTGGTCGACCTCGATGCCGTCCAGCCCGGCCGCGGCCATCTCGGCGATCGCCGACTCGGGCACCGTACGGCCGCGCTTGGCGGCGGCCGGGTGCGCGAAGACGCAGACCCCGCCCGCGCCCTTGACCAGCCGGATCGCCTCGAAGGGGTCGGTCTCGTGCTTCTCCACGAAGGCCCGCCCGCCATCGGCCAGCCACTGTTCGGTGAACGCGTCGCTCACGGTGGGCACCACGCCCAGCTCGACGAGCGCGGTGGCGACGTGCGGACGCCCCACGGAGCCGCCGGCGGCGATCCGCTCGACCTGCTCCCAGGTGACCGGCACGCCCAGCGCGTTCAGCTTCGCCACCATGCCCTGGGCCCGCGGCACCCGGTCGTCCCGGACCAGCTCGCGTTCGGCGAGCAGGGCGGGCTCCTCGGGGTCGAAGAGGTAGGCCAGCATGTGCAGGGAGATGCCGTCGATGCGGCAGGACAGCTCGGCGCCGGTGACCAGGGTGAGCCCCTCGGGCAGCGCGGCGATCGCCTCGGCGTACCCGCGGGTGGTGTCGTGGTCGGTCAGCGCGACGACGTCCAGACCGGCCGCTGCCGCGTTCTTCACCAGCTCGGCCGGGGTGTCCGTACCGTCCGATGCCGTGGAGTGACAGTGCAGGTCGATGCGCACGGCAGGCTCCAGACAGGGACATGACGGAAGGGGGACACCTAAGGATAGCGGGGTTTTCCCGCCCTCCTGTCACACCCGAACCCGCTCAGCGCCCCCTACGGCACCCGTCAGGGCTGCAGCAGGCGCGGCGACAGCGCCCCGCACGGCACGAGGTCCAGTTCCGCCCCCGCGTCCCGCAGGTCGGTCAGCACCAGCTCGTCGTACATGAGCAGGCCGGACTGCTCGGGCCAGACCACCGCCCACAGCCACAGCCCGAGCGCCTCGCCGGCGAAGACGGCGCGGTCGTCGGGGCTGCCCGAGACGTGCCAGAGCGGGGTGGGGCGGCCGGCGGCCAGCACCTTGGCCTGGGGCGGCTTCTCGACGTTCATGTACGGCCCCGGGTCCGGGGCGTCGATGCCCGCGTACCACGCGCCGAGGCCGACGCCGAGTTCCTCGGCGACGAGGATCAGCTCACCGACGCCGCCGAGCGGGCCGGGGCCGGAGCACGCCACCGCCGTGGCACGGCCGCCGCTGCGGTCGTCCCCCGCATAGCCCACGCCGGTGAACAGCCAACCGACCGGCAGCGGCCACGGCATCCACACCGGGACCTGCGTACGGTGCACCACCACACCGAGGGCCTCGACGCTGGGCGGGATCACGGGCTGCAGCGGATACACCGTCCCGTGCACATCGCACTGCCAGGAATCGGCGAAGAGTCCGGGAGCCCTGACCCGGCCACCACACTTCGGGCAACTGGGTTCGCCCCTCATAGGGCTCCACGGTCCTAGCTCTGCCGCGTCACGTCAAGGACGATCACCCGTCCGGGGGGAACACCTGACCAGGCAGAACTGAATGCACCTTGCATTAATTAGCTACACTAACTTACTATGTGCATACACCAACCATCTGAAACCCTTCAGCACCGGGACGGGAGCAGCACATGGACCCCTTCGACGCGGGAGCCGGCAGCATCCTGCGACAGCCCAAGGCGGTGTGGGCCACGGCCGGCGCCTCCGTCGTGGCCTTCATGGGGATCGGCCTCGTCGACCCGATCCTGCCGTCGATCGCGCAGGGCCTGCACGCCACCGCGAGCCAGGTGTCCCTGCTCTTCACCTCGTACTTCCTGATCACCGCGGTGGCGATGCTGCTGACCGGCTTCGTCTCCAGCCGCATCGGCGGCCGCAGGACCCTGCTGCTCGGCCTCGCCTTCGTGGTCGTCTTCGCGGGCCTCGCCGGCACGTCGGACAGCGTGGGCCAGCTCGTCGGCTTCCGGGCCGGGTGGGGCCTCGGCAACGCGCTGTTCGTCTCGACCGCCCTCGCGGTCATCGTCGGCGCGGCGGCCGGGGGCAGCGCGGCGGCGATCCTGCTCTACGAGTCGGCGCTCGGCCTCGGCATGGCCTGCGGCCCGCTGCTCGGCGCGGTCCTCGGCAACGTGAGCTGGCGCTACCCCTTCTTCGGCACCGCCACGCTGATGGCGATCGGGTTCCTGTGCATCACGGCGTTCCTGAAGGAGCAGCCGAAGCCGGCCCGCAAGACCTCGCTGCTGGACCCGATCCGCGCGCTCGGCCACGGCGGCCTGGCCTCGGCGGCGGTCTCGGCGTTCTTCTACAACTACACGTTCTTCACCGTGCTGGCCTTCACCCCGTTCGTGCTGAACATGACGCCGTACAGGTCGGGCGCGGTGTTCTTCGCCTGGGGTGTGCTGCTCGCCGTGTTCTCGGTGATCGTGGCCCCGCGCCTGCAGGAGCGGTTCGGCTCGCTGAAGGTGCTCGGTGGCTCGCTGGTGCTGCTCGCGGCGGACGTCCTCGTGCTCGGCTACGGCGACCACACCACGGCCGTCGTCTGCACGATCCTGTCCGGCGCCTTCATCGGTGTGAACAACACCGTCTACACCGAGCTGGCCCTCGGCGTGTCGGACGCGCCGCGCCCGGTGGCGAGCGCGGGCTACAACTTCGTCCGCTGGTTCGCGGCCGCCGCCGCCCCGTACTTCGCGCCGAAGATCGAGGAGTGGACGGACATCCACGTCCCGTTCGTGGTCGCGGCGGTCACCGCGGTGCTCGGCGCGGTGGTGGTCGTCGTACGGCGCGCCGCGCTCACCCACGAGGCGGAAGATCTGGAGCAGCGGCACGCTGCCGAGGACGGCGTCACCGTCTTCGCCAACTGACTTACCACCGACGGGCTTTGGTGAGGTTGCTCACTCCAGCGGGACGGACTTGCGGGCAGGATCGCGCAGGTCCGTCCCGCGCGTCAGCCAGCGCTCCTGGAGGGCCTGGGCCCCGTGCACCCGCTTCCAGGCGGCCTCGTTCGGCGTCATCGGCAGCAGCGGCAGGAACCGTACGGGGTCCATCGGCTCGTCCAGTTCCAGATCCTCGACGAGTCCGCCGGGCTCGCCGACCAGGACCGAGGTGAAGGCGGCGCCGGGCCACAGCGGCTCGCCCACGTCCAGGGAGGCGCCGGGGGCCACGACGACGCCCTCGACCTGCGGGGACGCGGCGAGCACGGCGAGCGGGCGGAGCACCTTGTCGGTGTCGGCGAGGCCGGCGCGGACGGACAGGACCAGTTCGGCGCGCGGGCCCTTGACGGGGTCGGCGAGCATCGCGGTGGGATCGGTCATGGGGTGCGCGGACATGCCGAGGGTGGCGTAACGGACGACGTCCCCCTCGCTGAATCGGAGCACCTCGATGCGGTCCGTGCCGAGGAAGGTGACGGCGGCGCGCGCGTCCGGTTCGCCCAGCGCGGAGTTCAACCGTGCCTCGACGAGAGGGAGAACATCAACCATGCGGTGAGCATAGAACTCGTCAGTAGCGGGCAAAGCGGCGCCTTGACACGTGGGGCGGCTGCTACGCTGAGCCGGTGGTTCGGGGCAGCACGCAGAAGCGTCGCAGTCGAGTCCCGACGCCGACGAGACTCCCTTACGAGGGACCGGCCGGAGGAGGTGGGGCTGTCATGGATCGAAGTCGACCTGGTAGTACCACTCGCTCTTCCGGCTGCTGATGTAGTTACTGGCTGGCCGCCGCCTTCACGTTCGCTTCGTCGTCTCGGAAGAGCACTTCGTCTCGCTTTGCCTGATCTGTCTGATCTTCATCAGTTCTGCATCAGTGGCGAAGTCGCCACCGCGACGGTGCGGTGCTCCCCGCTTTGCGGACGTGCCAAACATCTTTCCCTGCCCCAGGGCGGGAAGACCTCTGCAGGACGTCCCCATTCCGGGTAGTTCCACCCGTCGCCGGCGCTGTCGCCGCCCGCCTGCGAAGGAGCCTGCCCATGTCGATGATCCGCGACCTGCGTGCTGTGGTCCGGCCGTCGTCCCGTGTCTCACTGCGCAAGGACACGAGCACGACGTACGACACCACACGCGACCCGGCCACGCCCTCGGCCGTCGTGGACTGCGCCGTGTACCGCGACGGCGCCCGGCTGGAGAGCGGCACGCCGCTGAGCCCGCAGGAGGCGATGCGGCTGGTGCGCCGCGACGGCGGATTCGTGTGGATCGGCCTGCACGAGCCGACCGAGGCCGAATTCGCCGGTATCGCCAGTGAGTTCGGGCTGCACCCGCTGGCCGTGGAGGACGCCGTCCAGGCCCACCAGCGGCCCAAGCTGGAGCGCTACGACGACTCGCTGTTCACCGTCTTCAAGACCATCCACTACGTCGAGCACGACCGGCTCACCGCCAACAGCGAGGTCGTCGAGACCGGCGAGGTCATGTGCTTCACCGGGCGGGACTTCTTCATCACCGTGCGGCACGGCGGTCAGGGCTCGCTTCGGGCGCTGCGCCACCGGCTGCAGGACGACCCGGAGCTGCTCGCCAAGGGCCCCTCGGCGGTGCTGCACTCCATCGCCGACCATGTCGTGGACGGCTACATCGCGGTCGCGGACGCGGTGCAGGACGACATCGACGAGGTGGAGACCGAGGTCTTCTCGCCCGGCCGGGGCGGGGTCTCGCGCGGTGTGGACTCGGCGCGGATCTACCAACTCAAGCGTGAGGTGCTGGAGTTCAAGCGGGCGGTGGCGCCGCTGCTGCGGCCCATGCAGCTGCTGAGCGAGCGGCCGATGCGGCTGATCGACCCGGACATCCAGAAGTACTTCCGGGACGTCGCCGACCACCTCGCCCGGGTCCAGGAGCAGGTGCTGGGTTTCGACGAACTGCTCAACTCCATCCTCCAGGCCAACCTCGCGCAGGCGTCCGTCGCGCAGAACGAGGACATGCGCAAGATCACCGCGTGGGCGGCGATCATCGCCGTACCGACGATGGTGTGCGGGGTGTACGGCATGAACTTCACGTACATGCCCGAGCTGCACTGGAGGTACGGCTACCCGGTGATCATGGGCATCACGGTCGTCCTGTGTCTGGGGATCCACCGCACGCTGAAGCGCAACGGCTGGCTGTGAGCGGCGCTGGATAGGCTGGGCGCATGACAAGTGAGCTGCTCGACCAGGCCCTGATCGAGGAGGCCGCCAAGAAGTCCGGCCTCGTCTGGGTCCGGGGTGCCGGGGCCCCGGCGGCGCGTGCGCTGTGGCACGTGTGGCACGAGGGTGCGGTGTGCCTGGTCGGTGACGGGCCCGGGGAACAGCCGCTGACCGGGCTGAGCGACGGTGGCTCCGCCGAGGTGACCGTGCGCAGCAAGGACAAGGGCGGCCGGCTGGTGACCTGGCCGGCCACCGTCTGCGAACTGGCCTCCGGCTCGCCCGAGTGGGAAGCGGTGGTGGCGGAGCTGAAGGGGAAGCGGCTGAACGCCGCCGACGGGGAGGAGATGCCGGGGCGGTGGGCCCGCGAGTGCAGGGTGCTCCGCCTGGTGCCGGCGGGTCCGGTCGCACCGCTGCCCTCGGACAGCCTGTCCCAGCCCCCGCTGCCGTCCCCGGCGACGACACGGCGGCCGGTCCCGGCGGGGTTGCCGCGGCTGCTGGCGAAACGGAAGAGAAAGTAACGGAGCGGGCCGACGCCGCCGGGCATCGACGAGGCTGCCGGGGCCCGGGCCCGCACCGGCTGAGCTGCGCTCGGCACCGCCGGTCGGCACCGTCGTGGTCGCGCGGCGGACGTGGGTGACAATCGGGATCGCCGGCACACCGACGCCCAGGAGCACCCGCCGGTCCACCTGCTCCACCGGCCCATTGCCGCATCGACATCCGGTGCGCCGGCTCCACCGCCCACCGAGTACGTCGACTCACCGGCCGGCACGCCTGACCGCCCACCGGCCCACGACCGACCGGTCCGCCGGGTCCACCCGCCTGTCGCCGGGCCCCGTACGAAGCACTGCCGCTCCAGCGGCGGCCCTAGGAGGTCGGGAGTTGTTTGCCGTAGTCGACTGTTTCCGACTTCGAGGGCTGGGTGACGCTGAAGTTCTTGGACCAGTCGGAGAAGCGGAGGGTGCCGGCTGAGCCGGCGCGGACGAGGCGGAGGGGGTAGGGGCGGCCCTCGAGGGAGACGTCGAGGGTGCCGCCGGAGCCGTCGTCGCCGGCGATGCGGATCGTGCGGGTACCCGCCTGGTCATGGTGCCCGTCGGTGGAGAGCTTGCCGTGCAGCGTCAGCAGACCCGAGAGGAGGACGTCCTTGTCCGTGAAGCCGCTGAACTTCTTGTACGCGGGGTCCCCCTGCGGCACCTTCACGTACTTGCCCTTGAGCTTGCCCGCAGCCGCGTCCCCCGCGTGGCTCCAGAAGTCCCCGTCGGCCTTCAGATACAGCTGCCTGCCGACCCGCAGCAGCCGAAACGTCCCGCCCTTGGAGGTGACCGAGCCGGTGCCGCCGTCGGCCTTCAGCTGCATGTCCAGGGTGTACGTGCGGCCACTGGTGACCACCGTCCCGGACAGCCGCACCGCCGGCGCCGCCTGCGCCGCCGCCCGCGTCTTCGCCTGGATCTGCTCGGCGGGCAGCTTGCCCACCCCGTTGGTTCCCGCGTCCGGATCCTCGCTGCACCCCGTCAGTACCGTCGCTCCCGTCACCGCCAGGCTTACGCATGCCGCGCTCACCAACGCGGCCCGGCGGATACGGCCTTGGGGAATCGCAGTCACAGGTGGGGCTGCCTCTCTGACGGGTCCTGAACGGCGTACGGCAGCGTACCGGTGCCCCGGCCGCCCGGCGGGGCCAGTCCGTCCGGACCGCCCACCAGGGCGTATCCGATCGGTACGGGCTAGCCTGAAGCGCAACCGAGCGGGCACAGAACAGCAATTCCCACGCAATGCGAGCAAAGGAAGCACAGTCATGGCAGCCGGCGCCCCCCGGATCTTCGTCTCGCACATCGCCGGGGTCCCCGTCTTCGATCCGGCCGGCGACCAGGTGGGCCGCGTACGCGATCTGGTCGTCATGCTGCGCGTCGGCCGACGGCCCCCGCGCCTGCTCGGGCTGGTGGTGGAGCTGTCGACCCGGCGCCGCATCTTCCTGCCGATGACCCGGGTGACCGGCATCGAGTCCGGACAGGTCATCACCACCGGCGTGCTCAACGTGCGCCGCTTCGAGCAGCGGCCCACCGAGCGGCTGGTCTTCGGGGAGCTGCTGGACCGGCGCGTGAAGCTGGTGGACAGCGACGAGGAGGTCACCGTCCTCGACCTGTCCGTGCAGCAGCTTCCCGCCCGCCGGGACTGGGAGATCGACCGCGTGTTCGTCCGCAAGGGCAGGAAGGGCGGCGCCTTCCGGCGGGCCAGGGGAGAGACCCTGACCGTGGAGTGGTCGGCCGTCACCGGCTTCTCGCTGGAGGAGCACGGGCAGGGCGCCGAGAACCTGCTCGCCACGTTCGAGCAGCTGCGTCCCGCCGACCTCGCCAACGTCCTGCACCACCTGTCCGCCAAGCGCCGCGCGGAGGTCGCCGCCGCCCTGGACGACGACCGCCTGGCCGACGTGCTCGAGGAGCTGCCGGAGGACGACCAGATCGAGATCCTCGGCAAACTGGCCGAGGAGCGCGCGGCGGACGTGCTGGAGGCGATGGACCCGGACGACGCCGCCGACCTGCTCGCCGAGCTGCCGGAGGCGGACAAGGAGCGGCTGCTGAGCCTGATGCAGCCCGCCGACGCGGCCGACATGCGGCGCCTGATGTCGTACGAGGAGCACACCGCGGGCGGTCTGATGACCACCGAGCCGATCGTGCTGCGTCCGGACGCCACCGTCGCCGACGCGCTCGCCCGAGTCCGTAACCAGGACCTCTCCCCCGCGCTCGCCGCCCAGGTCTACGTCTGCCGCCCGCCGGACGAGACCCCGACCGGCAAGTACCTGGGCACCGTCCACTTCCAGCGGCTGCTGCGCGACCCCCCGTACACCCTGGTCAGCTCCCTGGTGGACGACGACCTCCAGCCCCTGGACCCCGACGCCACGCTGCCCGTCATCGCCGGGTTCTTCGCGACCTACGACATGGTCGCCGCGCCCGTGGTGGACGAGTCCGGGTCGCTGCTCGGCGCGGTCACCGTGGACGACGTACTGGACCACATGCTGCCCGAGGACTGGCGGGAGACGGAGTTCCACCTCGACGAGGGAGAGGGGGCGGCCACCCATGGCTCCTGAGCGCGACACCGCGACCCGCGAACGTCATCCGGCGGGCGCCACGGCCGCCGCCCGGCACCGCACGCAGCGCCTGGACCAGCCGCGCGCTCCCCGGCGCCGGATCCTGCCCGAGTGGGACCCGGAGGCCTTCGGCCGGCTGTCGGAGAAGATCGCCCGGTTCCTGGGCACGGGCCGGTTCATCGTCTGGATGACCATCGTGATCATCGCCTGGGTGCTGTGGAACGTCGCCGCGCCCCGGGACCTGCGCTTCGACGAGTACCCGTTCATCTTCCTGACCCTGGCGCTGTCCCTGCAGGCCTCCTACGCGGCCCCGCTGATCCTGCTCGCGCAGAACCGGCAGGACGACCGCGACCGGGTCAACCTGGAGCAGGACCGCAAGCAGAACGAGCGGTCCATCGCCGACACCGAGTATCTGACGAGGGAGATCGCCGCGCTGCGCATGGGCCTGGGCGAGGTGGCCACCCGCGACTGGATCCGCTCGGAGCTGCAGGACATGGTCAAGGAGCTGGAGGAACGGCGGCGCCACGACGGGCACGTCGTATTCCCGGCGGAACGGGCGGAACGGTCGCCGGGACGTGACGCAGACGACCGCTGAGGGGCTACCCGCAGGCCCCTCGGGGCGCCGTACCATCGTTCTCATGGCTACGGAAGACGCGGTGCGCGAGGCACTGGCGACGGTGAACGACCCCGAGATCAACCGGCCCATCACCGAGCTGGGGATGGTCAAATCGGTGGAGATCGGGGAGGACGGCGCGGTCGCGGTGACCGTGTACCTGACCGTCTCCGGCTGCCCGATGCGCGAGACGATCACGCAGCGCGTCACCGAGGCGGTCTCCCGGGTGGAGGGTGTCACCCGGGTCGACGTGACGCTGGACGTGATGAGCGACGAGCAGCGCCGCGAGCTGGCGGCGGCCCTGCGCGGCGGCCAGGCCGAGCGCGAGGTCCCCTTCGCCAAGCCCGGCAACCTGACCCGGGTCTACGCGGTCGCCTCCGGCAAGGGCGGCGTCGGCAAGTCCTCGGTGACGGTGAACCTGGCGGCGGCGATGGCGGCCGACGGTCTGAAGGTCGGTGTCGTGGACGCCGACATCTACGGTCACAGCGTGCCGCGCATGCTGGGCGCGGACGGCCGTCCGACCCAGGTCGAGAACATGATCATGCCGCCGTCGGCGAACGGCGTGAAGGTCATCTCCATCGGCATGTTCACCCCGGGCAACGCGCCGGTGGTCTGGCGCGGCCCGATGCTGCACCGCGCGCTCCAGCAGTTCCTCGCGGACGTCTACTGGGGCGACCTGGACGTGCTGCTCCTGGACCTGCCGCCCGGCACCGGCGACATCGCGATCTCCGTGGCCCAGCTGATCCCGAACGCCGAGATCCTGGTCGTCACCACGCCTCAGCAGGCGGCGGCCGAGGTGGCCGAGCGCGCCGGCTCCATCGCCGTACAGACCCACCAGAAGATCGTCGGCGTGGTCGAGAACATGTCCGGCCTACCCTGCCCGCACTGCGGCGAGATGGTCGACGTCTTCGGCACGGGCGGCGGCCAGCTGGTCGCGGACGGCCTGACGCGTACGACGGGTACGACCGTGCCGGTCCTCGGCTCCATCCCGATCGACGTCCGCCTGCGCGAGGGCGGCGACGAGGGCAAGCCCGTGGTCCTGACCGACCCGGACTCCCCGGCGGGCTCCGCCCTGCGCGCGATCGCCGGCAAGCTGGGCGGCCGTCAGCGCGGCCTGTCGGGCCTGTCGCTGGGGATCACGCCGAAGAACAAGTTCTGATCGCGTACGTCTGCGATCTGCGGCTCCGTCACTGGTCAAGCTTCTGACCAGCGGCGGAGCCGTCGACGTTTGTCAGCGTTGGTTGTCGTTGAGCACCCTCCGACGGCCCCGAGACGGCCCGGGCCGGTCATGAGCCATGGCGCCGGGTGCCCAGCCTGCATGCCACCTCGCTGGGGTCGTCCCCCCAGCCGTTTGGCCCAGTCCCGAAAGGACGGGTTGCGTCAGCTGGTAGAGCACGCCACCGTTGGGCGACTCGTCGGGGGCCTCCAACAACCGGCAGGAGAGGGGCGGCTGCCGAGGCAGTGGCCATTGATGAGTTGGATCAGGTGCCGTACAACGGACGAGTGACAGAACCTCTTGCCCCCCGTCCGGTCGCGAAAGCGCGTCAGTGGACCAAGCAGTCGGCGGGCGCGATGTTCGCCGCTGCCGCAGCATTCGAGTTCACTCGCGGCATCGCATTCGAGATCTTCAGGCAGGTGCTGCCCGACTGGGCGCACACGGCTACCGGGCTGGTGCAACTCGTCGTGGCTGCCGGCGCCTACCCCCTTGCCCTCTTGTGGCTCAGGCGATTGCCGTAACCGGACCGTCCCGCACAACCACCCCGAAGGGGGGCAAGGTGAGGGACGTGCCCTGCTGTCACCGAGGCCCCCCAAGTTCTGACGATTCAGCAGCAAGCCCTGCGTGAAGGGGCGCCGGACGCACCGGCGCCCCTTTTCTGATGCGCGGGCGTTTCTCAGGCGTAGGCGCCGATGTCCTTGACCACGGCGAATCCCAGTCCGTACGCGCTCATCCCGCGTCCGTAGGCCCCCACATGGACGCCCTGCGCGGTGGAGCCGGCCAGCACCCACCCGAACTCGGACTCCCGGTAGTGGAACGGCACCGGCACCCCGTCCACGGGAAGGGACAGCACGGACCACTCGGGCCCCTCGAGGTCGTCGGCCAGGGCCCACGCCGTCTCCGTCTGCTGATCCAGCCAGTCGTCCCGCAGACTGTGGTCCATCTGCCCGGGCCAGGTGAAGGACAGCAGCCCGACCCCCGCCAGCCACGCGGCCGAGGAGACCGAGGTGGCCTCCAGCAGCCCCGTACCGTCGGCGCTCCGCCGGGACGGGTTCGCCGCCACGGTCACCACGACCGCGAACTTCTCCCGCGGCTCACCGGCGGACCCGGCCTCGGTGCGTACGGAGGGCTCGTCCCCGTGCCCGATCGACCCGTGCTCGACGGCACCGTCGGCCGCCGTACCGACCTGCATCAGCCACCGCGGGCCCGTGAACGCCTCGTCGAGGCCGTACCAGGGAAAGGGCGCCCGCAGATAGCCGTCGACCGTACGCCGGGCGGAGTGAAGCGGTTGCCCGCCCTCCGCGGCCGGCGTCTGCGCGCCCACCCGACTCGTCGTCTCCATCTACCGGACGCCTCCTCGCTCTCGTCGGACCGCGTCGCCCGCCCCCCTTCGGGCGGCGTCGCTGATGCGCATACGGTCCGCACAACAACTCGGCAGCATATCCACACCGCCGAGAGCAGCAGGGAAACCGGGGGCCGGGAGGTGTCTCCTAGGTGGCGTCCGCGTCGAAGAGCGGACGGTCGTCCGTGCCCGCGTCCTCGGGCTTCTTGGTCATGTCCACGCGCCCGCCGGACGAGGAGGAGGACACCGGGGACGCCGCCGTGGACGAGGCCGCGGCTTCGCTCTCGTGGACGCTGACCGCCTCGGTGACCTCGGCCATCTCCTTCTTCAGGTCGAAGCCGTTGCGGATCTCCTTCAGCCCCAGATCGTCGTTGTCCAGCTGCTTGCGGAGGAACGTCTTGGGGTTGAGGTCCTCGAACTCGAAGTCCTTGAACTCGGGGCCCAGCTCGCTGCGGATGTCCTGCTTGGCGCTCTCCGAGAACTCTCGGATCTTCCGGATCGTGCGCGTCACGTCCTGGATGACCTTCGGGAGCTTGTCCGGACCGAAGACGAGCACGGCGAGAACAATGATCGTCACCAGCTCGAGTGGCCCTATGTCATTGAACACCTGAAGCTCCTTGCGATGTCCTCGGTCGCGCCCAACGGTACCCGGCACACCTGGCAGACCGGTACCGTCCCGAGGTGAGACTTCCGTCAGTTCCGCTCGGAAGCGCCCAGGACGAGTGAGACCTCCCGCTCGCCGCCGCGTTCGACGGTCAGCCGAAGCCGGTCGCCCGGCCGGTGGGCGCGGATCCTGACGATCAGTTCCTCGCCCGAGTGGACGCGCTGCCCGTCGACCTCGGTGATCACGTCGCCGGCCTTCAGCCCGGCCCGGTCGCCGGGGCCGCCCTCGATGACGGCCGGGCCGCCGTCCCGTGCCTTGCTGTCGATACGGGCGCCGTCGCCGGTGTAGCCCATGTCGAGGGTGACGCCGATGACGGGATGAGTGGCACGACCCTGGTGGATCAGTTCGTCGGCGACGCGCTTGGCCTGGTTGACGGGGATGGCGAAGCCGAGACCGATGGAGCCGGCCTGGCCGCCCTCGGAGTCCGAGCCGCTGTCGGCCGAGCGGATGGCGGAGTTGATGCCGATGACCTGCGCCCGGGAGTTCAGCAGGGGGCCGCCGGAGTTGCCGGGGTTGATGGGGGCGTCGGTCTGCAGCGCGTCGACGTACGACACGTCGCTTCCGTCGCCCTTCTCCCCGCCGGCCGTGATGGGCCGCTCCTTGGCGCTGATGATGCCGGAGGTGACGGTGTTGGCCAGGTCGAAGGGGGCCCCGATGGCGACGACGGGGTCACCGACCCGGACGGCGTCGGAGTCGCCGAGGGGCAGGGGGGTGAGGTCGTGGGTTCCGGTCACCTGGACGACGGCGAGGTCGTAACCGCTGTCGTGGCCGACGACCTTCGCCTTCGCGGTGTCACCGCTGCTGAAGGTCACGGATATGTCGCCGCCGGACGCGGCGGGCTGGACGACGTGGTTGTTGGTGAGGATGTGGCCCCGGGTGTCGAGCACGAAGCCGGTGCCGGTGCCGGACTCGTCGGTGCCGTGGACGTGCAGGGTGACGACGCTGGGCAGTGCGCGGGCGGCTATGCCGGCCACGCCGTCCGGCGCGCGCCCGGCGGGCGCGCTGCCGCCCCGCGGCCCGCTCTCGCGCTGGACCTGGGCGCCGACGAGCCCGCCGATGCCGCTGGAGACGACGGCGACGAGCAAGGTCCACAGCACGGCGATCCGCAACGCCCTCTTCCGGCGCTGCCGCTCCGTCAGCACCTTGACCCCGGTCTGCTGCAACGGCCCCCGGGTCACCGGCTGCTGCCCTGCAGCACCGGCGGCCCAGGGGTCGTACCCCCGCCAGGGGTCGGCCACCGCTGCGGCCTCCGACGCGGGCCCACCGCCGGTCATGGATTCCACCCCGGGCGGCGCCGCCTGCAGGGGGATCTGCGGCGCCCCGGCGGGCATGGGCGACGCGACGGGAGCCACGGGCGCGGGCACACCCGGAGCCGCTGGGGCCGGCGCGGGCGCCACGGGCGGCACCACCGGAGCGGGCGCGGGCGCACCCGGCCCCACCTGGCCCGGCGGGGGCGCCGCGGCCGGAGCCTCCGACGCCGGTACGGCCGTCCCCGGGGCCGCCGTCGGATGCTGGACCGGTGGCGCGGGCGCCCAAGGACCGGGCTCACCGTACGGCGGGGTGCTGTAGGGATCGGGATCATGCAGGGGCCGGGGCCGCTCGGCGACGGGCACGGCACCGGACTCCGCGCCGGCCGATCCAGGCCCATCACCCCCGGCTCCCCCGGCCGCCGTCGGCGTCATCGGCGCGGGCTTCGCCAGTTCGAAGTCGCCGTCGGGCCGGCTCGCCGGCGTCGGTGTGTCCCCCGCCGGCGTCCGCTCCCCGGGCGGGACGGACGTCGGGTTCCCCTCGTTCATGCTCTCCCCACGGCTGGCCGCGGCCGCGCGTGTCGGCGGTGGCCGCGGAGACTCGAATCCGTGCCCGGGTCATCGCCTCGGGCACGGCCTCACAGATTCAACCTCAGGGCGCCTGGTGGGAGGGAGAGGGGGTGGTGTCGGGGGCGGGGGCCGACAGCAGGCCGGGGGCGGTGATCGGGGGCACCGGGGAGGGCGGCGTCAGGGAGAACGGGGTGATGTCGCTCAGCGGGCGTATCAGGGGAGAGACCGCGGCCGCGCCCGCCATCACCGGTGCCGCCAGGTCGTGCACGACGTTCCGGGGGCCGCCGGAGAAGGGGGCGGGCATGCCGGGCAGCAGCGGCGCGGACAGGGCGGTCGGTGCCGCCGTGGTCTGGCCGAGCCGGCCGGTGCCCTGGCCGAGCAGCGGTCCCGCCGGGCGTCGGCGCTGGGAGTCGGCCGTCGCCGCCGCGCCCGCCGCCCGCGTCGGGACGACGTTGCCCGTGCCGGCGCCGCCGCGGGCCTCGGCTGACATGTCCCCGGGGATGGCGGTGGTGACGCCGCCGAGGGCGACCGCGGCCAGCGACACCGCACCGGCGGCGGCGAACGCGAACCGCAGGCCGCGCGAGGCGGAGCGGTCGGCGTCCGAGCGACCGACGGGATGGATGCGGAAGCCACGCTCCTCGGGCACGGCGGAGTGGGCGGGGTCGGCCGGGACATATCCGAACTCGAAGCGCTCGCGCCTCACTCCGAAGACCCCGGCCTCGGGGCCTCGGACGAAGGGTCCTCCCCCGGGCGCCGGCGTGCCGCCGCCGTCGAGGTCACCTCCCCCGGGCAGGCCCTGGAGACGGGCCAGGAAGCTCTCCGAGGGCGGCGGCGGGGCCGCCTCGGCGAACACGCTCTTCAGCCGGCGCTGGGCGTCCGCCTCCGCCTTGCACCGGGCACAGGTGGCCAGGTGGGCGAGGACGCGCTCACGCGACTCATGACCGAGCTCTCCGTCCACCAGGGCGGAGAGCCGGTCTCCCAGATGCTGCTCGGCGAAATGCGCCTGAGCCGGTTTCGGCCGGGATCCACTCACGCGGTCGCGCCCCCTCCCCCCAGAGCGGGGACACGGGGCACGAAGGAGCGCCGCTCGGCCTTGCGCGCCTCGGCCCGGCGCGCCTCGGGCGAGCGGTGGGCGAGGGCCTTGCGGAGCTGGGAGCGGCCGCGGTGGATACGGGAGCGGACCGTGCCGAGCTTGACGCCGAGGGTCGCGGCGATCTCCTCGTACGACAATCCCTCGATGTCGCACAGGACGACGGCGGCGCGGAACTCCGGCGCGAGGGTGTCGAGGGCCTGCTGGACGTCGGCGTCGAAGTGCGCGTCGTTGAAGAGCTGCTGCGGGGTGGGTTCCTTGCTGGCGAGCCGCTCGGCCGCGTCCTCGCCGAGGGCGTCGAAGCGGATGCGCTGCTTGCGCCGGACCATGTCCAGGAACAGGTTGGTGGTGATGCGGTGCAGCCAGCCCTCGAAGGTGCCCGGCGAGTACGTGGACAGGGAGCGGAAGACGCGGACGAAGACCTCCTGGGTGAGGTCCTCGGCGTCGTGCTGGTTGCCCGTGAGGCGGTAGGCCAGGCGGTAGACGCGACCGCTGTGCGTGTTGACGATCTCCTCCCACGTGGGCGGAGTCCACGCCTGCCCGTCCGCGTCGGTGGAGAAGGTCGCGGTCTGGGCGTCGCCTGCGGCGAAACCGGCGGCGTGGCTGTCAGCAGCGGTGTCGGTCACGGATTTCGGCCTGCCCGCCGACCCGAGGAAGCGCCGCAGCACTCCACCCCGGTCCCCGGGCGCAGCCGCACCTCCCCTGTCGGCTCTGGTGGTGTCCAGTGGAGCCCCTACCATAGCCACCTCGCCCGTTAGCTCCGGATAAGCGGTTTTACGAGAATTTGATACGCGCTGATACGGGTCATCCGGCTGCGTCAGCATGTGCTCGGCGTCCTGATCCACCTCTTACCCCCGATCGAGACCCGGGCCACCGTTCCACCCTTCTTAACGCCCGGTCCCATCTGCGGGTTCCCGACGCCAACGGATACAGTCACGCCCAGGCAACCACGGGGACAGGAGAGGGTCATTACCGGCAACCGGCAGACGAGCTGGGCGTTCGCCGACGCCTTTGTCGCCGAGGACGAAGCGCTGCGCTGGGCCCGTGAGCGGGCCCGCGAGGCAGGGCTGCGCTCGGTGTCGCCCGGCACGGGCGCCGCGCTGCGGGTGCTCGCCGCCTCCGTGGACGCGAAGGCGGTCGCGGAGATCGGCACGGGCTGCGGGGTGTCCGGCATCCATCTGCTGCACGGGATGCGCCCCGACGGGGTGCTCACCACGGTCGACCCGGAGCCGGAGCACCAGCAGTTCGCCCGGCAGGCCTTCCGGGCCTGCGGCTTCGCCAGCAACCGGGCCCGCTTCATCCCGGGCCAGGCCCTGGACGTGCTGCCCCGGCTCGCGGACGCCGGCTACGACCTCGTCTTCTGCGACGGTGACCGGCTGGAGTACCCGGACTACCTCGCCGAATCGTTGCGCCTGCTCCGCCCGGGCGGCCTGGTGGTCTTCGAGGGCGTCTTCGCCAACGGCCGCACGGTCGACTCGGGACCGCAGCCGACGGAGGTGCTGCGGCTGCGGGAGCTGCTGCGCACGGTGCGCGAGAGCGCGGAGCTGGTGACGTCACTGCTGCCGGTCGGCGACGGCCTGCTGTGCGCCGTCAAGCGCTGACCGGGCCGGGCGGACGGAGCGGACCGAGCGGGGCGAACGGGGGGGACGACGGCGGGAGACGCGGCTGCCCCGGCACCGCTTGCGATGCCGGGGCAGCCGGAAGGAAAGGATCGCGTACGCGTCAGACGACGACCTTCTTGAGGGCGTCGCCGAGCGCCTCGGCCTCGTCAGGGGTCAGCTCGACGACGAGTCGACCGCCGCCTTCGAGCGGAACGCGCATGACGATGCCCCGCCCCTCCTTGGTCACCTCGAGCGGGCCATCACCCGTCCGCGGCTTCATGGCCGCCATGCTCGTTCCCCTTCCTGAAACCAGGCTCACCGTCTGCCGACCGCCCCGAGGGCACCCGCGGTCCGGGTAACGGACACGCGACACCGGCATCGAACACATTGCTTCCAAGCCATTATCCCGCATCTCAGGACCCGATGACCAACATCAGAAGGCATCGCTTGGGCAACGCGCGCGAGCAAAACCACTCAATTCGGGGATGTGGCTGCGATACTGCGCCCCCGCGCGGACGCGCGCGCCGTACCTCCGCTCCGGTTTTCTTTGACGCAGGTCACACGTGCGGTGCGGTCCACCGACGGGGATCTCCGCCATGCTGT
Source organism: Streptomyces sp. NPDC030798 (assembly GCF_055572275.1). Classification (NCBI taxonomy): domain Bacteria; kingdom Bacillati; phylum Actinomycetota; class Actinomycetes; order Kitasatosporales; family Streptomycetaceae; genus Streptomyces; species Streptomyces sp. NPDC030798. The sequence continues at coordinate 129,408 of NZ_JBVIDR010000005.1, read as the reverse complement.
CCTGCAGACAGCGACGTACCGAGCGGTACGTCACCAGCCGTGACACCGGAGGGGATGACCCATGGCCGACACCGTGCTCTACGAGGTGAGCGACGGACTCGCGACGATCACGCTGAACCGCCCCGAGGCGATGAACGCGCTGAACATCGCGACGAAGGTCGCTCTCCGGGAGGCGGCGGAAGCCGCGGCCGGGGACACCGCCGTCCGGGCGATCCTGCTGACCGCCGCCGGGGACCGGGCGTTCTGCGTGGGCCAGGACCTCAAGGAGCACATCGGCCTGCTGGCGTCGGACCGCGAGACCGGCTCCGGGCAGACGATGAGCACCGTACGGGAGCACTACAACCCGATCGTGCGGGCGCTGGCCGGAGCGGCGAAGCCGGTGGTCGCCGGGGTGAACGGGGTCGCGGCCGGCGCCGGCTTCGGTTTCGCGCTCGCCGCGGACTACCGGGTGGTCGCCGACACGGCGGCCTTCAACACCTCGTTCGCGGGCGTCGCGCTGACCGCCGACTCCGGCATCTCCTGGACCCTGCCCCGGGTGGTCGGCCCGGGCCGCGCCGCCGACCTGCTGCTCTTCCCGCGCAGCATCAGCGCCCAGGACGCGCTGGAACTCGGAATCGCCAACCGGGTGGTGCCGGCGACCGAGCTGCGCGCCGAGGCTCAGAAAGTGGCGCGGGCCCTGGCCGAGGGGCCGACGGTGGCGTACGCGGCGCTGAAGGAGTCGGTGGCGTACGGCCTCACGCACTCCCTGGAGGAGTCCCTGGAGAAGGAGGACGAGCTGCAGACCCGGGCCGGGCAGTCCGAGGACCACACGATCGCCGTTCAGGCCTTCGTGAACAAGGAGAAGCCGAAGTACCTGGGCCGCTAGCCCGCCCCGGCCGCCCTGCGCACCGTGCGGTCAGGGGGCGCAGGGTGGCGGCGCGGGGTCAGAGGGCGCCTCTCGCCGCGCAGTTCTCCAGGTGGTCGTTGACCAGGCCGCACGCCTGCATCAGGGCGTACGCCGTCGTGGGGCCGACGAATGTGAGGCCCCGCTTCTTCAGCGCCTTGGACAGGGCCGTGGACTCCGGGGTGACCGCGGGGACGTCGGCGAGGCTCTTCGGGACGGGGCGCCCGGCCGGGTCCGGGGCGTGGGACCAGATCAGCTCGTCCAGCTCGCCCTCGGACCAGTCGGCGAGCACGCGTGCGTTGGTGAGCGTCGCGTCGATCTTCGCGCGGTTGCGGATGATTCCGGGGTCGGCGAGCAGCCGCTCGCGGTCCTCGTCGGTGAAGGCGGCGATCTTCTCGATCCGGAAGCCCGCGAAGGCGGCGCGGAAACCGGGGCGGCGGCGCAGGATCGTGATCCAGGACAGGCCGGACTGGAAGGCCTCCAGGCTGATCCGCTCGAAGAGGGCGTCGTCGCCGTGGACCGGGCGGCCCCACTCCTCGTCGTGGTACGTCACGTAGTCCTCGGTGGACAGCGCCCACGGGCAGCGCAGCACGCCGTCGGCCCCGGCCAGGGCGGTCCCGGCGGTCACTGCTGCTCCCCCTCGGGGTGCCGGTCCTGGCGCGCGTGGGCGGCGGCGCGGGCGCCGGCCAGGGCGGACTCCAGGTCGGCGATACGGGCGTCCCGCTCGGCCAGTTCGGCGCCGAGGCGGCCGAGCGCGTCGTCCACGTCCGCCATGCGGTAGCCGCGCGGGGCGACCGGGAAGCGCAGGGACTCCACGTCCGCCCTGCCGACCGGGCGGTCCGGGGGCAGCGGGTCCTGCAGCCGCTCCGGGGCCACCTCCGGCAGCGGGCCGCCCTCTCCGCCGCTCACCACGGCGAGTGTCACGGCGGCCACCACGACGGCCAGAGCGACGACCAGGAACAAGAACATCACCATCGCCAGAGGTCCCCACGCTCGGTACCGGACGCTGTGCCGGAAGCTGAATCTGTCAGGGTCCGATCGTGCCATGCGAGTCCGACCGTTAGGGTCGCAGGCGGCGCACTGCGGAACGTACGAGGAGAGGTCACAGCGGATGCTCAGGCTGGGCAGGCGGGAATTCGGGCCGCACGAGCCGGTGATCATGGCGATCGTGAACCGGACCCCGGACTCCTTCTACGACCAGGGCGCCACGTTCCGTGACGAACCCGCCCTCGCGCGTGTGGAGCAGGCGGTGGCCGAGGGCGCCGCGATCGTCGACATCGGCGGGGTGAAGGCCGGTCCCGGCGAGGAGGTCACGGCCGAGGAGGAGGCGCGGCGGACCGTGGGGTTCGTCGCGGAGGTACGGCGGCGGTTCCCGGACGTCGTCATCAGCGTGGACACCTGGCGGGCCGAGGTCGGCGCGGCGGTGTGCGAGGCGGGGGCGGATCTGCTGAACGACGCGTGGGGCGGGGTGGACCCCGGCCTCGCGGAGGTCGCCGCGCGGTACGGGGCGGGGCTGGTGTGCACGCACGCGGGGGGCGCTCAGCCGCGTACCCGGCCGCACCGGGTGACGTACGACGACGTCATGGCCGACATCCTGAAGGTGACCGTGGGGCTGGCCGAGCGGGCGGTGGCGCTGGGAGTGCCGCGGGAGTCGGTGCTGATCGATCCGGGGCACGACTTCGGGAAGAACACGCGGCACAGTCTGGAGGCGACGCGGCGGCTGGACGAGATGGTCGCGACCGGGTGGCCGGTACTGGTGTCGCTGTCCAACAAGGACTTCGTGGGGGAGTCGCTGGACCGGCCGGTGAAGGAGCGGTTGATCGGGACGCTGGCGACGACGGCGGTGTCGGCGTGGCTGGGGGCTCAGGTGTACCGGGTGCACGAGGTGGCCGAGACGCGGCAGGTGCTGGAGATGGTGGCGGCGATCGCCGGGCACCGGGCCCCTGCCGTGGCTCGGCGGGGCCTGGCCTAGGCACCGGGGGGCTCCGCCGGCCCCCGGCCCCTCCCACCCGACCGTCCCGGTCGGGTGGGAGGCGAGGTCACAGACCTCGCGCTAGCGGCCCGCCTCCTTCGACACCAGGGCCACCGCCTCCTCCACCTCGTCGGTGACGTGGAAGAGGAGGAGGTCCTTCTCGGATGCCTTGCCCTGGGCCACCAGCGTGTTCTGCAGCCAGGACACCAGGCCGCCCCAGTACTCGGTGCCGAACAGGACGATCGGGAAGCGGGTGACCTTCTGGGTCTGGACGAGGGTGAGCGCCTCGAAGAGTTCGTCGAGGGTGCCGAGGCCGCCGGGGAGCACCACGAACCCCTGTGCGTACTTCACGAACATCATCTTGCGGACGAAGAAGTACCGGAAGTTGAGGCCGATGTCGACGTACGGGTTCAGCCCCTGCTCGAAGGGCAGCTCGATGCCGAGGCCGACCGAGGTGCCGCCCGCCTCGCACGCACCGCGGTTGGCCGCCTCCATGGCACCCGGGCCGCCCCCGGTGATCACCGCCCAGCCGGCCTGCACCAGCCCGCGCCCGAGCCGCACGCCCGCGTCGTACTCCGGCGAGTCCACCGGCGTGCGCGCCGAACCGAAGACGCTGATGGCGGGCGGGAGTTCGGCCAGCGTGCCGAAGCCCTCGATGAACTCCGACTGGATCCGCAGCACCCGCCAGGGGTCGGTGTGGACCCAGTCCGTGGGAGCGCGCTCGTCCAGCAGCCGCTGGTCCGTCGTGCTGGCCGTCACCTGGCCCCGCCGTCGGAGGACCGGTCCGAGCCGCTGCTCGTCCGGCGGCTGCTTCTTCCCCTCGGGATTGCCGGTAGGCATGTGCGCTCCCTCCGCTTGCCGGTAGTTCGGTGCCAGCCTAGATCCACGACCGTTACGGAGGGGGGACGTGAGCATGTCCGGCGTGCGGCGCCGCTCCCCGCGCGGGCCGGACGACAGGCCTAGGCGGTCAGCCAGCGGCGCAGCCGCTCCTCGCCGGCGAGGATCTTGGCGACCTCGACGCGCTCGTCCCGCTTGTGGGCCAGGTGCGGGTTGCCGGGGCCGTAGTTGACCGCGGGCACGCCGAGCGCGGAGAAGCGGGAGACGTCCGTCCAGCCGTACTTGGGCTGCGGGGTGCCGCCCACCGCCTCGATGAAGGCCGCCGCGGCCGGGTGGGACAGGCCCGGCAGCGCGCCGGGGCTGTGGTCGTCGACCACGAACCGGGCCACTCCGCAGTCCGCGAAGACCTCGCGGACGTGCGCGAGCGCCTCCTCCTCGGAGCGGTCGGGGGCGTAGCGGAAGTTGACCGTCACCACGCACGCGTCGGGGATGACGTTGCCCGCCACTCCCCCGCTGATGCCCACCGCGTTCAGGCCCTCCCGGTACTCCAGCCCGTCGATCACCGGCCACCGGGGCTCGTAGGAGGCCAGGCGGGCCAGGACGGGGGCGGCCGCGTGGATGGCGTTGGAGCCCATCCAGCCGCGCGCGGAGTGCGCCCTCTCGCCCGTGGTGTGCAGCAGCACCCGCAGCGTGCCCTGGCAGCCGCCCTCGACCTGGCCGTCGGAGGGCTCCAGCAGGACCGCGAAGTCGCCCTCCAGCCACTCCGGACGGTCCTCGGCGATGTGCTTCAGGCCGTTGAGGTCGGCGGCGACCTCCTCGTTGTCGTAGAACACGAAGGTCAGGTCGCGGTTGGGGGCGGGGACCGTGGCCGCGAGGCGCAGCTGCACCGCCACGCCCGACTTCATGTCGCAGGTGCCGCAGCCCCACAGCACGCCGTTCTCGTCCAGCCGGGAGGGCACGTTGTCGGCGATCGGCACCGTGTCGATGTGGCCGGCCAGAATGACCCGCTCCGCGTGGCCGAGGTGCGTCCGCGCGACCACGTTGTTGCCGTGGCGGTCCACCGTGAGGTGCGGCAGGGCGCGCAGGGCGGTCTCGATCGCGTCCGCGAGCGGCTTCTCGGTGCCGCTCTCGGAGGGGAAGTCCACGAGCTGCGCGGTGAGCGCGGCGGCGTCCAGCGTGAGGTCAAGCGAGGTGTCGGCCATGGGACCGACCCTAACCCCCGCGGACCGGCCCGAACCTCCTGATCGCGTCGGCGGCGCACCCCGCGGCTTTCCGGACCCCGCGCATGTGTGCGGGGGGCCTCCAGTACCTTGTACGCGTGCCAGAGCCGTCCCCCACCCGTCCCAAGCGCCGCGGCCGCCTCCTGCGTATCAGCGCGGCCCTGTTGGTCCTGTGCGGTGTCGCCGCCTACCTCGTGGTGCAGTACGTCACCGGAGGCGGGGGCGTGCGGGGGTGCAAGGTGGTCGCGGGCGAGGGCGAGAACGCCGCGTCGTACGAGTTCACGCCCGAGCAGGCGGCGAACGCGGCGACCATCGCCGCCGTCGGCACCGGGCGCGGCATGCCCGAGCGGGCGGTGACCATCGCGCTGGCGACCGCCCTGCAGGAGTCGGAGCTGCGCAACATCCAGCACGGCGACCGGGATTCGCTGGGCCTGTTCCAGCAGCGGCCCTCGCAGGGCTGGGGCACCGAGCAGCAGATCATGGACCCGGCGTACGCGGCGGGCATCTTCTACGCCCACCTGGCGAAGGTGCCGGACTACATGAAGCTGCCGCTGACCGTGGCGGCGCAGCGGGTGCAGCGCAGCGGCTACCCGGAGGCGTACGCCAAGCACGAGCCGGACGCCACGCTGCTCGCCGCCGCCCTGACCGGGCACAGGGCGGCCTCGCTGACCTGCGACGGGCGCCCGGAGCGGACCGCGGAGGCGACCGGCCCCGACGCCGTGCGGGCCGCGCTGGTGCGGGACTTCGGCAGGGACGCGCTGCAGGAGACGGGCGCGGAGGTGGGCGGTACGCAGGTGCCTTCGCCGTCGCCGTCCCCGAGCGTGACCGCGACCGCGCACGGGCGGACCGTGACCGTGCCGGTGGCCGAGGGCACCCGGCGGAACACGGCCGGGAGCGGCGCGCGGGAGCGTGAGCGGGGCTGGCAGCTGGCGCACTGGGCGGTGGCCAACTCCTCGGTGCTGCACATCCAGCAGGTGTCGTACGCGGGCCGGGAGTGGACCGCGGGCAGCGACGGCGACGCCTGGCGCACGGTCCGCCCGGAGGGCGCCGGGGGCGCGCAGCGGTCCGCCGGAGCGGTCCGGATCGTGACCGGGCAGTAGAGCGCGCGGCAGGCGGGGCAGGGGAGCCGGCGGTGGACCGGACAGCCGTACGGCGCCTCACTCGCCCGGGTTGCGCGGCTTCCCGCCGGGCGCATTTTCCGACGACTGACCACGCCGTCTGCGAATCCCTTGGAAAACAAGGGCGGTAAGGATTCTGCGGGCGCCAGAAAGAGGCGCCGTTTGCCCGTTTTTATCCACAACCGATAATGCGACGCGTTATCCATTCTTTACCTGGGGCGTCCGCAACCTTCGCCGGTCTCGAGCGGTAGTCACGGCGTCCGACGCACGGACACCATCACCGTTCTCTCCCGTCGAATGGAGCATCATGTCCCTCCCCCTGACCCGCCGGATCGCCCGTGCCGCGCTGATCGTCGCAGCAGGAGCGGCCGCCGGGGTCGGTGCGGCCGGCTCTGCCGGCGCGGCCACGAACCTGCCGGCGGCCACCCCGAACGTGGGCGGCCTGACCGCTCTGGACGGCGCCCAGGTCGGCACCACCGTCGACGGTGCGGCGCAGAGCGCCACCGGTCTCGCGGGCGAGGCCGGCGGCAAGGTGGTCAAGCAGGCGGTGCCGGCCGCGGGCAAGGCCGGCGGCAGCGCCGTGAAGAAGGCGACGCCGGCCGCGCAGGGTGCCGCGGGCGCCGCTGCCGGGGCGGCGGGCACCGTCCTCGGTGACACCGCGTCCTCCGCGACCAAGGGCGGGCTGCCCACGGGCTCGCTGGGCAAGGGCGGGCTGTCCGCCCCGTCCGTGCCGGCGCAGCTGCCGCTGGGCGGCTGAGGTCCACCACCGCTGAACCTACGGCGACGGGGTCCGGGGAGTTCGCTCCCCGGACCCCGTCGCCCTGTGCCCGCCGGTCCGCGCCGCGCCCTACAGCCGGGACACGGCCGCCCGGACCCGCTCGTCCGTCGCCGTCAGCGCCACGCGCACGAACGTCGCGCCGGCCTCGCCGTAGAAGTCGCCCGGGGCCACCAGGATGCCCAGGTCCGCCAGGTGGGCGACCGTGTCCCAGCAGGACTCGTCGCGGGTGGCCCACAGGTAGAGGCTGGCCTCGCTGTGCTCGATGCGGAAGCCGTGGCCGAGGAGGGCCTCGCGCAGCAGGGCGCGGCGGGCGGCGTAGCGCTCGCGCTGGACGCGGACGTGCTCGTCGTCGCCGAGGGCCGCCACCACGGCCGCCTGGGTCGGCGCGGCGGTCATCATGCCGCCGTGCTTGCGGATCTCCAGCAGGGGGCCCAGGACGGCAGGGTCGCCCGCCACGAAGGCCGCGCGGTAGCCGGCCAGGTTGGACCGCTTGGAGAGCGAGTGGACGGCCAGGATGCCGTCGTGGGAGCCGCCGTTGACGTCCGGGTGCAGCACCGAGACCGGGTCGGCCTCCCAGCCGAGTTCCAGGTAGCACTCGTCGGACACGAGCAGCACGCCGTGGGCGCGGGCCCAGGCGACGATCTCCGTCAGCTCGTCCTTGGCCAGCACCTTGCCGGTGGGGTTCGACGGCGAGTTCAGCCAGAGGAGCCGGAGGTTCGCCGGGTCCAGCTCGCGCGGGTCGTCGTAGGCCACGTGGTCGGCGCGGGCCAGGCGGGCGCCGACCTCGTACGTCGGGTAGGCCAGGCGCGGGTACGCCACGGTGTCGCCCGGGCCGAGGCCCAGCTGGGTCGGCAGCCAGGCGACCAGTTCCTTGGAGCCGACCACCGGCAGGACGTGGCGGTGGGTGAGCCCGCGGGCGCCCAGGCGGCGCTCCAGCCAGCCGGTGATCGCGTCGCGCAGCGCCGGGGTGCCCCAGACCGTCGGGTAGCCCGGTGAGTCCGCCGCGTCGATCAGAGCCTTCTGGATCAGTTCCGGTACCGGGTCGACGGGGGTGCCGACGGAGAGGTCGACGATGCCGTCCGGGTGCGCGGCGGCCGTCTTCTTGTAGGGCTCCAGCTTGTCCCAGGGAAAGGTGGGGAGCCGGTCGGAGACTGCGGACACGGGATCTTGCTCGCTTTCGTCGGTACGGCAAACGCCTCGGTCCCGTACGGCGGCGATCAAGGCGATCGTGCCGTACGGGACCGAGGCGGCGCTGATGCGGGCCGCTAGGGCCTGGCTACGGTCACTCGCCCTGCGGCGGGAGCGCGGCGACGACCGGGTGGTCGCGCTCGATCAGCCCCAGCTTGCTGGCGCCGCCGGGGGAGCCCAGCTCGTCGAAGAACTCGACGTTCGCCTTGTAGTAGTCCTTCCACTCCTCCGGGACGTCGTCCTCGTAGAAGATCGCCTCGACCGGGCAGACCGGCTCACAGGCACCACAGTCGACGCATTCGTCCGGGTGGATGTACAAGGACCGCTGGCCCTCGTAGATGCAGTCGACCGGGCACTCCTCGATGCACGCCTTGTCCTTGACGTCGACACAAGGCTGCGCGATGACGTAGGTCACGCTGTCGTTCCTCCTCGATTGGGCGCTGGCGGGCCTCCTCAGGCTCCGCCGCCTGGCGCGCGGGAGCGCGGCGTCGTCGATGCCCGCCCCTAGTATCTCCGTTCCGGGGCATGATCCGAACAGGAGGGGTGAACTGACCAGTGGAAATCTCGGCGTATGGACGCCTCGAGGTCCGTATCACCACTGCTGACGTGGGCAAACGGGTCTCCGTACGGCGCTTGGGCGAACCTGGGGCGACGCAGGAGAAGTTCACCGACACGGTCGGTGTTCTCACATCATGGGACGACGGCGTGCTCATGATCACACGGCGCGACGGGCAAAGTGTTCGGATTCCGGAATCCACGCTGGTCGCGGGCAAAGTCGTGCCGGCCGCTCCGGCGCGTCGCCGGGGACCCGCCGCGACCTTCACGGAGCTGGCGCGGGTCGCCGCGCGGGCGTGGCGGCCGGTGGAGAGCGAGCGGCTGGGCGAGTGGGAGCTGCGGGCTGCCGCCGGGTTCACGCGGCGCGCCAACAGCGTGCTGCCGCTCGGCGAGCCGGGGCTGCCGCTGGACGCGGCCCTGGCGGCCGTACGGGACTGGTACGGCGAGCGGGGGCTGCCTGCCTACCTGCAGACCGCGACCGGCGCCGAGGGCACGCAGGAGCTGCTCTGCGCGGAGCTGGAGCGGCGCGGCTGGGTACGGGAGGTGACGGCCGAGCTGTGGATCGGCGCGCTGGCGCCGGTCGCGGACGTCGCCCCGGGCACGGGGGCGGTGCTCTCGCGCACGGCCGACGAGGCGTGGCTCGCGCGCTACCGGCGCAAGGGGCTGAGCGAGGTGGCCCTGCGGGTGCTGGGCAGTGGCCCGTCGGTGTGGTTCGCGACGGTGCCGGGCGCGGCGGGCGGGCCTCCGGCGGCGATCGGGCGGTGCGTGGTGGACGGCCGCTGGGCCGGCTTCGCCGCCGTCGAGGTCGACCCCGCCCGCCGCCGCCAGGGCCTGGCCACCACCGTCATGTCCGCCCTGGCCCACCAGGCCCTCGCCGAGGGCGCCTCGGCAGCCTGGCTCCAGGTGGAGGACACCAATGACGGCGCCCGCGCCCTCTACACCCGGCTGGGCATGTCCCCCCACCACGCGTACCACCACTACCGCGCACCTCAGGACCGGGCCGGCCGCACCGGCGGGCCCGGCGAGTCCGGGCAGCGGGAGGCCGGGTGAGCCGGACCGCGCCGGCCGGCGGGCCGGGAGCCTCCGGTGCGGGACGGGCGGGCTCGGGCAGTCGTAGGAACCCCCGTGGAAGGGCATGAGGCAGACATGCGGCATCCTCGTCTTCCGCCTCCGTATCCGCCCCCGCCGGAGCGGTCCGCCGAGGTGCGGCGGCTGTTCGGGGAGGAGGCGCGGTCGGAGCGGCCGGATCTGTCGGCGCTGTGCCTGCTGATCGGCGCGGAGGCGGACGGCTCGCTGGACGAGGCCGGTGTCGACGCGGCCCAGCTGGAGCTGGACCGGCTCGCCGGACTGCTGCCGTACCGGCCGGGCGGCCCGCGGGCGTGGGCGGAGGCGCTGTGCCGGCTGCTCGGTGAGCGGTACGCGTTCCACGGCACCCCTGCCGACTACCAGCGTCTGGAGTCCTCACTGCTGCACGAGGTGCTGCGGCGCCGCCGCGGGCTGCCGATCCTGCTGTCGGTGGTGTGGATGGAGGTCGCCCGCCGGGCGGGCGCCCCGGTGTACGGGGTCGCGCTGCCGGGGCACTTCGTGGTCGGGTTCGGAGCGGCCGAGGAGCAGGTGCTGGCCGACCCGTTCGACGGCGGCCGGGTGCTGACCGGCACGGACGCCGAGCTGCTGGTCGTCGGCGCGACCGGGACGCCGCTGCAGCCCTCCATGCTGGCGCCCGCGGCCCCGCTGGAGCTCGTCCAGCGCATCCTCAACAACATCCGGGCCTGGGCCTCCGCCCGCCCCGAGCGCTCGGACGTCGGCCTCTGGGCGGTGGAGCTGAGCCTCCTCATCCCCTCGCACCCGGCCCGCCTGCGCTATGAACGCGGTCAGCTGCTCGTCCAGCGCGGCGAGTTCAGCGAGGGAGCGGCGGAGCTGGACGCGTACGCCCACCTCATCGAGGTCGTCGACGAGTCAGCCGCCCGGCGGGTCCGGGAGCAGGCGCACACCGCACGGGCCATGCTCAACTGAGCCGGAGCTACAGCCAGCCCTTCTCCCGCGCGATCCGCACCGCCTCCGTACGGTTGCGCACCGCCAGCTTCTGGATCGCCGTGGAGAGATAGTTGCGGACCGTGCCCTGGGACAGGTGCAGGACCGCGGCCAGTTCCGCGTTGGTGGAGCCGTCGGCCGCCGCCCGCAGCACCTCCCGTTCCCGGTCGGTGAGCGGATTCGCGCCCTCCGCCAGAGCCGCCGCGGCGAGCGTGGGGTCGATGACCCGCTCCCCGGCGAGCACCTTGCGCACCGCGTCGGCGAGCTGCGCGGCCGGCGCGTCCTTGACCAGGAAGGCGTCCGCGCCCGCCTCCATCGCGCTGCGCAGATAGCCGGGGCGGCCGAAGGTGGTCAGGACGACGAGCTTGACCTGCGGATGCTCCCGGTGCACCCGGGCCGCCGCCTCGATGCCGGTGCAACCGGGCATCTCGATGTCCAGCAGCGCCACGTCCACCCCGTGCGCGCCGACGGCCGCCAGCACCTCGTCGCCGCGGGCGACCTGGGCGACCACCTCGATGTCGTCCTCGAGCCCGAGCAGGGCGGCCAGCGCCTCGCGGACCATGGACTGGTCTTCGGCGAGGAGGACCTTGATCGTGCTCGTCATGCCCCGGATCCTACGGCCGTCCCGCCGGCCGCCGGCACCCGGGCGACCAGCCGGAACCCCTGCCTGACCCGGCCCGCCTCGAGGCCTCCGCCGGCCTTCTCCAGCCGCTCGGTCAGCCCGGTCAGCCCGTTGCCCGGACCGGCCCCGGAACCGCCGGACCCGTTGTCCTCGACGCACAGTTCGAGCATCGGCCCGTCCAGCGTCTGCCGCCGCAGCACCTGGACGACGCACCGGTCGGCGCCGCTGTGCCGGACCACGTTGGTGACCGCCTCGCGCAGCGCCCAGGCGAGGGCGGCCTCAGCCTCCTCGGGGATGCCGGCGAGGTCGGTCTCGGCGGGCATCGTCGCGACGACCCCGGCGGCGGTGAGCGCCACCTGGCTGCCGGCGAGTTCGACTCCGAGGCGGGGCCGGCGGTACCCGGTGACGGCCTCGCGGACGTCGACCAGGGCCTGCCGGCTGACCTGCTCGATGTCGGCGACCTGCTGGGCCGCCTTGTCGGGATGGTCGGGCAGCATCCGCCCGGCCAGCTCGCTCTTCAGCGTGATCAGGGAGAGCGAGTGGCCGAGCAGGTCGTGCAGGTCGCGGGCGAGCCGCAGCCGCTCCTCGTTGGCGGCGAGCTGGGCGACGGTGGCCCGGGCCTTGCGCAGCTCCACGGTCGTGCGGACCAGTTGTCCGACGCCGACCATCGCGAACCCGATCAGCACCACCAGGAACAGCAGGCCGCGCGCCTCCTTCTCGTTCGCGTGCAGCCCGACGGCGTACATCACCGCGGCCGAGGCCGGGACGGCCCAGTAGGCCGCCCGCACCGGCAGGGTCGCCCCGCAGGCCACCGACACGTACACGAACAGCCCGAGCCAGGCGCTGCCGAAGGCGTACGCCAGCACGGGCGCGAGGACGCCGAGGACCACGAGCAGCGCGACGACGGTCCGCCCCGCGTACGGCCGTCCCATGTTGCGGAAGACCAGGCTCAGGTACACCACGACGAAGCCGGCGAGGCCCATCCAGCCGGCCGCGGTCGCCCCGGCGCTGTGCCGGCCACTCAGGAGATCGTCGACCGGCGAGGCCATGAACACGAGCCAGACGCCGATCCACAGGGTCTTGACGTACGCCTCGCGCCGGTTCCGCGGCGGCCAGCCGAGCCGTATGGCGGGTTCCCACTCGGCCCCGCCCTCGTGCTCCTCGGTCATGGTGCTCACGCCTTCAGCGTGTCCTTCCGGTACAGCCAGGCCGCGCCGCCGGTGAACAGGACGAAGGAGGCGACGAGGACGGCGATGTCCTGGGCGTGGGGTGCCTGGCTCTGCTCGATGGACCGCCCCAGCGCAGCGTACGCGTGCGTGGGCACCCACTTGGCGATGTCCTGCAGCCAGGTGGGGAAGGTGGTGGTCGGCATCCACAGGCCGCCGAGGATCGACAGGCCGAAGTAAGTGATCATGGTGATCGGGCGGACCGCGTCCCCGGAGGCGAGGTAGCCGAGGGCGACGCCGAGCGCGGCGAAGACGAGACTGCCGGCCCAGATGGCGCCGGTGAGCGCGAGCCACTGCGAGGCGTCCAGGCGTACGCCCTTGACGGCGGCGGCGACCAGGAAGATCACCACGATGGACGGCAGGCTGACCACGGCGGCGCTGGCCGTCTTGGCGAGGACGTAGCCGCGTCCGGGCAGCGGGGTCAGCCGCAGTTGCCGTACCCAGCCGCCCTCCCGCTCCTTGGCTATCCGCTCGCTGTTGCCCATCAGGACGGCCGTCAGGGCGCCGAAGGAGGCCATGGAGACCATCATGTACGTCGCCAGGGTCAGCCCGGTGCCGTCGACCTTGGTGTGCGCGTCGGCCTGGCCGGCGATGAGCAGGAAGAGCACCGAGGGGTAGATCACCGAGAAGAACAGGAACTTGCGGTTGCGCAGGGCGCGCACGAGTTCGAGCTTGATCAGGCCGATCATGACTGCTTGGCCTCCTCGGCCTCCGTGATGGCGACGAACGCCTGCTCCAGGCCGAGCCCGGCCACTTCGAGATTGCGGGGGTAGACACCGAGCCCGTACAGCGCGTGGACGGTGGCGTCGGCGTCGGTGGACTGGATGCGGACGGTCTGGCCGCTCACGTCGATGGAGCTGAGGAACGGCAGCCCGCGCACCGCGGCCTCGTCGAACTCGCCCTCCAGGTCGAAGGACACCCGCCGTGCCCCCGCCTTGGCCTTGATCTCGGCGGCGGTGCCGTCGGCGAGGAGCCGGCCGCGGTGCAGCACCAGTACCCGGTCGGCGATGGCATCGGCCTCTTCCAGGTAGTGGGTGGCGAACAGGACCGTGCGGCCCTGGTCGGCCTGCTCGCGCATGGTGGCCCAGAAGGCCTGGCGGGCGGAGACGTCCATGCCCGTGGTGGGCTCGTCCAGCACGATGAGGTCGCTGTCGCCGGCCGTGGCCAGGGCGAAGCGGACCCGCTGGGCCTGGCCGCCGGAGAGCTTGTTGACCTTGCGGTCGGCGATCTGCGTGATGCCCGCGCGGGCGAGCACGTCGGCCGGCTTGTACGGCTTCGGGTGCAGCGAGCAGGCCAGCTTCACCAGCTCGGCCACGGTCACCTCGTCCATCAGGCCGCCGCTCTGCAGCATGGCCCCCACCCGCCCGGCGACGATCGCCTCGCGCGGGCTGGTGCCGAACACGCTCACGGTGCCGCTGTCGGCGTTCTTCAGCCCGAGCAGCAGATCGAGCGTGGTGGACTTCCCGGCCCCGTTCGGCCCCAGCAGGGCCACGGTCTCCCCCGGGTGCAGCCGGAGCGAGAGCCCGTCCACGGCCCGCGTGCTCCCGTACGTCTTGGTCACCTGGTCGAACCCGACCACCGGCACGGTGGCGGCCGGCGCCGCTGTCGTTGTCATGTCCCCATGCTCTCCGGGATGCCTCCGAGCCCGGCAGTGTCGGGGGTCCTGACTGCCGGATGACAGATGTCATGCGGCGGGGGTGACAGCGGCGCCGGACGCCGGACCCGCTGTCCGTCAGCCGGTCGCCGCCGGGGTGAGGTGCCGGGTGAAGAACCGGACCGCGCTGTCGGCCTCGAACCTGGGAAGCTCCTTGTGCCTGCCCGCGTTGACGTGCAGCGTCTTCTCCGCGGAGGCGAAGGCGTCGAACAGCGCGAGACCGGATGCGCGCGGGATGTGCTCGTCGTCCCACTGCATGTCGAACTCGATCGGGACGGTGATCCGCCTCGCCTGCTCGGCCAGCGCGTCGGGCCAGTGGAGTCCGAAGACCGCGGCGGTGATCCTGGCATCGGCCGCGACCAGCGGCACGCCGATCGCGGTGGCCATGTTCAGACCGAAGTAGCCGACCGGCCCGTCCGTGCCGATCTCCGGGAGACGCTGCAGGGCGTCCAGGGTCGCCTGCCACTCGGGTACGGCGCGCTCGGCCAGTTCCGCGTTGTAGCGGACGACGATCGGGCCCTCCGGCTCGCCCGCCTCCCGCGCCCGGTGAAGCGCGGCGATCTCCTGCTCGTCGTACGCCGTGCGCGGCCGGTCGCCGTGGCCGGACGCGTCGATGCAGGCGACATGGAAGCCGCCGCCGGTGACGAGGCGGTGGGCGCGGCCCGTCATCGCCGGCCACTTCTTGTGCGTGCCGCCGCCGTGGCCCAGCAGGACCAGGGGTGCGCGGGCGGCGGCGGTGGCGGGCGACCAGAGCACGCCGGGGATGTCGCCCACGGTGAAGTCGCGCTCCACGACGCCGTTCGCCGACGTCCGGGTGGTGAACTGCACGGAATGCATGAGGTGTTGCCTTTCGGGAGTGCCTTGCTGACGGGCACTCCCGGCGACACCTACGTCAGCCTCCCGACCGTGACGAAGAGGGGGAGCACCCACATCGGTACAGCGTTCATGGGTCTCACCTCCTCGGGCGATGTCGCGGTCATCTGCAAGCTAGCAGCCCGGACATCGCCCCGCCCAACGGATTCAGTTCGGGGTCGTGTCGATGACCGCGACCCGGTCGGTCTTGCTCAGCAGGGCCTGGCGCAGGGCGACATAGACGTCCTGGGGGGTGACGGGCGTCTTCTTGCCGTTGGCCCGGGTGATCAGCACGCCGTCGAAGGTCTTGCCGTAGAGCTGCTTCAGGGCGGCCAGGTCGGGCTTGTCGACCAGCTTGCCGTTGACGGGCGTCACCCGCAGGAACTTCCACAGGGAGTTCTGCGGGCTCAGCGGAATCGAGTGCGCCGCATCCGTCTGGACGGTGACCCGGGCCGACATCGCGGGCTGGGCGAACGCCTTCATCTCGCGGTCGACCTCGGCGTTCGACACCGTCGGCTGCTTGGTGGTCGACGGCACGGTGACCGGGGTCGCCGTGCCGGTCTCCACCAGGGTGCGGTAGGCCTGTTCGACCGCCTGGGTGGAGCGGGCCGCGTCGATGGCCTTGCCGGCCTTGCCGTAGACGGCGACGGCCTTGCCGGACTCGAACTTGATGCCGCCCTCGGTGACCGAGCCGGATCCGCCGCCGGCCTGCTGGAGGGCCGCCTGGAGCTTCTCCTCGTCGACCGGCATGACCGGCTCGATCACGCGCTTCTGGCCGAAGAGGGAGCCGATCACGGAGACCGGGTTGTAGTCGCTGTTGGCGGCCTGGCTCACCGTGGCCTGGAAGTCGAACTGCAGGCCCGCGTTGTCCGGGGTGACGGACACCGTCCGGCCGCCCACGGACAGCTTCAGCGGTTTGTTCACCCGGCTGCCGAAGGCGTCGTCCAGCTTCTTGACGGCGTCGTCGCGGGTGCCGCCGCCGATGTCGACGCCGAGCACGGTGGTGCCCTTGGGCACGTCGGTGTGGTTCATCAGCAGCCCGGCGCCGTAGGCACCGCCCGCGACCACGAACACGCCGACGCCGAGCAGCACGAGCTTGCTGCGGCCCTTCTTCGCCGGTTTGGCCGAGGCCTTGGGCTGGGCGGCCGGTGCGGGCTTGGGCGCCGTGCGCGGCGCGGTGCCCTCGCCGGGGCCGCCCGTCCCACCGGTTCCACCGGGGCCGAACGGGGAGTTGCCAGCGGACGGGACGACCGGGATGCCGCTGGTGACGGTGTGTCCGGAGACGTTGTCCGGCGCGCGGTAGCCGGGCATGCCCGGCTCGGGGGCCGGCTTCTGCGGGGTGAGCACCGCCGTGTCGTCGCTGAGTCCGCCGCCGGGGGCCTGGTGGCCGCCGCCCGGTCCCGCGAGCGCGCCGGGGCCGAGCGGACCGCCCTGGCCGTTCGGCGTCCCCGGCAGGGAATGGCTGCCCGTGTCGCCGTAGCCGCCCTGGCCGTTCGGCGTCCCCGGCAGGGAATGGCTGCCCGTGTCGCCGTAGCCGCCCTGGCCGTTCGGCGTCCCCGGCAGGGAGTGGCTGCCCGTGTCGCCGTAGGTCTGGCCGTTCGGCGTCCCCGGCAGGGAGTGGCTGCCCGTGTCGCCGTAGCCGCCGGGGGCGTCGAAGGGCTCGCCCGGTTCCAGGTCCAGGTCGCTGAGCGCGCTGCGGGGGCCCGGCGGGAGGAGCGGGCCGTCTCCGGTGACCGGGCCGCCGGTCGGGCCCGCGGGGCCCTGCGGGCCACGGCCGCCCTGGCCGCCGGCTCCGTTGAAGCCGTTGGGCCCGCCGGGACCACCGTGCCCGTTCGCACCGTTGGCGCCGTTCGCGCGCGACGCGCCGTTGCCGCCGCCGAACGCGCTCTGGCCGCCGCCCTCCGAGAAGTACGGCAGGTCGTCACGGCTGGGTTCGCCGCCGGCCGGGCCGGAGCGGGAGCCACCCAGCGGGCCCGCGGCCAGCGCCTCGGTCACGTCGAAGGAACCGGTGCCGCCGCCGTGCCCCGGGGCGACGGGGCCGCCGGTGGCGCCGGGCAGGCCCTTGCCGTTCGTACCGCCGGGCCGGGAGCCGCCCGGTGCGCTCATGGAGCCGACCACACCGCCGGGACGGCCCGCACCGGGGCGTGCGCCGGTGGTACCGGCCGCGCCGGACGCACCCGGAGCACCCGGACGGGTGCCCGCACCGCCGGCAGCCGCCGGGCCGGCGGCCGAACCGCCGGGCGTGCCCGTCCCGTTCGTGCCGCCGCCGGCCGGACCGCCCTTCGGGGCGGACGACTTGCGGGGCGCGAACCAGTCGCTGGTCGCCTTGTCCTCGGCCTGCGGCGCGGGCTCGGCGGGCGGCTCGACGGTTCCGGCGGGCGCCGGGGCGGCCGGGGCCGGCCGCGTACCGGTGTCCGTGTCGTCCTGGGGCATTTCGCCGTCCCCGACGGGCTTGCGCACGACGACGGGCGGGATGGGCCGCGACCCGGGGATGTTGATCCGGATCCGGGTCGTCAGCGTGGTCTCGGTCTTGCGCTCCTCCGGCCGCGTGGCCGAACGGCCCGCGTCCGTACCGGCGTCGGAAGCCACGGGGGTCCCGTACGGCGGCGTCCCCGAGGGGTAGGCGGCTCCGCCGCGCCCGTCGGGCCCGGAGGACGGAGTGTCAGTTTCACGACTCAAGGCAGGTTCTCCCGGTTGGCTCCGCCGCCCGTTACGACCTCAGCGGGCAGCTCGGCGGCGCGCACCACCATACTGTCCGCTTCTGGCGTGTATCCCATGACCGCCGAGGAAACCCACACCGGACTCGCACGGCTGTCGCACGGCGAAGTGGTACGTCACTTGCCAAGTCGGGCGGGGCCGCCGTCGGGTTGCCGGCCCGGGCCAAGGGTGGCGCAGATCACAGCCACGGCCATGCCGCCGAGCAGGAAGAGGTACGAGCCGACCCCGGCGCCGAACAGGAAGTCGCCCTCCGGGCGGCTGGCGGTGAGCAGCATGACGGCGATGATCCAGCCGGCCACCGGGGCGACCGCCCCCGCCCGGCTGCGCAGCGCGTACGCCCCGCCGGCGAACAGTCCGGCCGCGCCCGCGAGGGCGAGCAGCAGCCCGCCCGGGAACCAGGCCGCCTGGACCAGGGATCCGGCGAGTCCCACGACGGCACCGAGCAGGAACAGCACCACGCACGCGACGACCCGCCCGGCGGAGGGCGGGCGCAGCGGCTGGGCGAGCATCGATCCGCGTCCGGCCGTACTCATGAAGGCTCCTCCTGCGACTGGGCCCCGTCACCGGCGAAGACGCCGGCGAACAGATCGGTCTCGCGCTCCCCCGGCCCGCGCTCGCCGCGCACCAACTCGTAGTACTCCGTGGTGAACAGCGGCTGGGCCAGGTCGTTGGAGAGCGCGAAGTACGGTTCGGCCACGGCGATCTGGGTGGCGTGGGCGCGCATCGCGGCGGCCTTGGCGGAGGCGTACGCGGTGCCGTCGAGCGCGGTGGTGATCCGCTCGTCCTCGACCACGCCCGGTACGTCGGCCACGGAGCCGCTCTTGTCGAAGGGCAGGGCGGCCAGGTCGTCCTGGAGCCGGGCGAAGGCGGCCTCGGCGACGGGGCGCGGGACGCGGTTCCAGTAGACCTTGGCGATGCGGTGCCCGCGCTCGGCGGCCAGGTCGGCGGCCCGCATGGCGACGCGGTGGGCCTGGATGTGGTCGGGGTGGCCGTAGCCGCCGTTGTCGTCGTAGGTGACGAGGACCTGGGGGCGGACCTCGAGGATCACCTCGGTCAGGTGCCCGGCGGCCCGGTCCAGGTCGGCCTGCCAGAAGCAGCCGGGGTCGTCGTTGTCGGCCGTGCCCATCATCCCGGAGTCGCCGTAGCGGCCGGCGCCGCCGAGCAGCCGGACGTCCGTCACTCCCAGCGCGCGGGCGGCGTCGGCCAGCTCCCCGCGCCGGTGCGCGCCCAGCGCGGCGCCGCTCAGATGCCGCAGCTCGGGCGGGATGACCTCGCCCCGCTCGCCGAGCGTGCAGGTGACCAGGGTCACGTGGGCACCCTCGGCGGCGTACCTGGCCATGGTCGCGCCGTTGTTGATCGACTCGTCGTCCGGGTGCGCGTGCACCAGCAGCAGACGCCGGGCGGGCAGTTCCGTCATGGGACCACCCTACGAGGTCCTCCCCCGCCACCCGGCGACCGCCGGTGCGGTGCGCCACGGGCCGGCTCTCACCTCCGTCGGCGCAACAGCCTCGCCAGGTCCTCCGCCGCCTCGGGCAGCCCGGCGGCCGCGGCCTTTCCGAGCCAGCTCTCGGCCTGCGCGAGGTCCCCGGTGTGCCAGGAGCTGACGCCCAGCTCGTGCATGGAGACGGGGTCCCCGGACTCGGCGGCCCTGCGGCGCCACATTCCTGCCTGTACGCGGTTTCCGTCCTGTTCCAGCAGCCGGCCCAGCTCCCTCATGGCGTCGGGCCGCCCGGCGCCCGCCGCCTCCCGGTACCAGCGCACCGCGCCCGCCCGGTCACCGAGCCGCTCCAGCCGCGTGGCCTCACGGACCATCGCGGGCGGATCGGAGATGCCCGCGTGCGCCCGGTTGCGGGCCAGGGCGAGGCGGCCGACCGTGTGGGTGCCCCGCAGTTCGGGGCGCGGATGCCCCTTGCCGGGCAGAACCCTGGCGAGGTGTTCGTGGATGGTCTGCAGGGTGAGGAACTCCCCGGCATCGGCCGTCCCGTGCCGCAGGAGAGCGAGCAGTTCGCCGGTGTAGGCCGTGTGGCGTGCGCCAACGGGCGCGTTGGACGGGCGGTTCGCCGGGGAGGAGGCCAGCGTGCAGGTGCCGGCCACCTCCAGTTGTCCGGCCACCACCGAGGTGGTGGTGGTCATGGCCTCGATGGCGCGTCCGGAGAAGCAGCAGTCCAGGATGAGAACGCGGCTGCCCGCCCGGGCGTGCGCCAGCGTGCGGCGCACCAGGGTGAAGGGTATGGCCGTCCACGCCACCAGATCCGGTTCGCCGGAGGTCGTGGGCAGGGACAGATACAGCTCGCCGTCCGGGCCCAGGAGGCCGTGACCGGCGTAGTAGACGAGCAGGAGGTCCTCGGCCTCCTCGGCGGCGGCGACCAGGCGGGCTCCGATGGATGCCAGGTCGGCGAGGCCGGCGGCCGGCGCCGGGGCGCGCCGCCTCGTGCAGTGCTTGTCCGGGAGGGCCGTCCCCCACGGGCTGGTGAGCACCTCCGCCAGGTCGTCGATGTTGTGCCGCACGGCCGGCAGGGCGGGCAGGCCCGGATCGGTGAACGTGTCGAAGCCCAGCAGCACCGCCCGGGACCGCTGCGGGTCGGGCAGGCGCATTCAGCGCTCCAGGACGCGTCTCAGCATGGCGTCCAGGTCCGCCTCCGGGACGTTGCGCAGGGAGATCTTGACGCTCTGCCCGTCGGGGCCGGTCACCTCGAGGTCCGCCGACGGGCGGCGGTGCCTGATCCACACGGACAGCGAGGCCGCCAGGGCGGTGCCGGCTCCCTGGGCCCCGAGGGCCACGATCACGACTTCGGTGAGGCCGCCCATCCGGCCCGGGCGCGCCTCGGTCCGCTCGACGGCGGACCGCCCGCGGAGTTCGTCCTCGCGCGACAGCCAGTCGGCCAGCGCGGTCAGTTCCGCCTGGGCCGTTTCGCCGGTCAGCCGGATGTACGCCTGCATCATTCTCCCGTTCAGGACGTGCGCGGTTCAGGCCCCGGGCCCGTGCTGTGCTTCGAGTACGGCCTTCATGTCCGTCACCGCGTTGGGCACTCCGGCGTCGACGGCCCGCCGGCACCACTGCTCCCCGGCGGCCACGTCCCCGCGCATGGCCAGGATGATCCCGAGCATCGCCATGCAGCTTCCGTGGCCGACGGCGGCTCCCCGGCGGAACCACATCTCGGCGTCCTCCATCTCGCCTCGGTTCATGCGCAGATGGCCCACCAGGTACATGCCGGAGTCGTTCCCCGCCTGGGCGGCTCGCTCGTACCACTGGTCGGCCTCGTCCAGGTCTCCCTGCCGCCCCGCGAGCGTTCCCGCTCTGACCATGGCCCAGTCGTTTCCGGTGGCGGCGGACCTGCGGTACCAGTGCAGCGCGTCGGCCGGGGCGTCGCGCTTCTCGAGGAGGTGGGCCAGCCGGAGCATCGCGTGGTCGATCTTGGCCTCGGCGGCCTCCCTGTACCACTCCTCCGCCTCGGCGAAGTCCCCTCGCTCCTCCAGCAGGGTGCCCAGGAAGTCCATCGCCGGCGGCACCCCCGCCTCGGCCGCCTGCCGCAGCCAGGGCTCGGCCTCGGCCGGACGCCGCTGCTCCAGCAGCAGCAACGCCAGCATCAGTGCCGAGCGCAGATGTCCGGCCTCGGCTCCCCGCCGGTGCCATTCCTCGGCTTCGGCGGTCCGTCCCTGCTCCTCGAGCAGCCCCCCGAGGTCGAGTACCGCGGGGGCGTGGCCCCTCTCGGCGGCCCAGCGGTAGAACTCCTCGGCCTGGGCCGCCTCGCCACGCTCCCGCAGCAGGGAGCCGAGCAGGGTCAGCAGATCGGCCATGAGCGCGTACCCCTGCTTCTCGGGCACGTCGTCCGCCTCCGCCAGCATCGCGGCGGCCTCCCGCAGCAGCCGCTCCGCCTCGGCCGGGTCACCGCGCTGGACCGCGAGGCGCGCGAGATCCCGCATCGCGTCGCCCTGCGCCAGGACCTGGCCCGTGCCCGCGCAGTCCGCCGCTCTGCGCAGCCACTCCTGTGCTTCGTCCAGGCGGCCGCTCTGCTCCAGCAGGAGCCCGCCGCGCCGCATCGAGAAGGCGTCACCCCGATCCGCCGCCCTGCGGTACCACTCCTGGGCGCCGGCGAGGTCGCCGCGCTCCTCCAGGAGGTGTCCGAGGGTTCCCATCGCGTGCACGTTGCCCGCGTCGGCGGCCCGGCGGCTCCAGCGCTCGGCCTCGGCCGACTCCCCGCGCTCCTGCAGCATCCCGCCGAAGCGGAACATGCCCTCGGCGTGCCCGGCCTCGGCGGCCCGCCGGTACCACCGCTCGGCCTCGGCGCCGTCCTCCCGCTGCTGGAGCAGCCACCCGAGCCGGATCATCGCGTCCGGGTCGCCGCCTTCCGCGGCTGCGCGGTAGCGCTGTTCGGCCTGTTGTTCCGCCCGGTGTGCCACCCGCTCTTCCATCCGTCCCCCGTTCGTCCGTCCCCCGGTCCGTCGCGACGGCTCGAAGGCGGCCTCGATGACAGCACGTCAGGTGCACGGCCGCAAGGGGCGGGTGCGCCGGTTGCCGAGGGCGTCAGAACTTGATGCTGCCGATCATGCTGGCGACGTTGGTCGTCAGCTCGCTGATCGTGGGTGCGACGGTCGAGGAGGCGAGGTAGAACCCGAGCAGGATGCAGACGACCGCGTGGCCGCCCTTCAGCCCTGACTTCCTGATCAGCAGGAAGACGATGATCGCCAGCAGCACCACCGCCGAAATCGAGAGTGCCACGGCGGCTCACCTCCAAAGATCCCTGGGATGCGGGGGGTTGGGCACATCCATGCAGACGCAGCAGGTTCCTACCCACTCAGCGGTAGTGATCATAACTATCCGTACTCGCGCATCGCTCGGCGCACGGCCGCACAAGGGGGCGCATGGCCAATATGGTCGGGGTATGACGACCGAGGCTGACTCCTTCCCCCGTCGGTACGCCCGCACGCAGCGGTTCACGCTCGGCGCGCCGCGTGCGTTCACCGTGGCACCCGACGGTTCGCGTGTCGCGTTCCTGCGTTCGACCTCCGGCACGGACCGGGCCAACTCCCTGTGGGTCCTTGATCCCGGGGACGGCTCCGAGCGGGTGGCCGCCGATCCCGTGGCCCTGCTGCAGGGCGCCTCCGAGGAGCTGTCGCCCGAGGAGCGGGCGCGCCGTGAGCGCAGCCGGGAGGGCGGGGCCGGCATCGTCGGCTATGCCACCGACAGCGCCGTGGAGTTGGCGTCTTTCGCCTTGTCAGGGCGGCTTTTCACGGCCGAGCTGCGGGCCGGCACGGCACGTGAACTCACCGTGCCGGGGCCGGTGATCGACCCGCGCCCGTCCCCCGACGGGCGGCACATCGCGTACGTCGCGCAGGGCGCGCTGCGGGTGGTGGGCGCCGAGGGCGAGGGCGACCGGGCACTGGCGGAGCCGGAGGCGGAGCAGGTCACCTACGGGCTCGCGGAGTTCGTCGCGGCCGAGGAGATGAGCCGTACGCGCGGTTTCTGGTGGGCGCCGCGCTCGGACCGGCTCC
This sequence comes from Streptomyces sp. NPDC030798, assembly GCF_055572275.1. Classification (NCBI taxonomy): domain Bacteria; kingdom Bacillati; phylum Actinomycetota; class Actinomycetes; order Kitasatosporales; family Streptomycetaceae; genus Streptomyces; species Streptomyces sp. NPDC030798. Next base: position 106,261 of record NZ_JBVIDR010000005.1, on the reverse strand, counting down.
TGGTGGCGCGCGTGGACGACACGCCGGTGCGGCGGTGGTGGATCGCCGACCCGGCCCACCCGGACCGTGAGCCGAATCATGTCGCGTACCCGGCGGCGGGCACGGAAAACGCGGACGTACGGCTGTTCGTCCTCGGCCTGGACGGGGGGCGCACGGAGGTCGCCTGGGACCGGGCGCGCTATCCGTATCTGGCCCGAGTGCACTGGTCAGAGGCGGGGGCACCGCTGCTTCTGGTGCAGGCCCGGGACCAGCGCAGTCAGCTGTTCCTGGCGGTCGACCCGGACTCCGGTGCGACCCGGATGGTCCATGCCGATGAAGATCCAACATGGCTGGAACTTTTCGCCGGGGTGCCCTGTTGGAGCCCGTCCGGACAATTGGTCCGGATCGCGGACGAGGGCGGTGCGCGGGTCCTGGCGGTGGGGGAACGGCCGCTGACCGGCGCGCAGTTGCACATCCGCGCGGTGCTGGACGTGGGCGCCGACGACGTGCTCGTTTCCGCCTCGGCGGGCGTGGAGGCGGAGTCTTCGGAGACCGGCGAGGTGCATGTCTACCGGGTGAACGAGCTCGGGGTGGAGCGCGTGTCGCAGGAGCCGGGCCTGCACTCGGCGGTGCGCGCCGGGAGCGTGACGGTCCTGGTGTCGGCGGCGCTGGACAGGCCGGGGACGCGCGTCCAGGTGCTGCGTGACGGAAAACCGGCGGCGACTGTCCCGTCGTACGCAGAAGACCCCGGTATGTCCCCCCGCGTGACCCTCACCGAGGGGGGCGCACGGCGAATTCCGTGCGCCGTGCTTATGCCTACGGACTACCCCGGCGACACGCCCCTGCCGGTCCTCCTGGATCCCTACGGCGGTCCGCACGGCCAGCGCGTGGTGGCCGCGCACAACGCGCATCTGACCTCGCAGTGGTTCGCCGACCAGGGCTTCGCGGTGGTCGTCGCCGACGGCCGGGGCACCCCGGGGCGCTCGCCGGCCTGGGAGAAGGCGATCCGCGACGACCTCGCGGCCGTCGTCCTGGAGGACCAGGTCGACGCGCTGCACGCCCTCGCCGAGCGCTACCCGCTCGACCTGGACCGGGTGGCCGTCCGCGGCTGGTCCTTCGGCGGGTACCTGGCGGCCCTGGCGGTGCTGCGCCGGCCGGACGTCTTCCACGCGGCGGTGGTCGGCGCGCCCGTCACCGACCTGCGGCTCTACGACACCCACTACCAGGAGCGCTACCTCGGCGACCCGGGGCAGCGCCCGGAGGTCTACCGCCGCAACTCGCTGGTCGACGACGCGGGTCTGGTGGACCCGGCCGAGCCGCACCGCCCGATGATGATCATCCATGGCCTGGCGGACGACAACGTGGTCGTCGCCCACTCCCTGCGGCTCTCCTCCGCCCTGCTGGCCGCGGGCCGCCCGCACGAGGTGCTGCCGCTGTCCGGGGTGACGCACATGACCCCGCAGGAGACCGTCGCGGAGAACCTGCTGCGGCTGCAGCTGGACTTTCTGCGGCGTTCGCTGGCCCGGCCCGGCAAACCGGCGTGAACTGCGTTAACACACAGGCAACTTCACGGAAGCGGTACCGATATACGGACCGGCGAGGCTGAACCGCGTACGGCCGTGCGGGTGCCGTGGACGGGCCGGGGTGCACCATGTCACCCCGGCCCGTTGCCGTGTGCGTCGAGTTCCCTGCACTCCTTCGGTGGCCCCGCCACCGGCCCCGGCGCGGGGTTGCCCGGCGGCAGCGTCTCGGCGAAGTGGCACGCCGAGTCGTGGGCCTCGGGCCCGGTCGTGCCGCGGAACGCGGACGGCACCGCCAGCAGCGGCACCTCCAGGGCGCAGCGCTCGCGCGCCTTCCAGCAGCGGGTGCGGAAGCGGCAGCCCGAGGGGATGTCCGTCGGCGAGGGCACATCGCCCGAAAGGATGATCCGGGCGCGGTGGGCGCGGGCCTCGGGGTCGGGCACCGGGACCGCCGAGAGCAGGGCCTGGGTGTAGGGGTGCGTGGCGTGGTCGTAGATCTCGTCGTCCCGGCCGGTCTCCACGATCCGGCCTAGGTACATGACCCCGACCCGGTCCGAGATGTGCCGGACGACGGACAGGTCGTGCGCGATGAAGACGTACGAGAGACCGAACTCCGCCTGCAGCCGCTCCAGCAGGTTGATCACCTGGGCCTGCACGGACACGTCCAGGGCGGAGACGGGCTCGTCGGCGACGATGACCTCCGGGCGCAGCGCCAGGGCCCGGGCGATGCCGATGCGCTGGCGCTGGCCGCCGGAGAACTGGTGCGGATAGCGGTTGAGGTGCTCGGGGTTCAGGCCGACGACGTCCAGCAGCTCCCGCACGCGGCGGCGCCGGTCGCCCTTGGGGGCGGCCTCGGGATGGATCTCGTACGGCTCGCCGACGATGTCGCCCACGGTCATACGGGGGTTGAGGGAGGTGTACGGGTCCTGGAAGACCATCTGGATGTTGCGGCGCACGGCCTTCAGGGAGCGCCCGGACAGATGGGTGATGTCCTCGCCCTTGAACCGGATCGAGCCCGCCGTGGGCCGCTCCAGATGGCACAGCAGCTTCGCGAGCGTCGACTTGCCGCAGCCCGACTCGCCGACGATGCCCAGGGTCTCGCCCCGGCCGAGGGTGAAGTCGACGCCGTCGACCGCCCGGACCGCGCCGATCTGCTTGCGGAAGAGGATCCCCCGGGTCAGCGGGTAGTGCTTGACGAGGCCGACGGCCTCCAGGACCGGTTCAGTGGGCGGGGCCATCCAGGCACTCCCTCCAGAAGTGGCAGGCGCTGCCGCGGCCCTCGGCGACGTCGTACAGCGGGGGCACGTCCGTGCGGCACACGTCGCGCGCCATCGGGCAGCGGGGGTGGAAGGGGCAGCCGGGCGGGATGTGCGTGAGGCTCGGCGGCAGGCCCTTGATGGCGTACAGCTCCCGGCCCTTGTGGTCCAGGCGCGGGATGGAGTCCAGCAGGCCTCGGGTGTAGGGGTGGGCGGGCGCCTTGTAGATGTCGTGCACGGGGGCCTGCTCGACGATCCGCCCGGCGTACATGACGGCGATGCGGTCGGCGACGTCCGCGACGACGCCGAGGTCGTGGGTGATGAGGATCAGGCCCATCCGGTACTCGCGGCGCAGCTCCGCGAGCAGGTCCATGACCTGGGCCTGGACGGTGACGTCGAGCGCGGTCGTCGGTTCGTCGGCGATGATCAGGGCCGGCTGCAGCGCCATCGCCATGGCGATCATGATGCGCTGGCGCATGCCGCCGGAGAACTGGTGGGGGTAGTCGCGCACCCGCTGGGCGGCCCCCGGGATGCGCACCCGGTCCATCAGCTCGACCGCCCTGGCCCGCGCGTCCTTGCGCGACATGCCCCGGTGGACGACGAACATCTCGCCGAGCTGGTCGCCCACCGACACCACCGGGTTGAGGGCCGACAGGGCGTCCTGGAAGATCATCGCCATCCCGGCGCCCCGGATCCTCCGCCGCTCCTCCTCCTTCACCTCGAGCAGGTCCCGGCCCCGGAAGAGGATCTCCCCGCCGGTGATCCGGCCGGGCGGCACGTCGAGGATCCCCATCACGGCCTGCGCGGTCACCGACTTGCCGGACCCGGACTCACCGAGCACCGCCAGCGTCTCCCCCGCGTCCACGCCGTACGACACCCCGTTGACGGCATGCGCGACCCCGTCCCGCGTGCGGAACTCCACGTACAGCCCCCGCACTTCGAGCAGCATGCGGCCGTCACCTCAGCTTCGGATCGAGGGCGTCGCGCACGGCGTCGCCGAGGGGAATGAGGACCGGTACGGTGACCGATGCCGCGCCCGGCGGCCCCGGCAGGGCGAGCGCCGACCGCAACCCGCCCCGCCCCGGCCCCCTCCCCGTGCCCCTGCCGGGCGCCGCATCCGTCCGCCGGTCACGCGACGCAAGCCTCATGGCGCCTCACCTCAGCTTCGGATCGAGGGCGTCGCGCACGGCGTCGCCGAGGGAAATGAGGACCGGTACGGTGACCGATGCCGCGCCCGGCGGCCCCGGCAGGGCGAGCGCCGACCGCAACCCGCCCCGCCCCGGCCCCCTCCCCGTGCC
>NZ_JBVIDR010000005.1:0-102110 GCF_055572275.1 Streptomyces sp. NPDC030798 | reverse complement strand
CCCCTGCCGGGCGCCGCATCCGTCCGCCGGTCGCGCGACGCAAGCCTCATGGCGCCTCACCTCAGCTTCGGATCGAGGGCGTCGCGCACGGCGTCGCCCAGCAGGATGAAGGCCAGGACGGTGATCGCGAGGGCGCCGGCCGGCCACAGGAGGGCGTGGGGGGCGTTGCGGATGTAGGGGGAGGCGGCGGAGATGTCGATGCCCCAGGAGACGCTGGGCGGCTTCAGGCCGACGCCGAGGTACGACAGGGTCGCCTCCAGCGCGATGTAGGTGCCGAGGGCGATGGTGGCGACGACGATCACGGGGGCCACGGCGTTGGGCGCGATGTGCCGGAGCAGGATGCGGGCGTTGGAGGCGCCGAGGGCGCGAGCGGCCTGGACGTAGTCGTGCTGCCTGGCGCTGATGACCGCGCCGCGCGCGATCCGGGAGATCTGCGGCCAGCCCAGCAGCACGATGAACCCGACGACCGGCCAGACGGTGTTGCTGGTGACGACCGACAGCAGGACGAGCCCGCCGAGGACGACGGGGATCGCGAAGAAGATGTCGGTCGTCCGGGACAGGACCGCGTCCCAGGCGCCGCCGAAGAACCCGGCGAGCCCGCCCAGCACCGACCCCAGGACCGCCACCCCGAGCGTCGCGCACACGCCGACGGTGACGGACGCCCGGGCGCCGTGGACGGTGCGGGTGTAGACGTCGCAGCCCTGGCCGTCGTAGCCGAAGGGATGGCCGGGGGCCGGGCCGTCCTGGGCCCGGGCGAGGTCGCACTGCAGCGGGTTGCCGGGGGCGATGAGCGAGGGCCGGACGGAGATGACGACCAGGAAGAGGATCACCAGCGCGGAGAGCAGGAAGACCGGGTTGCGGCGCAGGTCCCGCCAGGCGTCGGACCACAGGCTGCGCGCCCGCCCGGCGGACGCGGCCGTCGCCTCGCTCGCCGCCAGGTCCATGGCGCCGCCCATGCCGGTGCCCGCGACCGCGCCGTCGCGCTCGTAGGGCTGCTGCTCAGGCATAGCGGATCCTCGGGTCGAGTACGGCGTACAGCAGGTCCACGAGCAGGTTGGCGACCAGGAAGACCAGGACGAGGACGGTGACGAAGCCGACCACGGTCTGGGTGTTCTGCCGGAGGATGCCCTGGTAGAGCTGGTAGCCGACGCCGTGGATGTTGAAGATGCGCTCGGTCAGGATGGCCCCGCCCATCAGGGCGCCGATGTCGGTGCCGATGAACGTGACCACGGGGATCAGGGAGTTGCGCAGCAGGTGCCGGGTGATGACCCGGCGCCGGGGCAGGCCCTTGGCCACGGCGGTGCGGACGTAGTCGGAGCGCCCGTTCTCCGCGATCGAGGTGCGGGTCAGCCGGGTGACGTAGGCAAGGGAGACGGAGGCGAGGACCAGGCCCGGCACGATCAGCTCGGCGAAGGTCGCCTCCGGCGGGACCGACGGCCGGATCCAGCCCCACTTGACCCCGAGCAGCAGCTGCAGCAGCAGGCCGGTGACGAAGATCGGGACGGAGATGACGACCAGGGTCAGGACGAGGACGGTGGTGTCGACGGGCCGGCCGCGCCGCAGCCCGGCCAGCACGCCCAGGGTGATGCCGACGACGACCTCGAAGAGGATCGCGACGATCGTGAGCCGGACGGTGACGGGGAACGCCGTCGCCATCAGCTCGGTGACCTTCTGGCCGTTGAAGGCGGTGCCGAAGTCGCCGGTGAAGACGTTGCCCATGTAGGTCGCGTACTGCCGCCAGAGGGGCTGGTCGAGGCCGAACTCGCGCTTGAGCTGGGCGGCGGTCGCCGGATCGCAGGCGCGTTCGCCGCACAGGCCGGCGACGGGGTCGCCCATCACGTTCACCATCAGGAAGATCAGCAGCGTCGCCCCGAAGAACACCGGGACCATCTGGAGCAGCCGCCTGACGACGTAGCGCCCCATGGCCGCTCAGCCGACCTTGATCTGGTCGTAGACGGGCACGCTGAAGGGGTTGAGCGTCACGTGGGACAGCCGGTCGGTGTAGCCGGCGCTGCCGTTCTGGTACCAGAGCGGGATGGCGGCCATGTTGTCCCGCACGACGGTCTCGGCCTGCTGGAAGAGCCGGACGGACCTGGCGGTGTCGGTCTCGGCGTTGGCCCGGTCGACGAGGGCGTCGAACCGCCTGTTGGACCACTTGCCGTCGTTGGAGGAGGCGCCGGTGTAGTAGAGCGGCTGGAGGAAGTTCTGGATGAGCGGGTAGTCCATCTGCCAGCCGGCCCGGAAGGGCCCCGGCATCCGGTGCCGGCCGATCTGGTTGCGGAAGTCGGCGAAGGTGCCGATCGGGTTGCCGACGCAGGCCTTGTCGTTGCCCAGCGCGTTGTTGATGGAGTTGCACACGGCGTCCACCCATTCCTTGTGGGAGCCGGTGTCCGCGTTGTAGCTGATCCTGAGCCGGCCACCGGGGATGCCACCGCCCTCCTGGATCAGCTTCTTCGCCCCCACGGGGTCGTACGCGCAGGCGTGGCCGCACAGGCCCGCCTTGTACCCGCCGTCGGCGCCGAGGACCGGGGAGGTCCAGTCGGTGGCCGGGGTGCGGGTGTCGCGGAAGAGGGTGTGGGTGATCTGCCGGCGGTTGATGGCCATGGACAGGCCGGTGCGGACCTTGCGCGCCCCGCTCGTGTTCCACTTCTTGTCGTAGAACGGGAAGGCCAGGGTCTGCAGGATGCCGGCCGGGGTGTTGATGTAGCGGCCGTCGAGGTCGGTCTCGACGTTCTTGAGTTGGTTGGCGGGCACGTCGTCGACCAGGTCGAGGTTGCCGGCCAGGACGTCCGTGTAGGCGGTGTTGTTGTCGGTGTAGACCTGGAGCGTCACGCCGTCGTTGCGGGCCTTGTCGGGGCCGGGGTAGGCGTCCCACCTGCGCAGGTACATCGCCGAGCCCCTGGTGTACGAGGCGATGGTGTACGGCCCGTTCCCGACCGGCTTCCTCAGCCAGCCCGCGTGGTCGGTGAAGAACGTCCGGGGCAGCGGGGCGAAGGCCGCGTAGCCGAGGGTGTCGGGGAAGCCGGAGAACTTCTGGCCCAGCCGGACGGTGAAGGTGCGCTCGTCCACCACCTTCAGGCCGGACAGGGTGTCGGCGCTCTGCCGGCCGGTGTCGGGATGCACCTTGTCGTAGCCGTCGATGTACCCGAAGAAGTAGGCGTTCTTCTGGTTGTTGCGAAGGCTCGCCCCGTAGTTCCAGGCGTCCACGAAGGAGCGGGCGGTCACCTTCTCGCCGTTGGAGAAGGTCCAGCCCTTCCTGAGCCGCACGGTGAAGTTCCGCGAGTCCGCGGTGTCGATGGACTCGGCGACCATGTTCTGTGCCTTGCCGGTCCTCGGGTCGTACCGCTTCAGGCCCCGGAAGACCATGTCGAGCACCTTGCCGCCCTGCACCTCGTTGGTGTTGGCCGGCTCCAGCGGGTTCTGCGGGTCGCCCCAGGAGGAACTGAGCACCGCTCCGCCGCTCACGCCTCCGGCGCTTCCCCCGCACGCGGTGGCGAGGCACACCAGCACCGCCGCGGCGGCGGCCCACCGGGGGTGGGTGGCTCCGCGCATGGGGGCACCTCCTCGTCACGGATATCGACACCTTATCGGCTGATATCACATGAAAAGGTGCACCACACTCGCGTTGCTCCGGCTGGTGGAACGCTTCGCGACAGAATCCGGGATTTCCCCTACTGATCGGCCGTTCAGCAGGCAGACTCGCCGCATGGTGGATCGTTCTTTCGCCGACGTGGAACTCGCCGCGCTGTACGACCGGTTGAACCCGTGGGGGCCCGGCGACGACTTCTACCTGGGGCTGGTGATGGCCGCCGGGGCGGTCCTGGATCTCGGGTGCGGCACCGGCCGGCTGCTGGGCGCCGCCCGGGCGGCCGGGCACCGGGGCCGGCTCACCGGCATGGATCCCGCGGCCGCCATGCTCGTCCAGGCGCGGCGCGCGGAGCCGGACGTCGAATGGGTGCTCGGGGACCTCACGACACACCGCTGGGACGGGGCGTTCGACCTGGTCGTGATGACCGGCCACGCCTTCCAGGAACTCCTCACCGACGAGGCGGTGCGCGGCTGTCTGCACGGGGTGCGGCGGGCGCTGGCCGACGGCGGCCGCTTCGTCTTCGAGACCCGCAACCCGGCCGCCCGGCCCTGGGAGCGCTGGACCCCGGACCGGGTGTACGAGATCACCGACGGGGACGGCCGTCCGGTCCGGGTCTGGCACGACGCCGAGCCGGCCCCCGTCGGGGACCGGCTGACGTTCACCGAGACCTACGCCGGAGCGCGGTGGTCCGGGCCGCAGGTGTGCCGGAGCACCCTGCGGTTCCTGGACGCCGACGCCCTCGACGGCTTCCTCGGCGAGGCCCGTCTGGGCGTCGCCGAGCGGTACGGGGACTGGGGGCGGGGGCCGCTGACCCCCGCCTGCCCCGAGATCATCACCGTGGCCACGGCCACGGCTCAGTCGTTGGAGGCGTTCGCCTCCAGCGACTTCAGCGCCGGGTCGAGCACGACGTCCTCGTCGCGCTGAGTGGTCGGCTCCTCCGGGAAGTGGCACGCCGTCAGGTGGCCGTCGCGGTTGCCGGAGAGCTGCAGCAGCGGCGGCTCCTCGGTGGCGCACTTGTCCTGCGCCTTCCAGCACCGGGTGCGGAAGCGGCAGCCGGACGGCGGGTGGATCGGCGAGGGCACGTCACCGGAGAGCCGGATCCGCTCGCGGCCCTCGTCCTCGTCCGCCAGGACCTCGGGTACGGCCGAGAGCAGGGCGTGGGTGTAGGGGTGGCGGGGCCGGTTGTAGATCGAGTCCCGGTCACCGACCTCGACCACCTTGCCGAGGTACATGACCGCGACGCGCTGCGAGAAGTGCCGGACGACGGCCAGGTCGTGGGCGATGAACAGGAAGGCGATGCCCAGTTCCTTCTGGACCTCCTGGAGCAGGTTCACCACCTGCGCCTGGATGGACACGTCCAGCGCGGAGACCGGCTCGTCCGCCACGATCAGCTTCGGGTTCAGCGCGAGGGCACGGGCGACGCCGATGCGCTGGCGCTGACCGCCGGAGAACTCGTGCGGGAAGCGGTTGTAGTGCTCCGGGTTCAGACCCACGAGCTCCAGCAGCTCCCGGACCTTCTTCTCCCGGCCGCCCTCCGGCTCGATGCCGTTGACCTCCATCGGCGACTTGATGATGGAGCCGACGGTCTGCCGCGGGTTCAGCGAGGAGTACGGGTCCTGGAAGATCATCTGGATCTCGGACCGCACGGGCGCAAGCTGCTTGCGGGAGGCGTGGGTGATGTCCTGCCCGGCGTAGGTGATGCTGCCGCCGGTCGGCTCCAGCAGCCGGGTGATGAGCCGGCCCGTGGTCGACTTGCCGCAGCCGGACTCACCGACCAGGCCGACGCTCTCGGCGACACCGACGGTCAGGTCGACGCCGTCGACGGCCTGCACCGCGCCGACCTTCCGCTTGATCGGAAAGCCGCCGTAGATCGGGAAGTGCTTGGCCAGGCCCTTGACCTCGAGGAGGGCCTCGGGGGCGCTGCCGTTGGTGCCCTGCGGTGCGGGGAGGGTGAGGTTCTCGCTCATGTCTCGGTTCTCCCTAGCGCAGCCGGGGCTGGATCTGGTCGATGAAGATGGTCTGCTTCTGCTCGGCCGTCAGGTGGCACGCCGTGGCACGGCCCTCGCCGAGCGCCGGCCGCGCGTCCGTGCAGAGGCTGCCCGGCACCTGGTCCCGGAACGCGCAGCGCGGGTGGAAGGGGCACCCGGAGGGCGGGTTGAGCAGCGAGGGCGGGCTGCCCGGGATCGGCGTCAGCGCCTGGTCGATGTCGCTGTCCAGACGCGGCATCGAGCTGAGCAGGCCCCAGGTGTAGGGGTGCTTCGGCTCGTGCAGCACCTCGCGGACGCTGCCGCGCTCCACGGCCCGGCCCGCGTACATCACCAGCAGGTCGTCGGCCATGTGGGAGATGACGCCGAGGTCGTGGGTGATGAAGATGATCGCGGAGCCGAACTCCTGCTGCAGGTCCTTGAGCAGGTCCAGGATCTGCGCCTGCACGGTCACGTCGAGCGCGGTGGTCGGCTCGTCGGCGATCAGCAGGTCGGGGTCGCACATCAGCGCCATGGCGATCATCGCGCGCTGGCGCATACCGCCGGAGAACTGGTGCGGGTAGTCGTCGAAGCGGACCTGGGGCTGCGGGATGCCGACCTTCTCCAGCATCTGGATCGCGCGGTCCTTCGCCTCCTTCTTGGAGGCGCCCCGGTGCTTCATGAACGGCTCGGACAGCTGGCGGCCCACCGTGTAGAACGGCGAGAGGGCGGTCAGCGGGTCCTGGAAGATCATCGCCATCTTGTTGCCGCGGAGCTGCTCCAGCTCCTTCTCCTTGGCGGTGACGAGTTCCTTGCCGTCGAGGACGATCTCGCCGTCGATGGTGGAGGTGCGGGGGTTGTGCAGGCCCAGGATCGTCAGGTTGGTGACGGACTTCCCGGAGCCGGACTCGCCGACGATGCCCAGGGTCTTGCCGCGCTCGACGTCGAAGGAGAGGCCGTCGACCGCTTTGACGATGCCGTCCTCGGTGGAGAACTGCACCTTCAGATCGCGCACCGAGAGGAAGCTCTCCGGGCCGGTCGGGGCCGACGCGTCCTCGGTCTTGGTCAGTGTGGTCACGGTGGTGGTTCTTCCTAGGAGAGCCGGACGCGCGGGTCGATCCAGGCGTACGCGATGTCGGTGAAGATGTTGAAGATCAGGATGAAGAAGGCACCGAACAACATGACGCCCATGGTCAGGGGGAGGTCTTTGTGGACCGCGCCGTCCACGGCCAGACGGCCGATGCCCTGCAGGGAGAAGGTCAGCTCGGTGACGACGGCACCGCCGAGCATACTGCTGAGGTCGATGCCCAGGACGGTGATGATCGGGATGAGGGCGCCGCGCCAGGCGTAGCGGTAGAAGACGTACTTGCGCGACATGCCCTTCGCGCGGGCGGTGCGCACGTGCTCCTCGGCGAGCTGCTCGATCATCGAGGAGCGCGCCATACGGGTGTACTGCGCGGTGAAGATGGAGGCCATCACCAGCGTGGGCAGCAGCATGCCGGTGAACCAGGCCCACGGGTCCTTGGTGATGGGGTTGTACTGCGGGTTGTCCATCCAGCCCGTGCTGTAGACGAAGATCCACAGGACGATCGGGCCGAGGAAGTAGATCTGGAACGAGCTGAGCACCATCGAGGTGCCGGTGGCGACCTTGTCGAGCATCGATCCGCGCTTGTAGGCGGAGATCATGCCCGCGCCCACACCGACCACGAGGAAGACGACCGCACCGCCGGCGGTGAGCGTCAGCGTCGTCGGGAAGCTGTCCATGATCGTGTTCCAGACCATGTCACCGGAGTAGAACGACTGGCCGAGGCACGGAGCGCTGCAGTGGCCGGTCGGGAAGTCCCGGCCCATGACGATGCCGGACATGAAGTCCCAGAACTGCTGGGCGATCGGCAGGTTGAGACCCAGAGCCTGGCGGATGTCCTCCAGTCGCTGAGGAGAGCAGTCCTTGCCGCAGGCCAGGGAGGCGTAATCGGAGGGCGCGGCGACGAACAGGAAGAACGTCGCGGCGGCGATGAGGAACAGGGTGACCAGGGCACCGACCGTGCGCCGGAGGATGAACTGAAGCATGGCGGGAGGGCTGCTCTCTGCGACAGACGAGTGGGAGGTTTCACGGAGGTGCGGGGACGCGCTCCGCCTGGTGCGCGTCCCCGCTTTCAGCCGTAGAGAGTTACGACTTCTTCAGGTACAGGTGGTTGATGTCGAGGAGGCTCGACACCGACCCGTAGCGGGTGCCACCGACGTTCGAGCCGGAGAGCTGGAACTGCTTCGTGTACCACAGCGGAGCGGCCGGCACGACCTTCTCGAGCAGGTAGTGCTCGGCTTCCTTCCAGGTCTTCGCGGCGTCTTCCGGCTTCTGGTTCAGCGCCTTCTTGATCAGGGCGTCGACCTTCGGGTCCTTGACGTGCGAGTAGTTCGGCGCACCGTCGGCGACCTGGTCACCGTCGTAGATCGGGGTGACGACCGTGGACGGGGACGGCCAGTCCTGGCCCCAGCCCGTGACGTACATGTCGTACGGGTTGTCGAGCTTGCCGATCTGCTCGTAGTAGCTCGCGGAGTCGACCTCCTTGGAGACCACGTTGAAGCCGACCTTGGTCAGCGCGTCCTCGATGGCGACCTTGCGCTTCTGGCCGTTCTCGGTGTTGCCGTAGGCGAAGACGAGCTTCTTCTCGGACGCCGGGACGCCCTTCAGGAGCTCCTTGGCCTTGGCGATGTTGCCCTGCGGCGTCTTCAGACGGCCGTACGGGTCGTACTTCGCCTCGTAGCCCGGCAGCGTCGGCGCGAAGTAGTTCGGCGCCACGTCGCCGCCGTAGACACCGCCCTCGCCGGCGATGAGCGACTTGGAGTTGACGGCGTAGGTGATCGCCTGACGGACCTTCAGGTTCTTCACGCGGTCCATGTTGAACGTCAGCTGCATCACGTAGGGCTGGTAGCCCTTGACCGTGCGCTTGTTGACGGACGGGTTCTTGATGACGTCCTGGATCTGCGTGGCCTCGACGCCGCCGGTGAGCTGGATGGCGTTCTTGTCGTTGCCCCGGTCCGCGATCAGACGCTTGGTCTGGGTCGACTCGGTGACGCCGAAGTCGAAGTTGAAGCCGTCCACGTACTGGTGGCGCACGGAGTCGGTCTTCGGGTCCCAGTTGCTGTTCTTGGTGAGAACGAGGGACTTGCCCAGCTTGTAGGAGGCGATCTTGTACGGACCGGTGGCGACCGGCGCCTTGTCGTACTTCTCCTTCGTGTCGTCCTTGGTCGGGACGATGGCGTAACCGGCCATGGCCAGCGTCTGCGGCAGGTCGGGGCGCGGCTGGTCGAAGTGGAAGACGACCGTCTTGTCGTCCGGGGTGTCCAGGACCGACTTCGGCAGGTGCTTGCCGTCGAAGCCGCCGCCCGGCAGCGCCTTGCGGTACTGGGCGCCGCTCAGCCAGGTCTGCAGGTAGGTCGGGCCGTCGAAGATGAACTTCGCGTACAGACGCTCGACGGTGTGGCGGACGTCGGCGGACGTGATCACGTTGCCCTTGGCGTCCTTGATGCCGTCCTTGAGGGTGAACGTCCAGGTCTTGCCGCCGTCCGACATCTTGCCGGAGTCGGTCGCCATGTCACCCACGACCGAGACGTTGCCCTTGTCGTCCTCCTGGAACTGCGTCAGGCGACGGAAGAGCAGGTTGGCGACCTGGCCGGCGTCGGAGACGTAGGTCTGGCCCGGGTCCAGGTGCGAGAGGCCCGCCTCCTGGTAGACCGTGATGGTGCCGCCGCTCTGGGCACCGGGGATCTCCTTCGCCGGACCGGTGGAGCCGGCCGCGTCGGCGTAGGTGACCGCCTTCGACTGGACCGAGGCCTGCTCCTGGTCCTTCTTGGCGTTGTCCCCGGTGTTGGCGCCCTTGTTCTCGGAGCACCCGGTGAGCGCGAGCGAGCCGGCCGCGATGGCGACGACGATGGCCTGCGCTCTGCGCGAGCTGAACGACTTCATGAGGCGAATGCACCTACCTGTCGGTTGTTATCCATGAGTACTGCCTGACGCGGCTGGTAGGCCGACTCGGGGGCGGCAGTCACCCCCGCCAGTGGACGATCTACCGCCCGGACTTGGGGTCGAAGGCGTCCCGCACCGAGTCTCCGAGGAGGTTGAAGGCGAGGACGAAGATCACCAACGCGATGCCCGGGAAGAAGATGAACGCCGGGTCCTGCTCGGTGTACCGGGCACCGGCCGCGAACAGCTTTCCCCAGTCCGGGGTCGGTTCGACGAAGCCGACGCCGGCGAACGAGAGGAAGGCGATGGTGAGGATGGTGCTGGGCAGCTGGTATGTGAACTGCACCAGGATCGGCGTCACCACGTTCGGCAGGATCTCCTTGCGGACGATCCGCCAGGGCGAGGCCCCGGAGACTTTGGCGGCCTCCACGAACTCCCGCTCGCGCAGGGTCAGCACGGTCGAGCGGATCAGGCGGGCCATGCCCATCCAGCCGAGCACCCAGAGCACGATCAGCATCGCCACCGCGCGGAAGTACGTGGGCGTCTCCTCGCGCGGGTCCACGAAGAACGCGGTCACCACGGGCATGAAGGCGATGAAGAACAGCTGCTGCGGGAAGGCGAGGAAGAAGTCGGTGACCCGGCCGATCCAGTAGTCGGTCCTGCCGCCGAAGTAGCCGCCGATCAGACCGAGGATGATGCCCGTGCCCATCATCAGGACCGTGACGCCCAGTGCCATGTACAGCGACGTGCGCATGCCGTACACGAGCATGGCGAAGATGTCACGGCCGTACTGCGGCTCGACACCGAACCAGTGCGATCCGGACAGACCGCCGAAGTACCCCAGGGGAAGACCGAATTCGTCCAGGACGGGCTTGTCCTGGTAGGTGGGGTCCTGGCCGTACAGGGTGTACGGGTCCGTCCCGCTGAGCTTCGTCAGCAGTGGCGCGGCCAGCGCGACGACGAAGTAGAAAATCACTATCCAGGCGCAGATGACGCCGGTACGGTCACGCTTGAAGCGCTGCCACATCAACTGGCCGGGAGAGCGACCCTCGAGCTTCTTCTCGACCTGGACGGGCTCGGTCTTCGGCTCGAGTTCGGGCTCCAAGGCAACCGACGGCCCGGAGCCTTCAGCCTTGGCTGGACTGGTCATGTGTGTTCTTCCCCCGGGGGGTTGGAGAGCTGAGCGCAGCGCAGATACCGGAGAGTTCTGCGGTTTGGGGGAACTTTCGCCAATGTGTTCAACGCGCGTCAAGGGCGGAAGACATAGGGATCTCCCTACGTTCATTATTTTGAGCAAAAATTGCAACGATCGACACCTGTGCGCGCTTGACATGCACAGTGGAAAACCGGCAAAACGGACACGCGGCTATATTTTTCTGTTTACATGTCCGAAACGTGGCGTGCGCGACTCCGGTATCCGAACAGTCGATCCATCCCCGGTGCCCTGAACACACAGTCAGCCCATGGCTACCCACCCGTAGCGCGGCCATGCTGGCCCCTGTGAGGGCACGCCGAAGGCCCGGCCCCCTGTCGTCGGAGGGCCGGGCCGGACGGGCTCGTGGGGCGCGTCAGCCGTGCTTGGCGCGGCTCGCGGCGCGGGCGCGCTCGCGGGCGTCCAGGTTCACCTTGCGGATGCGAACCGCCTCCGGGGTCACCTCGACGCACTCGTCGTCGCGGCAGAACTCCAGGGACTGCTCCAGCGACAGCTTGCGCGGCGGAACGATGGACTCCGCCACATCGGCCGTGGAGGAGCGCATGTTGGTGAGCTTCTTCTCCTTGGTGATGTTGACGTCCATGTCGTCGGAGCGGGAGTTCTCACCGACGATCATACCCTCGTACACCTCGGTGCCCGGCTCCACGAAGAGCACGCCGCGCTCCTGAAGGTTCGTCATCGCGAAGGCGGTGACGGCACCGGCACGGTCCGCGACCAGCGAGCCGTTGTTGCGGGTCTGCAGGGTGCCGAACCAGGGCTCGAAGCCCTCGTGGATGGAGTGGCCGATACCCGTGCCGCGGGTCTGGGTCAGGAACTCGGTCCGGAAGCCGATCAGGCCTCGCGAGGGGACGACGAACTCCATGCGCACCCAGCCGGAGCCGTGGTTGGACATGTTGTCCATGCGGCCCTTGCGCACGCCCATGAGCTGCGTGACGGCGCCCATGTGCTCCTCGGGCACGTCGATCGTCATGCGCTCGACCGGCTCGTAGACCTTGCCGTCGACCTCCTTGGTGACGACCTGGGGCTTGCCGACGGTCAGCTCGTAGCCCTCCCGGCGCATGGTCTCGACCAGGATGGCGAGCGCCAGCTCACCGCGGCCCTGGACCTCCCAGGCATCCGGGCGCTCGGTCTCCAGCACGCGCAGCGAGACGTTGCCGATCAGCTCGCGGTCCAGGCGGTCCTTGACCTGACGGGCGGTGACCTTGCGGTCCTTGACGGCGGACTTGGCGTCGGCGCCCTTGCCGGTGCCGCCCCGGCCGACCAGCGGCGAGGTGTTCGTGCCGATGGTCATGGAGATCGCGGGCTCGTCCACCGTGATGAGCGGCAGCGGGACGGGGTTCTCGGGGTCCGCGAGGGTCTCGCCGATCATGATGTCCGGGATACCGGCCACGGCGCAGATGTCGCCCGGGCCGGCCTTCTCGGCGGGCTTGCGGGTCAGCGCCTCGGTCATCATCAGTTCACTGATGCGGACATTGCTGATCGACCCGTCCCGCTTGATCCACGCGACCGTCTGGCCCTTGCGCAGCTCGCCCTGCTCGACGCGGAGCAGCGCGATGCGGCCGAGGAAGTTGTCGGCGTCGAGGTTGGTGACGTGGGCCTGGAGCGGGGCGTCCTCGTCGTAGGTCGGGGCCGGGATGTGCTCCAGGATCGTGGAGAAGAACGGCTCCAGGCTGGTGGAGTCGGCCGGGACGGTGCCGTCCTCCGGCTTGGTCAGCGAGGCGACGCCGTCACGGCCGCAGGCGTAGACGATCGGGAACTCGATCTGCTCCTCGTCCGCGTCCAGGTCGAGGAAGAGGTCGTAGGTCTCGTTGACGACCTCGTCGATGCGGGAGTCCGGGCGGTCCGTCTTGTTGATGCACAGGATGACGGGCAGGCGCTGCTGAAGGGCCTTGCGCAGCACGAAGCGGGTCTGCGGCAGCGGGCCCTCGGAGGCGTCCACCAGCAGGACGACGCCGTCGACCATCGACAGACCGCGCTCGACCTCGCCACCGAAGTCGGCGTGGCCGGGGGTGTCGATGATGTTGATGGTGATGGGCTCCCCGCCGTCCTTGGGGTGGTACTTCACCGCCGTGTTCTTGGCGAGGATCGTGATGCCCTTCTCACGCTCCAGGTCGTTCGAGTCCATCATGCGGTCGTCGACCGAGTCGAGCTGGTGGGCGGCGAAGGCACCGGCCTGCTTCAGCATGCCGTCGACGATGGTCGTCTTGCCGTGGTCGACGTGGGCGACGATGGCTACGTTGCGGATGTCGTGGCGCGTGGCCATATTGCGGCGTACTCCCGGGGTGTGAGAAAGGCCCTGCTGCGTACGTCCGTGTGACGCGGGCCTGCCGGGCTTGACACGCCACGGCCTCACCCCATGGTACGTGGCCGCCGCACCGGGGGCGCGCCGGGATCGAACGGGCGGTCACTTGGCCTCCGGAGCCGGTGCCGGGATCTTCGCTCCCTTCTTCAGGAATCCCATGTCCTCGTAGATGGGCGTCTGGAACCCGAAGGCGCCTGCGTTGACCAGGTTCTTGCGCACGCCGACCAGCTGAGGCCGCTGGTAGAGGGGGATGGAGCCCGCCGCGGCCCAGATGCGCGAGTCGGCCTTGCGGATCAGGGAGCGCTCCTCGTCCTCGTCCAGTGTGGCCGCGGCCTGGTCGAAGAGCTGGTCCACCTGGTCGGTGCCGACCCGGGTGAAGTTCTGCTCGACGTTCACCGAGCCGTCGGCGGCGGGCACCGGCTTGGCGTAGATCGGCCGGGCGTCGGTCGCGGGGAAGGCGGAGGAGGGCCAGGAGTACAGGGCGAGGTCGTAGTCCCCGGCGGCGATGTGGTCCTTGAAATAGCTCTCGTCGGAGACCTTGGTGACGATCGTGCCGATGCCGACCTTCTCCAGCATGAGGGAGATCCGCTGGGCGACGGTGTTCAGCGTGTCCGAGCCGGGTCCCGAGGGCAGGACGAAGCGGAGGGTGAGCGCCGTGCCGTCCTTGGCGAGCGGCCTGCTGACGACACCGGCCGGGGCCGCGGTGCCCTGCGGGGCGTACGCGCCCGGCGCGCCGCCGTGCCCGGGCTCCTTGCCGGAGTACTGCTTGCCGTCGCCCGGCGCGAGGTGCCCCTCGCCGCGGTCGCCCCTGTCGCGGTCGTCGTCCGAGGCGTCCCTGTCCTGGCGCGGACCCTTGTCGTCCTCGCCGACGATGTACTCGCCGTCCTTGCCGCCGTCGGACTTCTTCTCGCCCTTCTCGCCCTTCTCCTGCTGCGGTCCGGCCGCCTTCTCCCCCTTCTTCTCCTTCACCGGCCCGCCCCGCACCCAGCCGGCGTCGGCGAGCAGCGCCTCGGCCTCCGCGGTGTCCTGGCCGCCGAGCGCGTCGCTCCCGTCGGCGTAGGCGGCCTGGCCGGACAGGGCGAGGTGGCTGCCGACCGGCACGGCGGGCAGGCCCAGCGGGGTCAGCACGAGCTTGGCCAGCTCCGCGCGGTCGAGGGCGCGGGCCAGGGCCCGGCGGACCCGTTCGTCGGCGAGGGGGCCCTGGGCGCCGTTGAGGGCGAGCTGGGTGTAAGCGGGCTCCAGCGACTTGCGAACCTCGAAGGCGCGCAGTTCCTGCTGCTGCTCGAGGTACCGGCCGATGGCCCTGCCCAGCTTCTTCCGGCCGGCCTTCACCTGGTCGGCGTCGAAGCCGTGCGCGAGCGCCCAGGTGCGCAGCTTCCTGGCGGAGGTTCTGCCGCCGCCCGTGAGCGGGCTGCCCATGCCCTTCTGGCGGCTGGCGAGGCCGATCCGCTCGGCGTCGGAGGCGTCGATGTCGGCGAGGTCCACCGTGCCGTCGGCGAGCGCCGCGACCCGCTTGTCGCGGTCGACGGCGTGCAGCACGATCTGGTCGAGCTTGGCGGGGCTGCCCCACCAGCGGGGGTTGCGGGTGAGGACGATGTCCTTCTTGGCGGTGTCGACCTTGTCCACCTTGAAGGGGCCGGCGGTGACCTGCAGCTTGCGGCGGGCGCCGTCGTTGAAGGCGTCCGGGGTGCCCATGACGTCCTTCGGGTACAGCGGGGAGAACAGCGACCGCCAGTCGGCGTAGGGGCGGGAGAAGGTGACCCGGACCTGGAGGTCGTTGGCGCCGCGCTCGATCTTGGCGATGCGGTCGTAGCCGGCGTTGCGGGCGGTCCAGTAGGCGCTGTCCCTGCCGGACAGGGCGCGCCACTGGGCGACGAAGTCGGCGGCGCCGATCTCCCGGCCGTCGCTCCAGACGGCCTGCTGGTTCAGCTTGTACAGCACGACCTGGCGCGGCTCGGTCTCGATGACCTTGGCCGATTCCAGATAGGCCGGGTTGGCGACCGGCCGGCCGGCGGCGTCGAGGCGGAACATCGACGGCAGCACGGCCTGGGCGACCCGGGTGGTACCCGCGTCGGCGTCGGCCTGGAAGGTGTTCAGGGTCTCCGGTACGGCGTCCACGGCCCACTTCAGGGTGCCGCCCGAGGCGACCTTGTCCCGGCTCACGGCGGCGATGTCCTGCCCGGCCAGAGGCTTGCTCGGCTTCTCGTCGGAGCCGCACCCGGCGAGCAGGGGCACCGTGAGAGCGCCCGCCGTGAGGAAGGCGGCCGAGCGCAGGACCGCGCGCAGGCCGACGCCGTCGTAGGACATCTCTGCTACCTCCGGAATGCCGCGGGCGTTACGCTCACTTTGTTCGAAATGTGTAGCTGATCACTTTTGGCGGTATATGGAGCTGATCAGATCTATGCACCCCACTGAAGAGGAAAGGATCCAGCAACAGCGGGCGACACGACGGCGACGGAGCGTAAGGCCACCCGTGTGGCGCAACACACCCGAATGTGCATCCGCACGCCTCAGCCAATCGGTGCACATCTCTTCACAGCACCAGGTGTGAGGCGCAACACTCCAAGGCGCCTGACATCGCCGTCCAGGGCCCGCGGGACCCGTGGAAGTGAGGGCAAGTCATGTCCGTGCACGACGACCTGACATCGGTCCAGCGCTGTCTCGACGACCTCTACCGGTCGCTGGGACGCCTGGAGAAGCAGCTCGGCAGCGGTGGCCTGGAGATGCGCCGGGTCCGGATGGACGCCGACCATCTGCGCGAGAGCCTCGCGCTGCTGCGGGAAGCGGCCAGCAGTCCGGCCGCCGCCGCCCGCCCCGAACTCGTCACCATCTCCGACACCCCGTACGACATCAGCCTGTGGACGGACTCGGACGACGAGGGACTGGGCGCCCGCGACCGGCACGCGCCCTGAGCGCGACCGGCCCGCCACCGACCCCCCGAACCGACCGGAGTCCTGCCTTGGCCACTGGTACGGAGCCACAACGAAACAGCGGCGGCGTACACACCCGTACGCGCGCCGCGATCGCCGCACCGCATCTGCGGACCGACCGCTGGTGGCTGGCGCCCGCCGTCACCGCGGCCGGTCTGTTCGCCTTCGTCGTCTACTCGACCTGGCGGGCGTTCGCCGACGCGTACTACTACGCGGCGCCCTACGTCTCCCCGTTCTACTCGCCGTGCCTGGCGGAGAACTGCCGCACCATGCACGCCGGCCCGAACGCCGACCTCTTCGGCGGCTGGTGGGGCATCTCCCCCGCGATCATCATCCTGATCTTCCCGCTCGGCTTCCGGCTGACCTGCTACTACTACCGCAAGGCGTACTACCGCAGCTTCTGGGCGTCGCCGCCCGCCTGCGCCGTCGCCGAGCCGCACCGCCGCTACACCGGCGAGACCCGCTTCCCGCTCATCCTGCAGAACGTCCACCGGTACTTCTTCTACGCCGCGATCCTGGTCGCCGGCGTGCTGACCTACGACACCGTGCTGTCCTTCCGCGACCAGCACTACCGCTGGGGCCACATGGGCCTCGGCACCCTCGTCTTCCTGGTCAACATCGTGCTGATCTGGGCGTACACGATCTCCTGCCACTCCTGCCGGCACATCGTCGGCGGCAAGCTCAAGCACTTCTCCAAGCACCCCGTGCGCTACAAGGCGTGGCAGTTCGTCGGCAGGCTCAACGCCCGGCACATGCAGCTCGCCTGGGCGTCGCTGCTGAGCGTGGCGCTCGCCGACTTCTACGTCTACCTGGTGGCGTCCGGCGTCTTCGACGATCCGCGCTTCTTCTAGAGATCCCAGTGAGGAACCCAACTGATGTCCGTGGTCGACCGGCAGGAGTGGGACGTCGTCGTGGTCGGTGCCGGGGGCGCCGGGCTGCGGGCCGCGATCGAGGCGCGCGAGCGGGGCGCCCGTACGGCGGTGATCTGCAAGTCGCTGTTCGGCAAGGCGCACACCGTGATGGCCGAGGGCGGCATCGCGGCCGCCATGGCCAACGCCAACGAGCACGACACCTGGCAGGTGCACTTCCGCGACACCATGCGCGGCGGCAAGTTCCTCAACCAGTGGCGGATGGCCGAGCTGCACGCCCAGGAGGCTCCGGACCGGGTGTGGGAACTGGAGACCTGGGGCGCGCTGTTCGACCGTACGAAGGACGGCCGGATCTCGCAGCGCAACTTCGGCGGCCACGAGTACCCGCGCCTCGCCCACGTCGGTGACCGCACCGGCCTGGAGCTGATCCGCACCCTGCAGCAGAAGATCGTCGCGCTGCAGCAGGAGGACTTCGAGGAGACCGGGGACTACGAGTCCCGGCTGAAGGTCTTCCAGGAGTGCACGGTCACCCGCGTCCTCAAGACAGGGTCCGACAGCGGCTCCGCCGCGGGCGAACGCGTCTGCGGGGTCTTCGCCTACGTGCGCGAAGCCGGCCGCTTCTTCGTCCTGGAGGCACCGGCGGTGGTCCTCGCCACCGGCGGCATCGGCAAGTCCTTCAAGGTCACCTCCAACTCCTGGGAGTACACCGGCGACGGTCACGCGCTGGCCCTGCTCGCGGGCGCGCCCCTGGTGAACATGGAGTTCGTGCAGTTCCACCCGACGGGCATGGTCTGGCCGCCGTCGGTGAAGGGCATCCTCGTCACCGAGTCCGTGCGCGGCGACGGCGGGGTGCTGCGCAACTCCGAGGGCAAGCGGTTCATGTTCGACTACATCCCGGACGTCTTCAAGGAGAAGTACGCCGAGTCGGAGGAGGAGGCCGACCGGTGGTACGACGACCCGGACCACAACCGGCGCCCGCCCGAACTGCTCCCCCGCGACGAGGTGGCCCGGGCGATCAACTCCGAGGTGAAGGCCGGCCGCGGCTCCCCGCACGGCGGTGTCTTCCTGGACGTGTCGACCCGCATGCCGGCGGAGGTCATCCGGCGCCGGCTGCCGTCGATGTACCACCAGTTCAAGGAGCTGGCCGACGTCGACATCACGGCCGAGGCGATGGAGGTCGGGCCGACCTGCCACTACGTGATGGGCGGCATCGCGGTCGAGTCCGACACCGCGGCGGCGCGCGGGGTGCCCGGGCTGTACGCCGCCGGTGAGGTGGCCGGCGGCATGCACGGCTCCAACCGCCTCGGCGGCAACTCCCTCTCCGACCTGCTGGTGTTCGGACGCCGGGCGGGCTGGCACGCGGCGGAGTACGCCCAAGGGCTGGCGCACGAGCGCCCGCCGGTGGACGACACCCAGGTCAACGCGGCCGCCGCGGAGGCCCTGCGGCCGTTCTCGGTGGAGGCGGAGGGCGAGGCCGGACCGCCGGAGAACCCCTACAGCCTGCACCAGGAACTCCAGCAGACCATGAACGACCTGGTCGGCATCATCCGCCGCGAGGGCGAGATGGAGCAGGCCCTGCACAAGCTCGCCGAGCTGCGGGTACGCGCCCGCCGGGCCGGCGTCGAGGGCCACCGCCAGTTCAACCCGGGCTGGCACCTCGCCCTGGACCTCAGGAACATGCTGCTGGTCAGTGAGTGCGTGGCCCGGGCCGCGCTCGAACGCACCGAGTCGCGCGGCGGCCACACCCGCGAGGACCATCCCACGATGGACCGCAGGTGGCGCAACGTGAACCTGCTGTGCACGCTGGCGGACCCCACCGGGGGCCTGGCGGCCACCGACCCGGCCCGCGGCCAGATCCGCCTCGCCCGCGAGACCACCGACCCCATCCGCCCGGACCTGCTCGCCCTCTTCGAGAAGGAGGAGCTGGTCAAGTACCTCGCCGAAGAGGAGCTGTACGAATGAGCAGCTACGAGGCCCGCTTCAAGGTGTGGCGGGGCGACGCGGAGGGCGGCGGCCTGCAGGACTTCACGATCGAGGTCAACGAAGGCGAGGTCGTCCTCGACATCATCCACCGCCTCCAGGCCACCCAGGCCCCGGACCTGGCCGTGCGCTGGAACTGCAAGGCGGGCAAGTGCGGTTCGTGCTCGGCGGAGATCAACGGGCGGCCCCGGCTGATGTGCATGACGCGGATGTCGGTGTTCGACCGCGAGGAGATGATCACCGTGACGCCGCTGCGCGCCTTCCCGGTGATCCGCGATCTGGTGACGGACGTCGGCTTCAACTACCAGAAGGCCAGGGAGGTTCCCGCGTTCGTGCCGCCGGCCGGGCTCGCCCCGGGCGAGTACCGGATGATGCAGGAGGACGTGGACCGGCCGCAGGAGTTCCGCAAGTGCATCGAGTGCTTCCTGTGCCAGGACACCTGCCATGTGGTCCGTGACCACGAGGAGAACAAGCGGGCTTTCGCGGGTCCGCGCTTCCTGATGCGGGTGGCCGAGCTGGACATGCACCCGCTGGACGCGGCCGCCGAGACCGGCCTGGACCGCAAGACCACGGCCCAGGACGAGCACGGGCTCGGCTACTGCAACATCACCAAGTGCTGTACGGAGGTCTGCCCCGAGGGCATCAAGATCACCGACAACGCGCTGATCCCCCTGAAGGAGCGCGCCGTCGACCGCAAGTACGACCCGCTGGTGTGGCTGGGGTCGAAGATCAGGAGGCGGAGTCCGTAGGGGGCAGTGTGGGGGTGCGGCCGGGGCGCTCGGCGAGCTTGCTGATCCCCAGGCTCCCCATGAACATGAACCAGCCGAGAATCGGGAGCACGTCGAGCCTGGCGGGGAACACCCCGAGGAACATCCAGAGGGATGCCCCGACCGCGCCGAAGAGCTGACCGTAACCCAGCAGCTTCGGACGCAGGATCCGGTTCCGGCGGATCGGCAGCACCCAGCCCGTCGTGATGGCCGCGATCCCCAACCCCGCCATCAACGTCACGACCAGGACGCCGATGACCACCAGGCTCATGTGCATGACGATCAGCATCCCAGCTGTCGGCGGCCGTGACGTCAATGATTTGCCCAATCCTTCCGGTACGCGCTCCAGTCGTCCTCCGTCGCCGCGAAGTCCACGTACAGGGCCACGCCGAAGCGGGCGCGGTCGGCGTCGGTACGGGACAGGCCGAGCCGCACCCCGCGCACGGCGGCCGGGACGGTCTCGGCGTGCGCCCAGTGGCCGAACCGGTTCTCGTGGTAGAAGGGCAGGCCCATGAGGAGGTCCGTGCTCTTCGGCGTGACCTCCAGCGCGAGGCTGGTCTGCTGGGCGACGTAGCCGCCGTACAGGCTCTGCAGCGGCTGCATGGTGTCGTACGACATCACGGCGATCTGGTCGACTCGGCGGGCCACCTGCCCGAAGTACGCCTGCGACCACCACTTGGGATGCCCGGTGGTCGCGCCCCAGAAGGAGTGGAAGGCCGGCAGCGGGTCGATCTGGTGGGCCGCGACGGAGAGCAGTGCGTGGCGGGCGTGGGTGAGGGCGCGGAGGTCGTCGAGGAGGGCGAGGTAGTCCCGGTCGCCGGAGTGCAGGGGCTCCAGGTCGAAGTGGGCGCCCTGGAAGCCGGCGGCGAGGATCCGGCGGGTGGAGGCGAGGATCGCGGCGCGGGTGGCGGTGCGGTCCAGACGCAGGCCGTCGGGGCTCTCCGTGGCCAGTCTGTCGCCGAGCCAGGCCTGGACGCGGAGGCGCGGCGCGGCCCTGTGCAGGGCCGATATCAGCCAGGTCGCTCTTGGATACGCCGACTTGGGGAGGGTCCCGTCGTGCTCCAGGGGGCCGGCGTGGACGTACAGGTCGCGGATGCCGGTTGCCTTCAGGCGCTGGGCGAGGGCTTCGACGTCCCGGTCGGTCTTACGACCGTCCAGCCAGGCGTGGCCGAGCCAGAGGGCGTCCTTGTGGCGGGTCTGGGTGCCGGGGAGGGGGGTGCCGGTGTAGTTGAGGCGGAGGGCGGTTTCGGCGGTGAGGAGGGGGAGGAGCAGGAGGAGGACGGCGGTGAGCACGAGGGTGCGGGGGCGGGGGCGTCGGGGGCGTCGCCGTTTCGCCTCGGCTTCGCCGTCGGCTCCCCGGCCCTCCCCATCCGCACCACCCGTGCGGCTCTCACCGCCGGGTGCGAGTGGCCCTGGTGGGGCGGACCCGCCGTCGGCGAGTGCGGGTGGGGGCGGTGGGGTGCGCTCGGTGTCGGGCGGGGTGGGGGGTGGGGCCTGTTCGGGGTGGGTGGGTGTGGGTGGTTCCTCGGGTCGGTTGTGCATTTCTGCCCCCTGTCCTTCTCTTCCCCCACCTGTATCCGTCCCGCTCGCGAAGGCGTCTACCTGCCCATACGCTCCGAAATGTGACGTCCTTCCGGGTCCGGGGCCGCCCCCGGCGTGCCACCGCGCACATACGGGTGCGGGCGGTGCATGCCGTGGTGGGTGCACTGGCCGGGGCAGGGTGGCTGGTGTTGCCGGTGATGACGGTCGGTGGTGGTGATCCGGTTCCCGCCGCCCGGAGCGAGCCGGTCGCCGGTGCCGTCGCGTCACCCCAGGACGAGACCTCCGGTGCCGATCTCCTGCTGCCCCTCGTGGCCGTCGGCGCGGCCGGCGTGCTGGCCGGTTACAGCTACCTGCGCCGCACCCGGCGGGCCCGGACCCGCACGACACCGGGCGTGGTGTCGGCGGCGCCGCCCGTACCGACCTCGTACGAGTCGGAGCGGCAGGCCCGAGCCGCGCTGGTGCTCGCCGACGACTGTGTGCGCGGCAGCAGCGAGGAACTCGCCTTCGTGCGGGCCCTGTTCCCCGACGAAGCGGTCGAACCGTTCGTGCACGCCCTGCGGTCCGCGGAAACCGAGCTCGCGGCCGCGTTCGCGATCTGGCGGCGGTACGAGGAGGGGGTCCCCGGGGACGAGGGGACCCGGCGGCAGGCGCTGGTGGGCGTGGTCGGGCGGTGCGCGGAGGCCGGGCGGCTGCTGGACGCGCAGGCGGAGGAGCTGGACCGGCTGCGGGGGCTGGAACAAGGGGTGGGTGAGGCCCTGGGCGTCGCCGAGACCCGGTTCCGGGAGCTGACCGCGCGGACGGCTGCGGCCCAGGCCACGGCCGCGCTGCTCCACGAGCGGTACGCGCCCTCGGCCGGTGCGCCGGTCACCGGGTACGTCGAACAGGCCAAGGACCGCCTGGTGTTCGCCACCGTCCAGCTCAACGAGGCCCGGCAGGCGGCCGATTCCGGTGACGGGACACGCGCCGCCCGGCATCTGCGCGCCGCCGAGGGCGGTGTCGCCCAGGCCGGCGTCCTGGTGGGCGGGGTGGAACGGCTCGTGGCACAGGTGCGGGAGGCAGCCGCTCTGGTGCCGGCCGCGCTGACCGGCGGGGAGGCGGAGATCGCCGAGGCACGCAAGGAGGGCGGGCACAGCCGGCTGGCCGGCGGTGAACTGCACGCCCGCCTCGCCCACGCCGACGGCGTCCTGTCAGCCGTACGCGCGGAGCTGACCGGGGGGCCGTACGACCCGCTGGACGCGCTGCGGCGCATCGCCCGGGCCGTGGAGCGCCTGGAGGTCGGGCGGTCGGGGGTGACGGACACCGCCGCCCTGCTGGTGGCGCGCAGTACCGTCACGGCGGCCGAGGACTTCGTCGCCGTCCACCGGGCGGCGGTGGGTGCGGAGGCGCGTGCGCGGCTGGCACAGGCGGTACGGGCCCTGGGGGCGGGGGGTGCGCGGGGTGCCGAGGTGGAGCTGCCCGCCCGGGAGGCCCGGGACCTGGCCGAGCGGGACGTCCGCGCGCACGGCAACCCCTTCGCGGAGAGCGACGCCCACGCCGCCGGCCTGTCCGGCGCCGTCCTCGGCGGCATCCTCCTCGCGGAGGAACCGGACGGAGGCCCGCCGGTGAGTTTCGGCGGCCCGCAGACACGGGCCCGCCGCCGCCTGCCGTAGACCCGTCACACGGGTGGCAGCCACTCCCCCGGCATCGGCAGCCACCGCCTGCCCGAGCGCCCGGACCCGGCTCCCTCCGCCCGACCGAGTCGCCTGCACCCGTCACCCAGCCGAGTCACCCGGGCAGCCGCCGTCTGCAGGGGCCTCTGTCGCGGCCTCCACCTGTGGGCCTCGGCCGCCCGCGAAGTCACCCGGTCACCCGCGCTCAGAAGAGGCTCAGCAGTGCCTCCGCCGGATCGGTCAACCCGTTCTCCCCACCCGGCAAGGGCAACTCGAACCACACCGTCTTGCCGCGAGGCGTCCGCCGGGACCCCCAGGCCGCACTGAGCAGCCCGACCAACTGCAGCCCCCGTCCCCCCTCGTCCGTGTCCCGCGCCCGCCGCCGCCGCGGCTGCACCAGCCCGGAGTCCCACACCTCGCACACCAGCGTCCGGTCCAGCAGCAGCCGTAGCCTGATGTCGCCCTCGCCGTACCGCAACGCGTTCGTCACCAGCTCACTGACCAGCAGCTCGGTGGTGTCGACCAACGGCTCCAGGTCCCAGGTGACGAGCTGCGCACGCGCGTACTCCCGGGCCCGCCCCACACTCCGCGGCTCGCGCGGCAGCGTCCAGTCGCCGACCGACTCGGCGGGCAACCCCTGCACGCGCGCCATCAGCAGCGCGATGTCGTCCTCGCCGTGATGGGTGTCGAGGGTGTTGAGGACGTGGTCGCAGACGTCCTCCAGCGGACTGCTCGGGTCGGTCAGCGCGCCCACGAACGCCTGCAGGCCCTCGTCCAGCGGATGGTCGCGGGACTCGACCAGGCCGTCCGTGTAGAGGGCGAGCAGCGCACCCTCGGGGAGTTCGACCTCCACCTCCTCGAAGGGCTCGCCGCCGACGCCCAGCGGCATCCCCGGCGGCACGTCGAGCATCAGCGCCGCCTCGCCGGGCTCCACCAGCACCGGGGGCAGATGGCCGGCGTTGGCGAACGTGCAGCGCCGGGTGACGGAGTCGTAGACGGCGTACACGCAGGTCGCGAGGTACACCTCGGAGAGGTCGGCGTCGCGCGGCTGGCGTGCCGTGCGCGTGGCCTGCTGGACCCCTCCGGGGGTGCCGAGCCCGCGGGCGATCTCGTCCAGCGCGGAGAGCACCTCGGCCGGTTCGAGGTCCAGCAGCGCGAGCGTCCGTACGGCCGTGCGGAGTTCGCCCATCGCGACGGCCGCTCGCAGGCCGCGCCCCATGACGTCGCCGACCACCAGCGCCGTGCGGTGGCCGGGGAGTTCGATCACGTCGAACCAGTCGCCGCCGACCTCGGTGGCGGCGTTGCCGGGCAGGTAGCGGCAGGCGATGTCCAGGCCGGAGGCCTCGGGGTCGCCGGGCGGGAGCAGGGAGCGCTGCAGTATCAGCGCGCGTTCGTGCTCCCGGCGGTACAGGCGCGCGTTGTCGATGCAGACGGCGGCGCGGGCGGCGAGTTCCACCGCGAGGTCCCGGTCGCGGTCGCCGAACGGCTCGCTGCCCTTGGTCCGGGCGAACTGCACGAGGCCGACGACGGTGTCGTGGGCGACCATCGGCACGGCCAGCGTGGACTGCACGAGCCCGCCCTCCTCGGCGGGCACGCTCCGCGGCCGTGCGGTGCGCAGGGCGTCCGCGCAGGGCGAGTTGAACGGAAAGTGGTGCACGGCGCCGACCGCGACGGGCTCGCCGGAGCCGCTGAACGGCGCGTCGGAGACGGCACTGGCGAAGGCGACGCGGCGCAGTTCGGCGCTGCCGTCGACGAGGCCGGGCGGGGTCTCGTCGCCGGTGAGCAGGCCCTGGTAGAGATCGACGGTGGCGAGGTCGCAGAAGCCGGGGACCACGACGTCGAGGAGTTCGCGGGCCGTGGTCTCCAGGTCCAGGGAGTTCCCTATACGGGCCCCGGCCTCGTTGAGCAGGGCGAGGTTGCGCCGGGCGGCGGCGGCCTCGCGGGCGGCGGCGCGGCGGGAGGTGATGTCGATGCCGAGCCAGGCGATGCCGATGGGCCGGCCGCTGCCGCTGTGCACGCGGTAGAGGTTGACGGACCAGTGCCGGCGCTCGTCGGACCCCGGGACGAAGCCGGTGACATGCATGTCGGTGATGGAGTCACCGGTCTGCAGCACCCGGCGCAGGGTGGCCGAAACCCGCTCCGCCTCGCCGCGCGGCAGATAGTCGTGAACCCCCTTGCCACGGTGGTCGTCCGGAGTTCCGCCGAAGATGGAGGCGAACCGCATGTTGGCCCGACGGACCCTCAGATCCGGGTCGATCAGCAGGAATCCAAAAGGGGATTGGCCGAATATCGACTGCGAGGCGGCGAGGTCGGTCTCGATGCTGCGCAGGGTGCGGACGTCCACGACGATGCAGACGGCGGCCTTGTCGCCCTCCGCGGTGCGGGTGGGCATGACGTAGACCTCGGCGAGCCCCTCCTCGCCGCGCCGGCCGTCGGGCCCGTCCGGCATCCGGAAGGGGACCACACCGGTCCACTCCCGCCCGTCGAGGATCTCGGCCATCTTGCGCTGGCTGCGCTCACGCAGATCGGGGTCGATGAAGGCCTCGATCGGGTCCATTCCGACGGCCCGTTCGGCCGGAATGCCGAAGAGCTGCTCGGCGCGCAGGCTCCACTGGTCGACCAGCCCGCCGGGACTGATGGAGAAGGAGGCGACCTTGATGTAGTCGTAGATGGAGCCGGGCGGACTGCTCTGCCACATGGCGTCAACGGGTGCGGCCTGTACGCCCTGGCCCCTCGCGCCGTCCGACGGGTCCTCGGACTCCGTGGCCCTCGCTGGTATCTCGCTCACGCGAACCGTCCCCTCCAGCTCACCGCGCCCGGCACCGGTCACCGAAAAGCGGCTGCCCGCAGTATCCAGCACTACGGCGCCGCACGACACGGTGTTCACGATCACAGCTCGGTCCAGGCGCTTTTCGGACCGGGCCGCGACACCACTGCCAGTCTTCTAACCAGGGAACACGCCCTCGAATCACGCGCCCTCCCCCCTGTCCCCGCCCTCGGTGGCGCAGTGGACGCCGCGCCGCGCGCCGTACACCTGGTTCACCCGGGCAGCGCCAGTTCGAACCAGACGGTCTTTCCGGCTTCGGCGGGCCGGGTGCCCCAGCGGCTGGACGAGTCGGCGACCAGTTGGAGCCCGCGTCCGTTCTCGTCCTCGGGGTGGGCCCTGCGCTCGCGGGGCAGGTCGGGGAGCGGGTCGGAGACCTCGACCAGCAGCGCGCCGCCGAGCCGGGCCGGGCGTACCAGCCGTACGCCGATCGGGCCGGTGGCGTGCCGCAGGGAGTTGGTGACCAGCTCGCTGACCAGCAGGGCGGCGAGGTCGGCGAGGCAGTCGAGGCCCCAGCCGTGCAACTGGCCCCGGACCGCGGCACGGGCGGTGCGCACGACGCCCGGCTCCGCGGGAAACGACCACTCGGCGCAGTCGCCGTCGGTGTCGATCACGCCGATCACTTCCCAGGCCAGCGAGCCCGCCCATGTGCGGATTCATGGGTGTACTGGGGACATACCCGGTATCTGGGGCACATACCGCGCGGGGGAGCGCGCGATGTCACAAACGGCGTACGAGCCGCCGCGCGCATCAAGCGGAAGTGCCGGGCGCCTTGAAGAGGGTCAGTGCCTCGATCTCCCGGACCGCCGGGACGTCCTGGTCGAGCCAGGGCACCTCCCAGAGCCGGTCGGGGGTGAGCCAGCGCAGTTCGTCGTGGTCCTCGAGGGGACGGGGCGGGCGGGAGCCGGGGCGCAGCCGGGCGGTCCACACGTGCAGCACGTACGGCGATCTCAGCGGCCACTCCCCCGGGACACGCGCGACCGCCTCGGTGTCGACGCCGAGTTCCTCGTGCAGTTCGCGCACCAGGGCGTCCTCGGGCCGCTCACCGGGCTCGACCTTGCCGCCGGGCAACTCCCAGCGCCCGGCGAGTTCCGGGGGTGCGCTGCGGCGCGCGGCGAGGAGGCGGCCGGCGTCGAGCAGGGCGGCTCCCACCACCACGATC
Source organism: Streptomyces sp. NPDC030798 (assembly GCF_055572275.1). NCBI lineage: Bacteria > Bacillati > Actinomycetota > Actinomycetes > Kitasatosporales > Streptomycetaceae > Streptomyces > Streptomyces sp. NPDC030798. Next base: position 75,355 of record NZ_JBVIDR010000005.1, on the reverse strand, counting down.
CGTTCGCTCATGGGGCGGAGCCTACGGGAGTGCGCGGCGGGTCAGTTGTGGGTCCCGTCCCCGTTCTGGCCGATGCGCTCGACCCAGTAGAGCTGTTTGTGGCCGCGGTCGTCGAGGCTGTCGGCGATCTTCTGGGCCTCGGCACGGGTCGCGTACCGTCCCACGCGGTAGCGATTGCCGTTGTCGTCCTGCCGTATGACGATCCAGGGCAGCGAGACCGTGCCCTCACTCATCGCCCCCACCGTTCCTTCTCGCACCGCCCCACCCCCGCCGTGCCGCGCCCAGGGAAACCGCAATCCGCATATGCCCGAGCGTACGCCCAACCTTCACGGAGCGAATACGCCTTTTCACAAAGAGATACGCAACCAGCCAGAACACAGGGGGCGCACGACAGCGAACGCGCCGTCCCGCGCGCCGCTGCCGTGCATCGGGGCGGTGCCGGGCGCGCCGTGGGTCACCTGGGAAAACGGCCGGATCGCTACGGCCTTACCGGCGCCGGACGGCCAGGTGCGCGCAGGCGTGCCGCGACGAGGGCGTGCCGGAGTGTGCGCTACTTCACGCGGCGCACGGCGTCCGGGGCTTCGAACCACCTCCACGCCCCGTGCCTGCCGGCCGCGCAGCGGCGACCGCTCACTTCACGGGCAGGTGATACGCCACCCGGTACCGGTCGGCCGGGATCACCACGTCGGCGGTCTCCACCGGGCGGCCGGAGGCGAAGTAGGTGCGCTGGATGACGAGGACGACATGGCCGGGGACGCCGCCCAGGGCCTGCAGTTCCTCGGCGAGGCCGGGGCGGGCGCCCACCTCCTCGGTGACGTTGTCGACGACGACGTCGATCGCCCGCATGCGCTCGGCCACTCCCATGCCGCCGAGCGGCCCCTCCTCGGGCAGCATCACGGGGGTGCGCCCGGTGAGGGCGAGGGGCTCCCAGGAGGTGGAGAGCATCATCGGCTCCCCGGAGTCCCGGAACAGGTACCGCGTCCGCATGACCCGGTCGCCCGGCCGGATGGCGAGCCGCTCGGCGATGGCCGTCCCCGCCTCGGCCTGCTCGCTGCTGGACTCCCAGGTGCCGCGCATCGAGGCGTCGGCCTGCTCCTGCCGGAAGGGCGTGGCGCCCCCGGACGGCCGGAACCCGGAGCGGGCCACCCGCCGGGGCACGGGCCGCTCGCGCACGTACGTCCCCGATCCGGAGCGGCCCTCGACGAGCCCCTCGGCCATGAGTACCTTGCGGGCCTCCAGCGCGACCGTGTCCGAGACGCCGTACTCCTCGCGGATGCGGGCCTGGGAGGGGAGCCGGGTGTGAGGTGGCAGTGAACCGTCGACGATCTTCTTGCGGAGATCACCCGCGACACGCAAGTACGCCGGCTGCTCACCGAAAGTCACTGGCCACTCCCATCAGGTTGTACAGACAGCAACAGCGTGGCAACCGTGGGTTGCGCCGTGCAAGCAAAGGCCAGAGAATCACTCGATGTGATGACATGTGCGGGGGAGGCCTTTACCCCAGGCACTTTCCTCCCTTGAAGCTCCCCGCCGGGCCCGCGCTCACACCTCCATGCCGCCGCTGCCCGTGCCACGGTCGTCGCCTGCGTCCCCGCTGTCGTCGCTGGGCGGCGTGGTCTCCAGCCCGAGGGCCTTGCGCGCGGGCACCGACTTCTCCGGGGCGAGCAGCCGGAGGCCGGCGTCGTAGGGCCGGTAGAAGCCGTCGGCGTCCTTGGCCTCCGCAGCCTTCGCCCACTGCGCGCGCGCCTTGTCCAGGTCGGCGGCCAGGGCCGCGACCAGCTTCTTCGCCCCGGCCGGCCAGGTGCGCCCGCGCAGGATCCGCGCCTGCTCGGACAGGGCCTTCGCCACCCGCCCGGCCCAGGCCTTGTGCCCCGGCAGGTCGTCCTCGACGTACTCGCTGTCCGGCGCGGTGTACATCGCCGCGTTCAGGACATGAGCGGCCTTCAGATACGTGACCTGGTAGCTGTCGAGGACCGTCTCGTCGTTGCGCAGCGACCCGGTGAGGTTCCCGCCCTCGGTCACGCTGCCGAACACGCAGGTGACCTCCCGGTCCCCGGCGGACCAACTCTCCTCGGTGGGCGTCAGGTAGTACACGTCGACGTCGTCCGGTACGGCCCAGCCGTCCATGGCGTAGGTGTCCTGGAGGCCGTAGCAGCGCTCGTCGGCGGTGCCGGACACCGAGTCCTCGCCGGGGTAACTGCCCTCGCGCAGCCGGAAGGAGGCGAAGACCTCGCCGTCGTGCGCGCGGGAGCAGGGCACCGTGTCGACGTCGTACGTCTCGCCGCTGAGCTTCCCGTCGGGCGCGTCGAAGCAGTCGCCCTTGACGAGCGAGAGGCTCGAGCGGTCGCGCGCGCCCTCCTTGAAGCCCTCCCAGAAGTCGTGCGCGCCGCCGGTGGCGAGGATCAGGACCCACAGGGCGAGCCCGAGCCCCGACAGCACCGAACCGGTGACCGCGAGCGCCGTGCCGCGCTCACCGCGCCGGCGGATCTGCGGCAGCGCGATCAGCCCGAGCACCAGCCCCACGCCCGGCAGACAGCACAGCAGGCCGAGCACCAGGGAGGCGATGGCGAGGCCGTTGACGGGCGCGGGCCGGTTGTAGGGGCTGTAGCCCTGCGCCCACGGCTGGTACCCCGGCGCCCCGTACGGGTTCTGCGGTCCCGGCGGTCCCTGCATGCCGGGCGGTCCCTGCGTGCCCTGCGGGTACGCCGGCGGCCCGTACGGCCCCTGCGGGTACGGCTGCTGGGGTGGCTGATAAGGCCCTTGCGGCTGGTGGGGGCCGGGGGGCGGAGGTATGGACACCGGTACCGTGCTCCTGGGTCGGGCGGCGACAGCGCAGGACCGGCGACGGGCCGGCGGCTGGACTGACGTACGACTGCGCATGGTAAGCGGGGCACGAACGGGGGCGGAATGAGGGTGGCGAACCAGGTCGGCGGCGACACCGTACGCATGGTGAACGGGCTGACCGCGCGGTGGGCGGCGACGGCCGCTCCCGCCGACGGCACGGTCTTCTCGGCGTCCGGCGTGTGGCCCCTGCTGGCCTTCCTGGCCGACGGGGCGACGAGCGCGGCACGGGCGGAGCTGGCCGGGGCGCTCGGCGTACCGGCGGACCACGCGGCCGCCGTTGCACGGGAGTTGCTGGCCACCCTGCAGTCGCTGCCGGGCCTGGACGCGGCGCTCGGCCTGTGGACGCACCACGCGCTGCCGCTGCGGGAGGAGTGGCGGGCCGGGCTGCCGGCCGGGACGCACGGGGTGTTCGGGGACGACCTCGTCACCGCGCAGGAGCGGCTGGACGCGTGGGCGGCCGAGCGCACCGGCGGGCTCGTGGAGCGGATGCCCGTGGCCCTGGCACGGGACGCGGCCCTGGTGCTGGCCGGTGCGCTCACCCTGCGCACCCACTGGCGGCAGCCGTTCACGGAGACCGCGCTGCGCCCGGAGTCCGGTCCCTGGCAGGGCCGTTCGCTGCTCGGGCTGCACCGCAGGAGCGTGCGCCCGGACCGGGTCGGGGTCGCCGGCACGCCGGACGGCTTCGTCACCGCGCTCACGGTGCCCGGCGGCGACGGCGTCGACGTCCATCTCGTCCTCGGGGAGGAGCGCATGACGCCGGGCCAGGTGCTCGCGGCCGGGGTCGGCGTCGTGGAGCGCACACTGCCGGTCACCGGGGGCGGCGCCCTGCCGTTCGGGCACGTCGGCCCGGGCCTGCACGTGGCCCGCGAACCCGCCACCGAGCCGGAGCCGATCACGCTGGACGTGCGGACGGTGGCGTACGAGGTCCGCGCCGACCACGACCTGCTCGCCCTGCCCGCACTGTTCGGCCTCACCACGGCCCAGGACCTGAGCCGGTCCCACTTCCCCGGCATCACCACCGCCCCGCTCGCCATCGGGGCGGCCCGGCAGTCGGCGCTGGCCCGCTTCGGCGCCCTCGGCTTCCACGCGGCCGCGGTGACGGCGGTGACGGGCCTGTACGGCGCCGCGCCGCGCCCGCCCCGCTACGAGACGACCGTCGTCCGTGCCACCTTCGACCGCCCCTTCGCCTTCCTGGCGGCCGACCGGGAGTCCCGGCTGATCCTGACGTCGGGGTGGGTGACGGACCCGGCGCCGTACCGGACGGGAAGGTGAGGGGCTGCGGCGCCGCGGGGCCGGCGGGTCAGTCCCGGAAGCCCTGATCGCGCAGGATCGCGTCGATGCGCGCCCGGTGGGCCTCCTCCCAGGCGTCGAGGGTCTCACCGGCCTCCTTGGCCAGCTTGGCCCGGGCGGCGGTCAGCACCTCGTCGCGGCGGGCGCGGGGGACGACCACGACGCCCTCCTCGTCGGCGACCACGACGTCCCCGGCGTGCACCGCCACCCCGCCGCACCGCACCTCGACGTTCAGCGGCCCGGCCACCTTCTTGCCGCCGGGGACGGGGACGATCCCGCGGGCGAAGACGGGAAAGCCCATGTCACGGACCTCGGCGAGATCCCGGATCAGCCCGTCCAGGACGAAGCCGGCCACGCCCCGGCGCTGCGCGACCGCGCAGACGTTGCCGCCGGCCAGCGCGTAGTCGAGGTCACCGGACTCGACGACGACGACCGCGCCCGGCTCGGCCCGGTGAATCGCGGCGTGCAGCATGAGGTTGTCCCCCGGCGGACAGCGCACGGTGAACGCGGGCCCGGCGACACGCGGCACCGGCTGCCACAGCGGCCGGACACCGATGTCCATGACCTGCCCACGGCCGAGCAGATCGGCGAGGGTGGTCGTCGGAACGTCCGCGAACGCGACGCCGTCTGCGGTGAATCGGCTCATGTCTCCCCCATGGGTCGTTGGCTTACCGGACATTGAACCGGAAGGCTCGGCCCCACCCGTTGTCAGGTCGCTGGCGGAGCCCTGCGCGAGTGGCGGTCGCGCCACCGGGTGACGGCGCCAAGGCGCGTCCTGGAGTGGATGGCCGACGATCTCTACGACCTGGTCGCCGACTCCCGGGAACCCCTCGCCCGGCAGGCCTCCTGCTCCGACTGCTGAAGACGGCCGACGACACCGCCCCGGCTCTGCACCGGCGACAGGGCCTGGACACGGGACGGCGGGAAGGGCAATCCCCCGGTGACGATCTCGTGGCCCGCGTCTCGTCGAGTCGCTACGGTTGAGCCATGACCGCACTGCCCGACTGGATGCGCCCGCCGCGCGAGGAAGGCTGGTTCGCGGAGGACCTGGACCGCCTACCCGAGGCGCCCCGCCACACCGAGCTGATCGATGGAGCGCTCGTCTTCATGATGTCGCCGCAGAGGTGGTGGCACGGCCACCTCGTCACCATGCTCACCGTCGCTCTCATGGAGCAGGCGCCCGGCGATGTCAGGGTCGGCCGCGAGATGACCATAAAACTCGACGAGCGAAACCGGCCCGAGCCCGATCTGCTGGTGACGACGGCCGACTACGACGGAGACCGCACCTGGTTCGCGCCGGACGAGGTGCGACTCGTCGTCGAGGTCGTCTCACCCGAGTCCGCGCACCGGGACCGCACGGTCAAGCTCCGCAAGTACGCCGAGGCCGGCATCCCGCACTACTGGCGCATCGAGGACGAAGACGGCGCTCCCGTCGTCCACGTCTACGAACTCGACCAACCGACTGGCGTCTACGCACCCGCCGGCATCTTCCGGGGCACTCTGAAGCGCCCGGTGCCTTTCGAGATCAGCCTGGATCTCGAGGGGCTCACGCCGCCGACGAGCAACTAGGAGTCAGCACCGAGTCAGCACGGGAACGCAGAAGGGGCTGAGCTCGCCAGAGCTCAGCCCCTTCTGTCGGTCACACGTTGGAGCGGAATGCCTGCACGCCAACCCTGACCTGTGACGGAGCCGCATGCAGCGCCCTGACCAGGCATTTCCTCGTTGGCGTGCGTTGCGTCCCGACAGTCGCTTACGGGTGTCCTGCGGACTCTTTGCGGACCACTCCCAGCCGCACCTGCTCCTCCTCGACGATCTGGCGGGCCATCGCCGTGTCCGAAACGTCGACCGCGTCCGGCGTCGACTCGGCGACCGCGCTGCGGCGCGCGTACGCGTCGAACAGGCGGGTCTTGTTCTTCAACATCTCCACCATCCGCTCGTCCACCCCGCGGGTGGTGAGCAGCCGGTGCACCTGGACCGAACGCACCTGCCCCAAGCGATGGGCCCGCGCCACCGCCTGGTGTTCGATGGTCGGTTTGATCTGGGGCTCACAGATGATCACGACGGACGCGGCCTGCATGTTGAGCCCCACCCCCGCCGCCTCGATCTGCGCCACCAGCACCGCATGACCCGGCACGGCGGCAAACTCGTCCACCAGCTGCTGACGACGCGCGGGTGGCACGCTTCCCGAGATCGGACCGAACACCTGAGCGCCACCGTTGCTTCGCGCCCCATCCAGCGTGTCCTTCACCGTTCCAAGGACATCCCTGAAGTTGGAGAACACCACCACCTTCAGCTCATTCTCGGCGGCGTCCTCGACGATCTCGCGCAGCCGGTTCAGCTTGGCCGACTTCTCGGGGCGCGCGTACGCCGCTCTGCGCATCGCCATGAAGTTGCCGGCGCGCACGGCCTCGCGGTAGGCATCTTCGTCCGACGCACTCAGTTCCTCCCACTCGTCCGTCTGCTGGAGCGCGGGCAGTTCGGTCAGAACATCCTGCTGGTTGCGGCGCAGATAGACCGGGGCTACGGCCTTCCGGAATGCCTTGGAACCGGCCACTCCGTCACGGTCACCAACAACCCCTGCCAGGTGTGGCTGGAGAATCTGCACAAGGCTGCGAAACTCGGCGACTCGGTTCTCCATGGGCGTGCCGGTCATGAAGAGAACGCGTTCGCAGCGCCCGGACCATTCCGTCACGGCTTGGGAGCGACGCGTCTTCGCATTCTTCACGTAGTGCGCCTCGTCCACGACCAGCATCCCCAGCTCGCCGCCTCCGAGGGCCGGGAAACCACGCAAGGCGTCGAAGGTGGTCACCCCTACGCCGCCCCGACCCTTCCAGTCGGCAAACGCTTCGTGCCTGTCGGGGCCGTGAAGAGGCATCACGCGCAGCTTGCTGCGGGCCTCGATTTCGCGTGTCCAGTTGATCAGGACGCTGGCCGGGCAGACGACCATGAAGTGAGTCTGCCCCTCGGCAGCGAGATGAGCCAGAGCGGCGATGGCCTGGATGGTCTTGCCGAGCCCCATCTCGTCGCCAAGAATCACCTTGCGTTGCGCCAGGGCGAATCGCGCCCCGAAGGCTTGATAGCCGCGCAGCGACACCCGCCGGTGAGTGTCATCAAGCATCTGGTCGCGGACCCGCTCGGCAACTTCGTCGGGCAGGAACCCCTCGGCAGCGGCAGTGTCGGGGCTGCGGCCGGAGATCTCCGCGAGCAGGCTGTAGTACTCGGCGGAACGCAGCTCGAAGTCGACCCAGGCGGCCACCTCGGTCGAGGTACCGCGCAGCAGATCCACCGAGGCCTGCGCAAGCAGCTCCGACACACCGCCCTGCGCTGCTTCCTCGGCCAGCCTGCGGACCTCTGCAACGGCCTCCAGCGCCCGAGCTCGTTTGGCCTGCCCCACCAGCAGCATCCGCAGCCGCCTGGCGGCCGGCTTGGCCTCGGCCAGCAGCGGACCGAGCCGCTCCGAAAGTGCCACGGCCGTGTCGACGGCTCGCCGCGCATCGGGGCCCGCTTCCACCAGCACATGCAGAGCCATGACGAGTGAGGTGGTTCGCGGCTCTGGCCGGTCCACGTCGATGTGGACGGCGATGGTCTCCCGAACGGCATCAGATATCTGACGTGCCGCCGCGATGACCTGATCGGCGGTCCGCTGCCCCACGCCAGGAATCTGTCGCAGCCGGTAGGGACCGGCATCGAGTACCTGCCGGACCGATCGCAGGCCACTCTTCTCGACTTCCCCGAGCCTCAGCCGACCCTCGGTGACCTCCTTCAACCGGGCCACTGGGATGGCGTCCAGCGCTTGTTCCGCCGCCGTGTCGAAGATCGGCTTCAGTGCCGCCCGAACCGCCTCGACAGCCCGCCCGTGGTCGCCGACCACCGCCTGCGCCGCCTCGTACAGCCGCCCCCCCGCGGCAACCGCCTCCCGCTCGCTGCGCCCCACCCCACCCCGACCTCTCTCGCTGTGTCCCCGCATACTGCCACCGCTGACCCCCGGCACCGGCCGGGGCCCGAAGCTGTTGTGTACACATGGCACACTCGGTACCCTTGAAGCATGACTCAGCCGCTGCCCATAGAGTCCATCCGCGACGTACGCGCTCACCTGGCCGAAGTCGTCGAACGGGCCGACCGTGACGACGTGCCCACTGTCATCACCCGTCGCGGCAAGCAGGTCGCCGCCGTGGTCTCGATCGACGTGCTGCGCAAGTACCAGGAGTGGGAGGAGCGCGAGATCAACCGCATCATCGACGAGCGCATGGCGAACCCGGCCGTCGGCGTCCCGATCGAGGACGTGATGAGGGAGACGCTGGCACGCAGTGAGTGATTACCGCACGGTGTTCCGGCCCGAGGCCCAGGCTGAGCTGCGCAAGATTCCGCGGGACATGGCGCTGCGCATCCTGGCCAAACTTACAGAGCTGGAGAGCGACCCCTTCGGCTTCAACACCACCGCACTCGTATCCCAGCCTGAGCGCCGCCGCCTTCGGGTCGGCGACTACCGTGTCGTCTACACGATCGACAACGGGGAGCTGGTGGTATGGGTTGTACACGTCGGACACCGCTCCACGGTCTACGACACGTAGCTGCTCCAGGTTTTGCGGACAACTGCGGACCGCACAACGGCCTGACCTGCTTTCTCGCAGGTCAGGCCGCTTGTCCACGTCCAATCAGACGTTGAAGCGGAACTCCACCACGTCCCCGTCCTGCATGACGTAGTCCTTGCCCTCCATGCGGGCCTTGCCCTTGGCTCGGGCCTCGGCGACCGAGCCGGTCTCGATCAGGTCGGTGAAGGAGATGACCTCGGCCTTGATGAAGCCCTTCTGGAAGTCGGTGTGGATGACACCGGCGGCCTCGGGGGCGGTGGCGCCCTTCTTGATCGTCCAGGCCCGCGACTCCTTGGGGCCGGCCGTCAGGTAGGTCTGCAGGCCGAGGGTGTCGAAGCCGACGCGGGCCAGGGTGGCCAGGCCGGGCTCGTCCTGGCCCACGGACTGGAGCAGCTCCAGGGCCTCCTCCTCGTCCAGCTCGGCGAGGTCGGCCTCGAGCTTGGCGTTGAGGAAGATCGCCTCGGCGGGGGCGACCAGGGCGCGCTGCTCGTTCTTGAAGTCCTCGTCGACCAGTTCGTCCTCGTCGACGTTGAAGACGTAGAGGAACGGCTTGGTGGTGAGGAGGTGGAGGTCGTGGAGGAGTTCGTTGCGCTCGGTGCCCTGGACGATGCCGTGCGCGAAGAGCGTGTCGCCCTTCTCCAGGATCTCCTTGGCCTCCTCGACCGCCTTGACCTTCGGGGCCACGTCCTTCTTGATCCGGGACTCCTTCTGGAGGCGCGGGAGGACCTTCTCGATGGTCTGCAGGTCGGCCAGGATCAGCTCGGTGTTGATCGTCTCGATGTCGTCCTTCGGCGAGACCTTGCCGTCGACGTGCACGACGTTCTCGTCCTTGAAGGCACGGATGACCTGGCAGATCGCGTCGGACTCGCGGATGTTCGCCAGGAACTTGTTGCCCAGGCCCTCGCCCTCCGAGGCGCCGCGCACGATGCCGGCGATGTCGACGAAGTCGACCGTGGCCGGGAGGATGCGCTCCGACTTGAAGATCGAGGCCAGCTGGGCGAGGCGGGCGTCGGGGACGCCGACCACGCCGACGTTGGGCTCGATCGTGGCGAACGGGTAGTTGGCCGCCAGCACGTCGTTCTTGGTCAGGGCGTTGAACAGGGTCGACTTGCCGACATTCGGCAGGCCGACGATTCCGATCGTGAGCGACACGTTGCGACTTCCCGTAGATGAGAGGGCCAGGGGGGCTGCCAGGGGCCAGAGACCGACACTGGCCGATCCCCCAGTTTACGGCGTCCCCCGGTGCTGCCTCGCGGGAGCGCCGAACGCCCGGCCAAGCTCTTCGCACCGGCGTGTCTGAGGGCCGATCGAGCACATAAGCAGACCTAAGTTGGTCCAATGGAGCAACGCAGGACCCGACCCCCGAACGGCGGGCGGCGCGGCGGCCCGCCACCCCGGTCGCTGCCGCCGCAGGCCCGGCGACGCCCCAGCGGCCAGGGCAGGAGTGCGCGGGAGGCGCAGCCGGTGGCGCGGTCCTCATCCGGCGCCCGTACGGCCCCGGCGGGCGGCCGCCTGGCGGGGATCCGGCTCACCGGGCTCGGCGGGGGGCTGTTCTGCACCGCGCTGATGTTCCTGCTCGGCTGCCTGGACCAGTGGATGTTCGGGGGCTCGCTGACCGTGTACGGCGTGCTGTTCCTGCCGGTGTGCGTGCTGACCGCGTCGTGGCTGCGCGGGGGCGACCTCCTCACGGCCCCCGTGGTCGTGCCGATCGCGTTCGCCGTGGGTCTGCTTCCCGTCGCCGACGGGGGCGGGGGGATGCTGGGCCGGCTGATGGGCCTGGTCACCGCCCTGGCCACCCAGGCCGGCTGGCTGTACGGCGGGACGCTGATCGCCGGGGTGCTGGTCCTCGTCCGCCGGGTACTGGACGTACGAGCCCGCCGCCGTGCGTGAGAGGGGGGCGCCGGGCGCCGGCCGGCGCCCCGCGGTTACCGGTGCTGCTCCTGCGCCGCCCGCATCGCCGCCCCCACGATCCCCGCGTTGTTCTGCAGCTGGGCCGGGACGATGTCCGCCGTGATGCCCTCGATGAAGGGCAGGAACTTGTCGGCCTTGCGGCTCACCCCGCCGCCGATGATGAACAGCTCGGGGGAGAACAGCATCTCGACGTGGGCGAGATACTTCTGGACGCGGCGCGCCCACTGCTCCCAGCTCAGGTCGTGGTCGTCCTTGGCCTTGCTGGACGCTCGCTTCTCCGCGTCCCGGCCGTTCAACTCCAGATGCCCCAGTTCGGTGTTGGGCACCAGGACGCCGTCCACGAAGACGGCGCTGCCGATGCCGGTGCCGAAGGTGAGCAGGACGACCGTGCCCCGGCGGCCCTGTCCGGCGCCGAACTGCATCTCGGCGACGCCCGCCGCGTCCCCGTCGTTGACCACGGTCACCGGCAGGCCGCCCAGCCGGCCGCTGAACAGGGCGCGCGCGTCGACGTCGACCCAGCTCTTGTCGACATTGGCCGCCGTACGGACCATGGCACCGCCGGTGACCACCCCGGGGAAGGTCAGGCCCACCGGCCCCGTCCAGCCGAAGTGGTCCACGACCTGCTTCACGCCCTCGGCGACGCCGTCGGGCGTCGCCGGTTGCGGGGTGAGCACCTTGCAGCGCTCCTGGGCCAGGTCGCCCTTGTCCAAGTCGACAGGGGCGCCCTTGATCCCGGATCCGCCGATGTCCACGCCGAAGATCTGCATGGCACCACGTTACGACGGACGACTGACCGTCACTACGGCGTACCCCCCGGCGCTTGCACCTCCGTCAGGGCGCGGTGGTGTCCTGGGCGCCCGAGCCACCGCGCTCGGCGGTCAGGGCGGCGGCCTCCTCGCGCAGGTCGCGGCGGAGTTCCTTCGGCAGCGAGAAGGTGATGGACTCCTCGGCGGCCTTCACGATCTCCACGTCGCCGTACCCGCGCTCGGCGAGCCACTCCAGCACCTGCTCGACCAGGACCTCGGGCACGGACGCGCCGGAGGTGACGCCGACCGTGGTCACGCCCTCCAGCCACGCCTCGTCGATCTCGTCGGCGAAGTCGACCAGGTAGGCCTCGCGGGCGCCGGCGAGCTTGGCGACCTCGACGAGCCGCTTGGAGTTGGAGGAGTTGCGCGAGCCGACGACGACGACCAGTTCGGCCTCGGCGCCCATCTGCTTCACGGCGAGCTGACGGTTCTGCGTGGCGTAGCAGATGTCGTCGCTGGGCGGGGAGACGAGCCCCGGGAACTTGGTCTTCAGGGCGTCGACGGTCTCCATGGTCTCGTCCACGGAGAGCGTGGTCTGGGAGAGCCAGACGACCTTGGACGGGTCGCGGACCTCGACCTTGGCGACGTCCTCGGGGCCGTCGACCAGCTGGATGTGGTCGGGAGCCTCGCCGGAGGTGCCGATGACCTCCTCGTGGCCCTCGTGCCCGATCAGGAGGATGTCGTAGTCCTCCTTGGCGTACCGCACGGCCTCCTTGTGGACCTTGGTGACCAGCGGGCAGGTCGCGTCGATGGTGGCCAGCCGGCCGCGCGCGGCCTCCTCGTGGACGACCGGGGCGACGCCGTGCGCGGAGAACATCACGATGTTGCCCGGCGGCACCTCCTCGGTCCGCTCGACGAAGACGGCGCCCTTCTTCTCCAGGGTCTGCACGACGTACTTGTTGTGGACGATCTCGTGCCGGACGTAGATCGGGGCCCCGTACTGCTCCAGGGCCTTCTCGACGGCGATCACGGCGCGGTCCACACCGGCGCAGTAGCCCCGGGGGGCGGCGAGCAGGACACGGCGGCCAGGCGAAGCGGTCATGCCACCCATCGTAAGGGTGCGTCCGCGGGCGCCGAGCGCGCACGGGCGGCCAACGGGCGGGAATGTCAGCGGTGGCCGTTACGCTCGCGGCATGGCTGTGAACACGTCTGCGGAGGCTCCGCTGCCCGTCGGTGAGGTGTCCCGGCTGATCGGGGGCTGGATCGACCGGCTGGGCGCGGTGTGGGTCGAGGGGCAGATCACGCAGTTGTCGCGGCGGCCGGGTGCCGGGGTCGTGTTCCTGACGCTGCGCGATCCGTCGTACGACATCTCCGTCGGCGTGACCTGTTACCGCCAGGTGTTCGACGCGGTCGCCGACGTGGTCGGCGAGGGCGCCCGGGTCGTGGTCCTGGCGAAGCCGGAGTGGTACGCGCCGCGTGGGCAGCTCTCGCTGCGGGCCGCCGAGATACGGCCGGTCGGCGTCGGGGAGCTGCTGGCACGGCTGGAGCGGCTGAAGAAGACGCTGGCGGCCGAGGGGCTGTTCGCACCGGAGCGCAAGAAGCCGCTGCCCTTCCTGCCGCAGCTGATCGGGCTGGTGTGCGGGCGGGCCTCCGCCGCCGAGCGGGACGTGCTGGAGAACGCCCGGCACCGCTGGCCCGCCGTCCGCTTCGAGGTGCGCAACGTCGCGGTGCAGGGCGTGCACGCGGTCCCTCAGGTCGTGCAGGCGGTGAAGGAGCTGGACGCGCTGGACGACGTGGACGTCATCATCGTCGCCCGGGGCGGCGGCAGCGTGGAGGACCTGCTGCCGTTCTCCGACGAGCAGCTCGTACGCGCGGTGGCGCAGTGCCGTACGCCCGTCGTCTCCGCCATCGGGCACGAGCCGGACAACCCGCTGCTGGACCATGTCGCCGACCTGCGTGCCTCCACGCCGACCGATGCGGCCAAGAAGGTCGTACCGGACGTGGGCGAGGAGTCCGAGCGGGTGCGGATGCTGCGGGACCGGGCGCGGCGCTGCATGAACGCGTTCCTGGAGCGGGAGGAGCGGGGGCTCGCGCACGCGCTGGCGCGGCCCTCGGTGGAGGATCCGCACCGGATGATCGACGAGCGCGCCGACCATGTGGCCGCACTGCTGGACCGCGGCCGGCGCACCCTCGGTCATCTCCTCGACCGCGCCGACTCGGAGCTGACGCACACGCACGCGCGCGTGGTGGCCCTCTCCCCCGCCGCCACCCTCAAGCGGGGGTACGCCGTGCTGCAGAAGGACGACGGGCACGTGGTGCGCGGCCCGCAGGAGGTGTCGGCGGGCGAGGCGCTGCGTGCGCGGGTCGCCGACGGTGAGTTCGCGGTGAAGGTGGCCGAATGATCGACAAGGTGGACGCATGACCGGCAAGGTGGACGAGGCGCTCTCGTACGAGCAGGCGCGGGACGAGCTGATCGAGGTGGTACGCCGCCTGGAGGCGGGCGGTACGACGCTGGAGGAGTCCCTGGCGCTCTGGGAGCGCGGCGAGGAACTGGCCGCGGTGTGCCGGCGCTGGCTGGAGGGGGCCAGGGCCCGGCTGGACGCCGCGCTGGCGGAGGAGGCCGAGGAGGACGCCGAGTAGCCGTGGACGGCGGGAAGGTGTGAAGGGGGTCACCGCACCCCGGGATTTGTTGAAGGTTGAACTTCCCCTCGCGTAAGGTCGTGCCGTCAGCCGATCCGGCACCCCGGACCGGGACACGCATCCGAGGAAGTCACGCATGTCTCTCGTTCTCGACCCGGCCGCCCAGGACCTGCTGTTCCGCGAGGCCCGCACCGCGAACACCTTCACCGACGAGCCGGTGACCGACGAGCAGGTCCAGGCGATCTACGACCTGGTCAAGTACGGCCCGACCGCCTTCAACCAGACCCCGCTGCGCATCACCCTGGTCCGCTCCCCCGAGGCCCGCGAGCGCCTGGTGCAGCACATGTCCGAGGGCAACCGGGCCAAGACCGCCGCCGCCCCGCTGGTCGCGATCCTCGCGGCGGACAACGAGTTCCACGAGGAGCTGCCGGCCCTGTTCCCGGCCTTCCCGCAGGCCAAGGACCTGTTCTTCGCCGAGCGCCCGGTCCGCGAGGGGTCCGCCGCGATGAACGCCGCCCTGCAGGCCGCCTACTTCATCGTCGGCGTCCGCGCCGCCGGTCTCGCCGCCGGCCCGATGACCGGCTTCGACGCCGAGGGCGTCCGCAAGGAGTTCCTGGACGGCGACCACACCCCGCTGATGGTCGTCAACCTCGGCAAGCCGGGCCCGGACGCCTGGTACCCGCGCTCGCCGCGGCTGGCGTACGACGACGTCGTGACGACCGTCTGAGCAGCCGCGCAGCGAGCCGCTGCGACGACAGAGGCCCCCGGCGGCGTGCCGGGGGCCTCTGTCGTGCGCGCACGGGGACCGCGGGCGCCTACTTCATCTGCAGGGCCTGCGCCATCTGCGTCAGCTTCGCGAAGGACGCCGTGCCGGCCACCACCGTCGTGGAGCCGGGCGTGCCCTCGAGGACGAGCGCGTCGTAGCGGCCGCCGGTGTAGCGGGTCCAGGTGCGATCGCCGATCTTCTCGGTCTTCTTCGTGGCCGAGGCGCCCTGGCTGGCCTGGTCGATGAAGTCGGGCCGCTTGTCGGTGGACTGCTCGATCTGCACGTACTGACCGTCGGGATCCTGGAAGCCGAGGTGCCAGCGGTCGTTGTTCTCGCCCTGGAAGCGTACGGACGTCGCCTTCCAGGTACTCGGGAGACCCTCGGGCGCGGCCACCGGGTAGCTCGCCGCCCGGCGTGCACTGAGCAGCTCGACCCGGTAGTCGACCCGCTTGAGATCGGGAGTGTGATCGTCGTGAGGAATGCCGAGGAAGTAGACGACCGCCGCCGCGATCCCGATGAGGCCCAGGGAGAGGATCATGTCCCGGACCGTCTTCTGCTTGCCGTTCGAACCTGCCACGCCCTCTATCGTCGCAGGTGTCCGGAGCGCTCATCCGTGGGGTCCCCTGCTCATTTTGTCTACCTAACGATAGAGTCGGGGCTGAGAACCCTCATCCGGCCGTCGTCGTATCAGAAAGGTGCGCTCCGATGACCGAGAATCATCACCTGCCGTCCGAGCTGGACGTGCCCTCCGAGGCCCCCGACCGCAACCTCGCCCTCGAACTCGTCCGGGTGACCGAAGCCGCGGCCATGGCCGCCGGCCGCTGGGTCGGGCGCGGTGACAAGAACGGCGCCGACGGTGCCGCCGTGCGGGCCATGCGGACCCTCGTCTCCACCGTGTCGATGAACGGCGTCGTCGTCATCGGCGAGGGCGAGAAGGACGAGGCCCCGATGCTCTTCAACGGGGAGCACGTCGGTGACGGCACCGGTCCCGAGGTCGACATCGCGGTCGACCCCATCGACGGCACCACACTGACCGCCAAGGGCATGCCCAACGCGATCGCCGTCCTCGCCGCCGCCGAGCGCGGAGCCATGTTCGACCCGTCCGCGGTGTTCTACATGGACAAGCTGGTCACCGGCCCCGAGGCGGCCGACTTCGTCGACATCGACGCGCCCGTCGCCGTGAACATCAAGCGCATCGCCAAGGCCAAGCGGTCCACGCCGGAGGACGTCACCGTCGTCATCCTGGACCGGCCGCGCCACGAGGGCCTGATCCGCGAGGTCCGGGAGGCCGGCGCGCGCATCAAGCTGATCTCCGACGGCGATGTCGCGGGCTCGGTCTACGCGCTGCGCGAGGGCACGGGCGTCGACCTGCTGCTCGGCATCGGCGGCACGCCCGAGGGCATCATCTCGGCCTGCGCGGTGAAGTGCCTCGGCGGCACCATCCAGGGCAAGCTGTGGCCCAAGGACGAGGAGGAGCGTGCGCGGGCCATCGACGCCGGGCACGACCTGGACCGGGTGCTGACGACCGACGACCTGGTCTCCGGGGAGAACGTGTTCTTCGTGGCGACCGGTATCACCGACGGTGAGCTGCTGCGGGGCGTGCGGTACCGGTCGGAGACCGCGCTGACCGAGTCGATCGTGATGCGGTCGAGGTCGGGGACGGTGCGCCGGATCGACTCCGAGCACCGGCTCAGGAAACTGCGGGCCTACAGCGCGATCGACTTCGACCGGGCCAAGTAGCACCCAGGGGAGGGGCAGCGCCGCGCGCCCCTCGGGTTGGGCGGCGTCCTCTGTGCGGAGAGGGCGCCGCCCATCGCCCGTTCTAACCCGCTATGCGGTTCGTCGCCGTGGCCGCCTTCTTCAGTTCGAGTTCGCGGCGGCGGCGCCTGGCCAGGACGACCCGGCGCTCGGCCGCCGTGAGGCCGCCCCAGACGCCGTACGGTTCGGGCTGGAGGAGGGCGTGCTCGCGGCATTCGACCATGACGGGGCAGCGGGCGCAGACGCGCTTGGCGGCCTCCTCGCGGGAGAGACGGGCGGCCGTCGGCTCCTTCGACGGGGCGAAGAACAGGCCCGCCTCGTCGCGCCGGCACACCGCCTCGGTGTGCCACGGCGCGTCCTGGTCCCTCTCTCGCGCCGGCACCCGCTGGGCCGGAACGGCAGCTACCTGCAGGGACGAATGCGGCGGTTGCAGCACGGTCTACTCCTGACGACGGCTTCGCGAGTGAGCGACGATGCGCAAGGCCTACCCGCTGTGCGCGCGCCTATGCACTGCGTTCCGGGCCGCGGGCGTGCGACGGCTTGTTCACGCCCCTGTGCGCCCCGCGCCACCGGGCGGCACCCTTCGGTCACCGGCGCCTTCGCGGCCGTCAGCGGTCCAGGTGCTTGCGCAGTTTCCTGTCGACCTTGTCCTGGACACGATCCAGGATGTCCGCCACCAGCTTGCCGCGCCTGGGCCGCGCCTCGACGTTGCCGAGCACGGCCCAGCCGTCGACGTAGACCACGGGGGCGTCGGACTCGACCGAGTCCAGCGTGTTCACCTCGAAGTTGCCGAGCACGCCGCCGCCCGTGCCGCGCAGCGAGATGTTCTCCGGGACGCGGATCTGGACGTCGCCGAAGACGGAGACGGCCTTGATCACGACCTGCTGGTACTCGAAGATCGCCTCGCTCAGGTCGATCTCCACCGAGCCGAAGATCGCGTACGCGTGCAGCCGGCGTCCGGCGCGCCAGCGGCCCCGGCGCATGGCGCTGCTGAAGACGGCCACCACGTTGGCGTCGGCCTCGGCCGGTATCGCGCCCGGGCTCGGGCGTGGGGGCACCGGCGTGTACGCGGGCGCCGGGGGCTGCTGGTGGGCGGCCGGGAGGTCGCGGATGAAGGCCTCCAGCTCGCCGACCGTCTTCGCGTGCAGCACCCCCTCCACGCGCTCGGCGTGCTCGTCGGCGGTCAGCCGGCCCTCGGCCAGGGCCTCACGGAGGATGTCGGCGACCCGGTCACGGTCGGCGTCCGAGGCGCGCAGCTCGGCGAGACGCGGTGCGGTGCCCTGGGCTTGAGCCTGCTTCTGAAGGTCCACGGCAGCAGCGTACCGAAACGCGATAGATCGCGACTAGGGGTGTGGACCACGCCGGGCGTGTCGAACTGAGCCTTACCTCACAGGTTCCGTGTCGGCGGCAGGTTCTAGGCTGGGCCTGCCCGCCAGCGTCGGCGGGCAGCCGTCCGTCAGAGTGAGGAATGGGCTGAGATGCCTGAGTTCGCGTACACCGATCTGCTCCCCCAGGGCGAGGACACCACCCCGTACCGGCTGGTGACCTCGGAGGGCGTGTCCACCGTCGAGGGACCGGACGGGCGGACGTTCCTCAAGGTGGAGCCGGAGGCGCTGCGCAAGCTGGCCGAGGAGGCCATCCACGACATCCAGCACTACCTGCGCCCGGCTCACCTCGCCCAGCTGCGCCGCATCATCGACGACCCCGAGGCGTCCGGCAACGACAAGTTCGTCGCCCTGGACCTGCTGAAGAACGCCAACATCGCGGCGGCCGGCGTGCTGCCGATGTGCCAGGACACCGGCACGGCGATCGTCATGGGCAAGCGCGGGCAGAACGTGCTGACGCAGGGCGGTGACGAGGAGGCCCTCAGCCGTGGCATCTTCGACGCCTACACGAAGCTGAACCTGCGCTACTCGCAGATGGCTCCGCTCACCATGTGGGAGGAGAAGAACACCGGCTCCAACCTCCCGGCCCAGATCGAGCTGTACGCCACGGACGGCGGCGCCTACAAGTTCCTGTTCATGGCGAAGGGCGGCGGCAGCGCCAACAAGTCCTTCCTCTACCAGGAGACCAAGGCCGTCCTGAACGAGGCCTCCATGATGAAGTTCCTGGAGGAGAAGATCCGTTCGCTCGGTACGGCCGCCTGCCCGCCGTACCACCTGGCGATCGTCGTCGGCGGCACCAGCGCCGAGTACGCCCTGAAGACCGCGAAGTACGCCTCCGCGCACTACCTGGACGAGATTCCGGCGGAGGGCTCGGAGCTCGGCCACGGCTTCCGCGACAAGGATCTGGAGCAGAAGGTCTTCGAGCTGACCCAGAAGATCGGCATCGGCGCCCAGTTCGGCGGCAAGTACTTCTGCCACGACGTCCGCGTGGTCCGTCTCCCCCGCCACGGCGCGTCCTGCCCGGTCGCCATCGCCGTGTCCTGCTCGGCCGACCGCCAGGCCGTCGCGAAGATCACGGCCGAGGGCGTCTTCCTGGAGCAGCTGGAGACCGACCCGGCGCGCTTCCTGCCGGAGACCACGGACGAGCACCTGGACGAGGCCGGCGACGTCGTCAGGATCGACCTCAACCAGCCGATGGACACGATCCTCGCCGAGCTGACCAAGTATCCGGTGAAGACCCGCCTGTCCCTGACCGGCCCGCTGGTCGTGGCCCGCGACATCGCCCACGCCAAGATCAAGGAGCGCCTCGACGCCGGCGAGGAGATGCCGCAGTACCTCAAGGACCACCCGGTGTACTACGCCGGCCCGGCGAAGACCCCCGAGGGCTATGCGTCCGGCTCCTTCGGCCCGACCACGGCCGGCCGCATGGACTCCTACGTCGAGCAGTTCCAGGCGGCGGGCGGCTCCAAGGTGATGCTGGCGAAGGGCAACCGGTCGAAGCAGGTCACCGACGCGTGTGCCACGCACGGCGGCTTCTACCTCGGCTCCATCGGCGGTCCGGCCGCGCGTCTCGCCCAGGACTGCATCAAGAAGGTGGAGGTCCTGGAGTACGAGGAGCTGGGCATGGAGGCGGTCTGGAAGATCGAGGTCGAGGACTTCCCGGCGTTCGTCGTCGTGGACGACAAGGGCAACGACTTCTTCACCGACCCCGCCCCGCAGCCGACGTTCACGTCGATCCCGGTCCGGGGCCCTGGCCTGGCGTAAGGCCCTGTGACGGTACTGGGCGGCTCCAAGCGGTTGGGGCCGCCCCACAGTCACCGGAAGGCGCCCTCCGCCTTCCCCACCGCGGAGACGAACGCCGACCATGCCGGCCTCCCGAAGACCACCGCCGGACCGTGCGGCACCTTCGAGTCGCGGACCGGGAGGCCGTGGGGGTAGTGGCGGTCGAGTACTTCCAGGCAGTCGCCCGCATTCCCGCCGCTGTAGGACGACTTGCGCCAGCCCTTCAGTATGGACGCGTCGAGAATCGTGTACTGCTCAGTCATGGTGGCCGTATTCCTTCGCGATCGACCGCAGCAAGCCCAGTGACTCCCGCTGCGGCAGGGCTTCTCCCAGCACGAGAGCGTAGGCATCCTGGATCCGCTGAACCAGTGCGGGTTCGTCGTGCAGGGTGCCCGAGAAGGACCCCTCCTCGTAAGCCACCGGAGGCTGGTCCTCGAACCACATCAGCTTGACCATGCTGTTGAGGAGGGGATGTCCCCCGTGTCCCAGCGGCAGGATGTGCAGTCTGATCCGCTCGGTTTCCGCCAGCCGCAGGAGACGCAGCATCTGGCTCGCCATCACCTCCGGGCCCCCGATGGGCCGTCGCAGCACCGCCTCGTCGAGCAGTGCCCAGACGAGCGGGGTGCGGGGATCCTCGAGGATCCGTGCCCGATCGAGCCGTGCGGCAACGTCCTTCGCGCGCTCCTCCTTGACCAGCGGCGGGTAGGAGGCGTCACGCAACACGGCATCGGCGTACGCCTCCGTCTGAAGAATCCCGGGCACGAAAGACAGCGCGAACTCCCGGATGACGGCGGCCTGCTGTTCCAGCTCGCGTGCCGACTCGAAGTAGGGGGCCACCGGCCTGCGGTCCCCTCCCGGCCGGAAGTTGCTCAGGGCACCCCCGGTGTTCAGCACCCGATCCAACCGCCGAGCATCCTCCTCCGAAGGCACCCGGCGCCCCGCCTCGATGTGGGCGATGTGGGTCCGCGACATGATCGCCTGCTCCGCCAGTTGCTGTTGCGTCAGTCCCGCCGTTTCCCGCTGTTCCCTGAGCCAGTCGCCGTACGCCGTCCCCACGAGGTACCCCCTGCCGCACCGCCTTGCAGTCGATCACTTACTCAGCGTAGTGGCCGGGAACAACGGCGGGCGGCGAATCGTCATAACTGCCATGAGCGACTACCGCATCGAGCACGACTCCATGGGCGAGGTCCGCGTCCCCGCCGGCGCCAAGTGGCGTGCCCAGACGCAGCGCGCCGTAGAGAACTTCCCCATCTCCGGCCAGCGACTCGAACGCGCGCACATCGAGGCGCTGGCCCGGATCAAGGGAGCCGCCGCCAAGGTGAACGCGCAGCTCGGTGTGGTCGACAAGGACGTCGCCGAGGCCATCCAGGAGGCGGCCGGCGAAGTGGCGGACGGCACGTGGGACGAGCACTTCCCGGTGGACGTGTTCCAGACCGGCTCCGGCACCTCGTCCAACATGAACACCAACGAGGTCATCGCCACCCTCGCCACGGAGCGGCTGGGCCGGGACGTGCATCCCAACGACCATGTGAACGCCTCGCAGTCGTCCAACGACGTGTTCCCGTCCTCCATCCACATCGCCGCCACCGCCGCCGTCACGCACGACCTGATCCCGGCCCTGGAGCATCTGGCCGCCTCCCTCGCGCGCAAGGGCGAGGAGTTCGCCGACGTCGTGAAGTCCGGGCGGACTCATCTCATGGACGCCACGCCGGTCACGCTCGGGCAGGAGTTCGGCGGGTACGCGGCGCAGGTGCGGTACGGCGTGGAGCGGCTGCGGGCCTCGCTGCCGCGGCTGGCCGAGCTGCCGCTGGGCGGGACCGCGGTCGGGACCGGGATCAACACGCCGCCGGGGTTCTCCGCGGCGGTGATCAAGGAGGTCGCGCGGGTCACCGGGCTGCCGCTGACCGAGGCGCGGGACCACTTCGAGGCGCAGGGCGCCCGGGACGGGATCGTGGAGACCAGCGGGCAGCTGCGGACGATCGCGGTCGGCCTGACGAAGATCGCCAACGATCTGCGGTGGATGTCGTCCGGACCGCGCACGGGGCTGGCCGAGATCCGGCTGCCCGATCTGCAGCCCGGCTCGTCGATCATGCCGGGGAAGGTCAACCCGGTCGTCCCCGAGGCCGTGTTGATGGTGGCCGCCCAGGTGATCGGCAACGACGCGACCATCGCCACGGCCGGCGCGTCGGGGAACTTCGAGCTGAATGTCATGCTGCCGGTCATCGCCAAGAACGTGCTGGAGTCCGTGCGGCTGCTCGGCAACGCGGCGCGGCTGCTGGCCGACCGCACGGTGGACGGCATCACCGCCGACCGGGAGCGGGCCCGCGAGTACGCGGAGTCCTCGCCCTCGGTGGTGACCCCGCTGAACAAGTACATCGGTTACGAGGAGGCCGCGAAGGTCGCCAAGAAGTCGCTGGCCGAGCGCAGGACGATCAGGGAGGTCGTGCTGGAGAGCGGTTACGTGGAGCGCGGCGATCTCACCCTGGAGCAGCTGGACGAGGCGCTGGATGTCCTGCGGATGACACGGCCGTAACAACACGCCCGGCGACGGTGAACCGTGACGCCCACCGCAGCGTCGTATGCCTACGGCACCTAATATCTGTGCATGGCGGACGACGGAGCGATGAGACGAGTGGCGGCGGGCCGTGCGGCGTACTGGACCCCGGGGACGCAGATCCTGTGGCGGTACCGGGAGAACGCCGGTGCGCACTTCCACATCGCGCGGCCCGTCACCGTCGTACGGGACGACGCCGAGGTGCTCGCGGTGTGGATGGCGCCCGGCACCGAGTGCGTGAAGCCGGTGCTGGCGGACGGCACGCCCGTCCACCTGGAGCCGCTGGAGACCCGCTACACCAAGCCGCGCACGGTGCAGCGGGACCGGTGGTTCGGCACGGGCGTGCTGAAGCTGGCCCGGCCGGGTGAGCCGTGGTCGGTGTGGCTGTTCTGGGAGCCGGGCTGGCGGTTCAAGAACTGGTACGTCAATCTGGAGCAGCCGCTGGCCCGTTGGGCGGGCGGGGTGGACTCCGAGGATCACTTCCTGGACATCTCGGTGCACCCGGACCGCACCTGGGACTGGCGCGACGAGGACGAGTTCGCGCAGGCCCAGCGGGACGGTCTGCTGGACGAGGTGACCGCCGAGCGGGTGCGCGCGGCGGGGCAGGCGGCGGTGGAGGTGATCGCAGCGTGGGGCCCTCCGTTCTCGGACGGGTGGCAGCACTGGCGCCCGGACCCCTCCTGGGCGGTACCGTCACTCCCCGAGGACTGGGACCGTACGCCTGCGCACGTGTCCTCATGAGACCCTTGATGCGCCCCCGGGCAAGAAACGTAGGATCGTCCTCCGCAAGGGCGCCAAGGAGCAGCAACCACCGGAGCATGCGCCGGGCCTGACCATACGTCACCGAGGGGCGGCAGGACGTGAGCGAGGGGTACGAGGGCAACACCACCGCGGGCCCGCACGGGTCCGCCGGCGGCACAGGAACAACCTCTGACCACGCGGGAATCCCGTTCCTGGGGCACGTATTCCGGGTATCGGAATTTCGGCGGGACCATCTGCGTGCCCGGCACGCAGCCCCGGACGGACGGATGCGACACGCGTGACGGAGCAGCCCACCTCCTACGAGCGCCCCCAGCCGGGCGTCGACCCCGCGGAGACCCGCGGGGCGCTCCTGCGTACCCCGAAGCCGCTCGGGAACTCGGCCTTACCGGCGCAGGCCCGCGCCGACGGAGCATCCTCCGGCCCGGGGACGGCCACGCCCTGCACGGCGAGCCCCCGGCGCAGCCAGGGGACCAAGGGGAAGGAGCCCTCAGTCAACGGCCCCGAGCACTCCCAGCCGGCCACCGCCGAGACCGACGCACACCGTCCGCGTCCCGCGCCGGAGGCCATTCCGCCGCAGCCGGGCGCCGAGCAGGAGCGGGCGCCGGGCGCCCAGGAGCGCCGTACCGGGCGGGGACTGCCGCCGGGGCGGCCGATGCCGATGCGGCGCGACGGGGACCGGCTCAGGTTCGTGGGCGCGGCGACCCGGCGGATCGCGCGCGGCATCGACCTGGACGAGATCGTGATGGGGCTGTGCCGGGCGACGGTGCCGACGTTCTCGGACGCGATCCTGGTCTATCTGCGCGACCCGCTGCCGGTCGGCGACGAGCGGCCCACCGGCCCCGTGGTGCTGCGGCTGCGCCGCACGGACCGGATACCGGACGAACGGGACAGTGAGAGCGGCCTGCTGCTCCCGCCGTTCCCCGAGCCGGAGCCCGATCCGTCGGCGCTGTCCGAGCTGTCGGCACTGACGACCGAGTTGTGCGAGGTGCACCCGGGCGGTGCGCTGAACGAGGTGCTGCGCGGGGTCCGTCCGGTCTTCGCGGACGCCCCGGCCGCCCGGGCGGCGCTGCCCGAGCTGCTCGGCGAGAGCGGCGAGGCGGTCGTACCGGACGGGCAGCACGCGATCCTCGCGCCGCTGCGGGGCCGGCGCCGGGTGATCGGCGCGGCGCTGTTCCTGCGCCGCCCGGAGCGCATGGCGTTCGAGGCGGACGACCTGCTGGTGGCCGCCCAGCTCGCCACGCACAGCGCGCTCGGCATCGACAAGGCGGTGCTGTACGGCCGGGAGGCCTACATCGCCGACGAGCTGCAGCGCACGATGCTGCCCGAGACCCTGCCCCGCCCGACGGGTGTGCGGCTGGCCTCGCGCTATCTGCCGGCCGCGGAGACCGCGCGGGTGGGCGGCGACTGGTACGACGCGATCCCGCTGCCCGGCAGCCGGGTGGCGCTGGTGGTCGGTGACGTCATGGGCCACTCCATGACCTCGGCGGCGATCATGGGCCAGCTGCGCACCACCGCGCAGACACTGGCCGGGCTCGACCTGCCGCCGCAGGAGGTGCTGCACCACCTGGACGAGCAGGCGCAGCGGCTGGGCACCGACCGCATGGCGACCTGCCTGTACGCGGTCTACGACCCGGTCACGCACCGCATCACCATCGCCAACGCCGGCCATCCGCCACCGGTGCTGCTGCACCTGGGCGGCCGGGCGGAGGTGCTGCGGGTACCGCCGGGCGCGCCGATCGGCGTGGGCGGGGTGGACTTCGAGGCGGTGGAGCTGGACGCGCCGGCCGGCGCGACCCTGCTGCTGTACACCGACGGTCTGGTGGAGTCCCGGCTGCGGGACGTGTGGACCGGCATAGAGCAACTGCGCGAGAAGCTCGCGGCGACCGCCCAGCTGACCGGCCCGGACCATCCGCCGCCGCTCGAGGCGCTGTGCGACGAGGTGCTGGACATGCTGGGCCCGGGCGACCGGGACGACGACATCGCGCTGCTCGCCGCCCGTTTCGACGGGATCGCGCCGAGCGATGTGGCGTACTGGACGCTGGATCCGGAGGACTCCGCGCCGCGCGAGGCCCGCCGGCTGGCCCGGCGCACGCTGGCCCGCTGGGACCTGGAGGAGCTGTCGGACTCGGTGGAGCTGCTGATCAGCGAGGTCGTGACGAACGCGGTGCGGTACGCCTCGCGGCCCGTGACGCTGCGGCTGCTGCGCACGGACGTGCTGCGCTGCGAGGTCGGCGACGACGTGCCCCAGCTCCCCCGGCTGCGCCAGGCGCGGGCCACGGACGAGGGCGGCCGCGGGCTGTACCTGGTCAACCGGCTCGCCCGGCGCTGGGGCGCGACACGGCTGAGTACCGGCAAGGTGGTCTGGTTCGAACTGAACCGGGGCTGAGATCCCACGGAAAGGGCGCCCGGTGTACGCCGGGCGCCCTTTTCTCGTCCGCTGTCACTGCCCGCCCGGGTCGAGCGGGTTCTCCGGGCTGATGTCCCCCGTCGGCGGCTGGCTGGACGGCGTGTTCGATGGCGGCTGGCTGGACGGGGACTGGCTCGGCGTCCGGCTCGGCGGCTGCGACGACGGCGGCTGCGACGACGGCGGCTGGGACGACGGGGTGTTCGACGGCGTGCTGGACGGCGTGTTCGACGGGCTCTGGCTGAAGCTCGGCGTGTCCGACGGCTGGACCGCCGCGCCCTGGGTGGTGTCGAGGTCGAACTTGGCCTTGTCCGTGACGCCGAAGGTGTAGGCCGCCCAGATCTGCGCCGGGTAGCCACCACCGTTGATCCGGCCGGGCGGCGGGATCAGACCGGTCGCGCCCGTCATGGAGACGTGGGCGCCCGACTTCGGGTTCTCGCCGAACAGGCCCACCGAGGTGACCAGGTCGGGGGTGTAGCCGGTGAACCAGGCGGACTTGTTGCCGTCGGAGGTACCGGTCTTGCCCGCCACCTGCTGACCCTTGCGCAGCGGGTTGCCGGCCACGGAGATCTTGGCCGTACCGTCGTCGACCACGCCGGTCAGCACGGAGGTCACCGTGTCGGCGGCCGTGCGGCCCAGCACCTGGCTGCCGAGCGGGTCGGGTGTCACCGAGGAGCGGCCGGTCTTCTCCGCCGACTTGATGATGCTGGGCGTCACCTTCTTGCCGTGGTTGTCGAAGGTGGCGTAGATCCCGGCCATCTCCAGCGGGCTCGCGCTCATCGAGCCCAGGGTCTGCGCCGGCACGGCCTGCATGCCCCTGGTGTCCATGCCGAGCTTCTTCGCGGTGCCCATCACGGTCTCCATGCCGACGTCGACGCCCATCTGCGCGAACACGGAGTTGACGGAGGCGTTCATCGCCTTCTGGACGGTGATGGGGCCGTAGTTGACGTTGTCCTCGTTGGGCGGGGCGAAGCCGACCTTGGTCCCGTGGTCGACGACCGGGCGGCGGCTGGTGCCGTCGTAGATCGTGTTGGCGCCGATCTGCTTGCCGTCCTGGGTCGTGGCGCCCTGTTCCAGGGCGGCGGCCAGGATGACCGGCTTGAACGTCGAGGCCGGCTGGAAGTCCTTGCGGGTGGCGTTGCTGAGGTAGTGCTTGTAGTAGTCCACGCCGCCGTAGAGGGCGACGATCCGGCCCGTGCTCGGGTCGACGGACACCGCGCCGGCCTGGATGTAACCGTCCACCTTGCGCTTCTTCTTGTCCAGCTTGCCGGTCAGCTGGCTCTTGACCGCCTTCTCCAGCGCGGCCTGCTTCTTCTTCTGGATGTTGAGGGTGATGGTCCAGCCGTTGTTGATCACGGCGCTCTCGGCCTGGGCCTGGGTGAGGCCGTCCTTCTCCATCAGCTGCTGTTCGAGCTGCTGGTTGGCCAGGTCGACCAGGTAGCCCTTCTGCCCGCCGAGGCCCGGGGCGCCCTTGGGTGCCTTGGGATAGGGGAAGCGCATCTCGTCGCGGTCGGACTTGGGCAGCCAGCCCTCCTCCACCATGTTGTTCAGGACGTAGTTCCAGCGGGCCGTCACGAGCTTCTTGCCGGTGGGGGTCGCGGCCTGCCAGTCGTACTGGCTCGGGGCCTGGAGCAGGGCGGCCAGGTAGGCGCCCTGGGCGACGGAGAGCTTCTGGGCGTCGACGCCGTAGTAGGCCTGGGCGGCGGCCTGGATGCCGTAGGCGCCGCGGCCGTAGTAGCTGGTGTTGATGTAGCCCGCGAGGATGTCGTCCTTGGACTTCTCGCGCTCGACCTTGAGCGAGATGACCAGTTCCTTCAGCTTGCGGGTGACGGTCTGGTCCTGGTTCAGGTAGTAGTTCTTGACGTACTGCTGGGTGATGGTCGAGCCACCCTGCTTGCCCTTGCCGGACAGGGTGTTGAGCAGACCGCGAGCGGTGCCCTTGAGGTCGACGCCGTGGTCGGTGTAGAAGGACTTGTTCTCGGCCGCGACGAAGGTCAGCTGCACCCTCCGGGGCACCTTCGACAGGTCCACGATCTCGCGGTTGACGTCACCCTTGCGGGTCAGGACCGAGCCGTCGCTGAACTTGTAGACGTTGCTCTGGCGGCGGGCGGCCACGTTGCCCTCGTCGGGGACCGGCACGGTCATGTACAGCACGACGAAGGCGCCGATGCCCAGCAGGCAGAAGCCGAAGAACGTGCCGAGGATCTTCTTCCAGGTGAACAGCCGGCGTATTCGGCCCTTGGCGGGCTTGGCGCCGGGCGCGGACCTGCCACGGGCGGCGGCCCGGCCGCCGGGCGCCGGGGTGCCGGGTGCGCTCGGGGTTCCGGTCGCCGTCGAGGTGTCGGCCGTGGACGGCGAGCGGCGGCGCTTGGGCGCCGCGCGGCGGCCACCGCGCTGTCGCGCTCGTCTCTCTTCCGCTCGTCCCATGAGTCCCTACACTCCGCTTCCGTCTCGGGGTCAGCTCCGAAAGCTAACACCCGTCTATATGACAAAGGACGTCCGATCCGTTCTTTTACGGACGTGACAATCAGCACCCGCCCCAAGGGAACCGACGGATCTGGCCACCGAACGGTTGCTTGACAAGGAAAAGTGATATCACTTAGCTAGAAGCAAGCTAGGCGCTCGACCGAAAGTGAGCGCCTCGAGAACGGGGGAATCCACCCATGTCCGTACACGACGCGTCCGCGACCGCCGACGTACCCGAGATGCCCGCCCCGCGCGTACGGGAGTTCGCGGCGCACAGCATCGGCGGTGGACTCGCGCTGCTGCTCGGCCTGCTGGGACTCGGCGCGGCCGCCACCCTGCTCGCCGGCGCCGCCGCGGTCTCCGCCCCCGGCGCCAAGGGCGGCCTCATAGTCGCCGGCGTCCTCGTCCTGCTGGCCGCCGTCATCGCGATGCGCGGCCTGAACACGGTCGCCCCCGGCGAGGCGCGGGTCGTGCAGCTCTTCGGCCGCTACCGGGGCACGATCCGGCAGGACGGCCTGCGCTGGGTGAACCCCTTCACCGCCCGGACCCGCATCTCCACCCGGGTGCGCAACCACGAGACGGCCGTCCTGAAGGTCAACGACGCCTACGGCAACCCGATCGAACTGGCCGCGGTCGTGGTCTGGAAGGTCCAGGACACCGCCCAGGCCGTCTTCGAGGTCGACGACTACGCCGAGTTCGTCGCCACGCAGACCGAGACGGCGGTACGGCACATCGCCATCGAGTACCCCTACGACGCCCACGAGGAGGACGGCCTGTCGCTGCGCGGCAACGCCGAGGAGATCACCGAGAAGCTGGCCGTCGAGCTGCAGGCCCGGGTCGAGGCGGCCGGGGTGCGGATCATCGAGTCGCGCTTCACGCACCTCGCGTACGCTCCCGAGATCGCCTCGGCGATGCTCCAGCGGCAGCAGGCCGGCGCGGTCGTCGCCGCCCGGCGGCAGATCGTCGACGGTGCGGTCGGCATGGTGGAGGCGGCCCTCGGCCGCATCGCGGAGGCGGACATCGTGCAACTGGACGAGGAGCGGAAGGCGGCGATGGTGTCCAACCTGATGGTGGTGCTGTGCGGGGACCGGGCCCCGCAGCCGGTCCTGAACACCGGGACGCTGTACCAGTGACGGACTCCCCCGAAGAGACTCCGCGGCGCCGGCCTCAGCAGCGCAAGCAGGTGCTGCTGAGGCTGGACCCGTCGGTGTACGAGGCGCTGGCGCGGTGGGCCGGGGACGAGCTGCGGTCCGCCAACGCGCAGATCGAGTTCCTGCTGCGCAGGGCGCTGGCGGAGGCGGGGCGGCTGCCGAAG
Organism: Streptomyces sp. NPDC030798; assembly: GCF_055572275.1. Classification (NCBI taxonomy): domain Bacteria; kingdom Bacillati; phylum Actinomycetota; class Actinomycetes; order Kitasatosporales; family Streptomycetaceae; genus Streptomyces; species Streptomyces sp. NPDC030798. The sequence continues at coordinate 46,140 of NZ_JBVIDR010000005.1, read as the reverse complement.
GAGACGGGGCCGCTGCCGCGCCGTGGACGGCCACCCGGGGGCTCCGCCCCCGAACCCCCGTCAGCCTGACGCTCGTTGTTACCGAACGCGGACAATCGGCCCCCACCTGCACGGCAGCACGGCCCGCCATGATCTTGACACTCCGCGTATACACACGACGTATACACCGTGTGTACAGTGGTCCCATGTCCATCGGTCACACCCTCCTTGGGCTCCTGGAGTCCGGCCCCCGACACGGCTACGACCTGAAGCGGGCCTTTGACGAGAAGTTCGGTCACGACCGGCCGCTGCACTACGGCCAGGTCTACTCGACGATGTCCCGGCTGCTGAAGAACGGGCTCGTGGAAGTCGACGGGATCGAGGCCGGCGGCGGCCCCGAGCGCAAGCGGTACGCCATCACCGACGCCGGCGTCACCGACGTCGAGCGCTGGCTCGCGACCCCGGAGAAGCCGGAGGAGTACCTCCAGTCGACCCTCTACACCAAGGTCGTCCTGGCGCTGCTCACCCACCGCGAAGCCTCCGACATCCTCGACACCCAGCGCGCCGAGCACCTGCGCAGCATGCGGATCCTGACCGACCGCAAGCGCAAGGGCGAACTGGCGGACCAGCTGATCTGCGACCACGCCCTCTTCCACCTGGAGGCCGACCTGCGCTGGCTGGAACTGACCGCCGCGCGGCTCGACAAGCTCCGTGAGGCGGTGACCCGATGACCGCTCCCGCCGGCTCCCTGCTGGCCGCCGAGGATCTGCGCAAGGCCTACGGCCCGACCATCGCCCTCGACGGCGCCGAGTTCTCCATACACGCCGGCGAGGTCGTCGCCGTGATGGGCCCCTCCGGCTCCGGCAAGTCCACGCTGCTGCACTGCCTCGCCGGGATCGTGCCGCCCGACTCCGGCTCGATCACCTACGCCGGCCGCGAGCTGGCCAAGCTGAACGACACCGAGCGCAGCGCCCTCAGGCGCAGCGAGTTCGGGTTCGTCTTCCAGTTCGGGCAGCTCGTACCGGAGCTGACCTGCGTGGAGAACGTGGCGCTGCCGCTGCGGCTGAACGGCACCTCCCGCAAGGAGGCCGAGCGGGTCGCGCGCACCTGGATGGAGCGCCTGGAGGTCGACGACCTCGCGAAGAAGCGGCCCGGCGAGGTGTCCGGCGGTCAGGGGCAGCGCGTCGCCGTCGCCCGCGCCCTGGTCACGGGCCCGCGCGTGCTGTTCGCCGACGAGCCGACCGGCGCGCTGGACTCCCTCAACGGCGAACGCGTGATGGAGCTGCTCACCGACGCGGCCCGCTCGACCAACGCGGCCGTCGTCCTGGTCACGCACGAGGCCCGGGTGGCCGCCTACTCCGACCGCGAGATCGTCGTACGCGACGGCAGGTCCCGGGACATGGAGCGCATCGTATGAACGCCCGACATTGGGCGCGTGACCTGGGCATGGGAGCCAAGTTCGCCTTCACCGGTGGTCGTGAGGGCTGGACACGGGTGCTGCTGACCGCGGTCGGCGTCGGGCTCGGGGTGGCGCTGCTGCTGCTGACGACGGCGATCCCGAACGCGCTGGCGGTACGGCACAGCCGCGACCAGGCGCGCCTGGACTACACCTACGGCCCGCACCGGCCGAAGGCCGCCGACACCCTCGTCATCTCCGACGCCGACACGACCTACCGCGGCACGGACGTGCGCGGCCGGCTGGTGGAGCCCGAGGGGCCGCGGGCACCGATCGCACCCGGGCTGAGGGCGTACCCGGCGCCGGGCGACATGGTCGTCTCCCCCGCTCTGAAGGACCTGCTCGGCTCCGACGCCGGAAAGCTGCTGCGCGCACGGCTGCCGTACCGGATCGTCGGGACGATCGGCGAGAGCGGCCTCGTCGGCTCGCACGAACTCGCCTACTACGCCGGCGCCACGAACCTGGCCCCCCGGATCAACGGCTGGCAGACGGCCCGGATCACCGAGTTCGGCCCCCCGAAGAAGACGAAGGCCGACGGGCTGGACCCGGTCCTGCTGCTGCTGGTGCTGGTCGCCTTCGTGGTGCTGCTGATGCCGGTCGCCGTGTTCATCGCCGCCGCCGTACGGTTCGGCGGGGAGCGGCGCGACCGCAGGCTGGCCGCGCTGCGGCTGGTGGGCTCCGACAGCCGGATGACCCGGCGGATCGCGGCGGGCGAGGCCCTCGCCGGCTCGCTGGTCGGACTGGTCTTCGGCACCGTCTTCTTCCTGCTCGGCCGTCAGCTCGCGGGGTCGGTGGAGATCCTGGACGTCAGCGTGTTCCCGAGCTATCTCAACCCGACGCCCGCGCTGGCCGCCCTGGTCGCGGTGGCCGTTCCGGCGGCGGCGGTGTTCGTCACGCTGCTCGCACTGCGCGGGGTGGTGATCGAGCCGCTGGGCGTGGTCCGTACCGCCAGGCCCCGGCGCCGCCGGCTGTGGTGGCGGCTGCTGATGCCGCTGGGCGGCATCGCCATGCTCGCCCCGATGATCGGGCAGGGCCGGACGAACGGCAACTTCAACCAGTACCTGGTGATCGGCGGTGTCCTGCTGCTGCTCGTCGGCGTGACCGCGCTCCTGCCCTGGATCGTCGAGGCGGTGGTGGCCCGGCTCGGCCACGGCGGCGTGGCCTGGCAACTGGCCGTGCGGCGGCTCCAGCTGAGCAGTGGTACGGCGGCCCGCATGGTGAACGGCATCGCGGTCGCGGTGGCCGGGGCCATCGCGATGCAGATGCTGTTCGCGGGCATCCAGGGCGACTACAGCAAGGCCACGGGCAAGGACACCGACCGGGTGCAGATGCAGGTCAACCTGTCGCAGGGCGTCCGGCTCGGCCAGGCCGGGGCCCGGTTCTCCGCCACCGAGGGCGTGCGCAAGGCCACCGCGCTGGGCAGCGCCGACCTCGCCGAGCACGACTGGAACAGGGAGAAGGGTCCCGGGGCCACGATGAGCGTCACCGTCGGCGACTGCGCCTCCCTGCGCGAGGTGGCGAAGCTGCCGTCCTGCCACGACGGGGACATCTTCGTGGCCAAGGGCGGCGACCGCGACGCCGACACGACCAAGCTCGCCCGGCCGGGCCGCAGGCTGCACTTCGAGAACAGCAACGGCTCCCACCAGCGCCCGGACATCCTGTGGACCGTACCGGACGGCCTGAAGCAGGCCCGCGCGATCACCGACCCCGACGGGAACCCGCGCGGCGGCCTGCTGATGACACCGTCCACCGTTCCCCCGGCGATGGTTTCCGTGGTCAGGCCGACGGTGTACGTCTCCGTCGACGACTCCGTGCGGGACGTGTCCGAGTACGTCCGGAACACGGCCGCGAAGCTGGACCCGCTGGCGGACACGATGGTGTGGTCGTCCACCGAGCAGTCGCACAAGTTCACCTCCATCCGCACCGGAACGTTCGTCGGTGCCATCTGCGTACTGCTGCTGATCGGCACGAGCCTGCTGGTGTCCCAGCTGGAACAGCTGCGCGAGCGCAGGAAGCTGCTGTCGTCGCTCGTCGCCTTCGGCACCCGGCGGCGCACGTTGGGCCTGTCGGTGCTGTGGCAGACGGCGGTCCCGGTCGCCCTGGGCCTGCTGGTCGCCGCGGCCGTGGGGCTGACGCTCGGCACGGTGCTGCTGAAGATGGTGGGCGCGACCGTGTCCGTGGACTGGCCGAGCGTGCTGTCGATGACCGGCGCCGGAGCAGCGGTGGTCCTCACGGTGACCCTGTTCAGCCTGCCCCCGCTGCTGCGGATGGCACGCCCGGACGGGCTGCGGACGGAGTAGGCGGCGCGGCCGCCACGACGGGGGCGGGGGCTGGGTCCGTGCCTTGTGCGGCTGCGTCCAGCACCCGCACCGGCAACGGACGCAGCGCCTCCCGCAGAGCCCCCGCCAGCTCCTCGTACTCCGCACCCCGCGCCGCGCCCGCCCGCATCGCGAGGGCGATACGGCGGCTCGGCGCGGGCTCCGCGAAGTACCCGGTGAGCAACTGACTGCTGCGGGCGGTCTCCAGCTTCTGCGCGGTGCGCGGCAGCAGCGTGCAGCCGAGGCCGCCCGCGACGAGCTGGACCAGCGTGGACAGGCCGGCCGCGGTCGTCGTCACGGGGGCGTCCTCGCGGCCGGCCTCCCGGCAGATGTCGAGAGCCTGGTCGCGCAGGCAGTGACCCTCGTCCAGCAGCAGCAGGTTGAGCTCGCGCAGCGCCTCGCGCGGTATGCCCTCGCGGCCGCCGAGCCAGTGGTCCAGCGGGGTGACCAGTACGAAGTCCTCGTCGAAGAGCGGGAGTTCGACGACCCCGGGCACTCCGAGCGGGACGGCCAGCAACAGCAGGTCGAGGCGCCCGGAATTGAGTCCGTCGAGGAGGCTGGCGGTCTGCTCCTCGTGCACCTGCAGGTCCAGTTGGGGGTACCGCTCGTGCACCAGCCGCAGCACGGTGGGCAGCAGGTACGGCGCCACGGTCGGGATGACCCCGAGCCGCAGCGCGCCCGTGAAGGGCGCCCGGACCGCCTCGGCCTCCTCCAGCAGCGCCCCGACCTCGTCCAGCACCGCCTTCGCCCGTACGGCCAGACGCTCGCCCGCGGGCGAGAGCAGCACCTTGCGGGTCGTACGCTCGAGGAGGGTCACGCCCAGTGTCTCCTCCAGCGCCGAGACCGCTCCGGACAGCGCGGGCTGGCTCATGCCGATGGCCGCCGCCGCGTCCCGGAAGTGCAGATGCTCGGCCACGGCGGCGAAGGCGCGGAGCTGTGCGAGGGTCGGCTGCCTCCGCTTGCCGTTACTGATGGTCACTGATAGCTACCTCCGATCAACTCGACCGAGTGTAGCTATTTCCCTAATCAATGCACCCTGTGCCAACATCGACAACGTCCAACCCCAAGAGAAAAGCCCCCAAAAGGGGCGATTCTTTGTTGCAAGGAGAGCGTGTGCTCACTGTCGGTGACAAGTTCCCCGAGTTCGAACTGACCGCCTGCGTCTCGCTGGAGAAGGGCAAGGAGTTCGAGCAGATCCACCACAAGTCCTACGAGGGCAAGTGGCTGGTGGTCTTCGCGTGGCCCAAGGACTTCACGTTCGTCTGCCCGACCGAGATCGCCGCGTTCGGGAAGCTGAACGACGAGTTCGCCGACCGCGACGCCCAGATCCTCGGCTTCTCCGGTGACTCCGAGTTCGTCCACCACGCCTGGCGCAAGGACCACCCGGACCTGACCGACCTGCCGTTCCCGATGATGGCGGACTCCAAGCACGAGCTGATGCGCGAGCTCGGCATCGAGGGCGAGGACGGCTTCGCGCAGCGCGCCGTGTTCGTCGTCGACCCGAACCGCGAGATCCAGTTCACCATGGTCACCGCGGGCTCCGTCGGCCGTAACCCCAAGGAGGTCCTGCGGGTCCTGGACGCCCTGCAGACCGACGAGCTGTGCCCCTGCAACTGGAGCAAGGGCGACGAGACGCTCGACCCGGTCGCGCTGCTGGCTGGTGAGTGACCCATGTCGCTCGACTCGCTGAAGTCCCGCGTCCCGGACTACGCCAAGGACCTGAAGCTCAACCTGGGCTCGGTCATCGGCAACTCCGAGCTGCCCGCCCAGGCTCTGTGGGGCACGGTGCTGGCGACCGCGATCGCCTCCCGGTCCCCGATCGTGCTGCGCGAGCTGGAGCCGGAGGCGAAGGCGAACCTGACGCCGGAGGCGTACCAGGCCGCCAAGGCGGCCGCCGCCGTCATGGCGATGAACAACGTCTTCTACCGCACCCGGCACCTGCTGTCCGACCACGAGTACGGCAACCTGCGGGCGGGTCTGCGGATGAACGTCATCGGCAACCCCGGTGTCGAGAAGGCCGACTTCGAGCTGTGGTCGTTCGCGGTGTCCGCGATCAACGGCTGCGGGCTGTGCCTGGACTCGCACGAGCAGGTGCTGCGCAAGGCCGGCGTCGACCGTGAGGTGGTCCAGGAGGCGTTCAAGATCGCCTCGGTGATCCAGGCGGTCGGCGTCACGCTGGACGCGGAGGCGGTCCTGGCCGAGTAGGCCGGCCACCGCGCCGGGGCCTCGCTCACTCCTGGTGGGCGAGGCCCTCCGTGTTTTCGGGGGCGTCACCGGGGTCCGCGGATTCCCCGTCGGCCTGAACGGCCTCGTCCTCGGGCGCCGGACGGGCCGATTGCTGCTGGACCTCCTCGGAGTACTGCCGCAGGTACCCCACCACCGTGTTCGTCACCGCCACCAGCGGGACGGCCACCACCGCGCCGCCGATGCCCGCCACCATGCCGCCGGCCGCCACCGTGAGGACGACGGCGAGCGGGTGGACGCGGACCGCGCGGCCCAGGATGAACGGCTGCAGCACATGGCCCTCGATCTGCTGCACGGCGAGGACCACCAGGAGGGTCATGAACGCCGCGAAGACGCCCTGCGTGACCAGCGCCACGATCACCGCGAGCGCGCCGGAGGCGACGGCGCCGACCAGCGGGATGAAGGAGAACAGGAAGATGAAGACGGCCAGCGGGACGGCCATCGGCACGTTCAGGAAGTAGATGCCGATGCCGATGAAGATGGCGTCGATGAGGGCGACCAGGACCGTGCCGCGCACATAGGCGGTCAGGGTGCGCCAGGCGCGCGGGCCGGCGCCGGCGACGCCCGGGCGGGCGGCGGACGGCACCAGCTTCAGGAACCACTGCCAGATGCGCTCGCCGTCGTAGAGCAGGAACAGCGTCGAGAAGAACACCAGCAGGATGCCGGTCAGGGCCTCGACGATGACCTGAACGCCCTCCAGCCCCGCGGACGTTATCTGGTCGGCGTTGGCGCCGATGGCCTCGCGCAGGTTCTTGGCGATCTGGTTGATCTGCTTGTCGGTGACGTGGAACGGGCTCTTCAGCAGCCAGTTGCGCAGGTCGTCGATGCCGGACTGGATCTGGGTGGAGAGTGTGTCGATGTTCTCCATGACCTGCCAGGTCACGAACCAGCCCATCAGGCCCATGACGACGAACCCGAGGATGGCGGTCAGCGCGGTCGCCGGCCCCCGCGGCACCCCACGGCGCCTGAGCCGGGCGACCGTCGGCTGCAGCAGGGCGGTGATCAGCAGGGCGATGACGAAGGCGAACACCACCAGCTGCACGGCGCTGATGACCCGCATCAGCACCCACACGGTGCCGGCCAGCACCAGCAGGCGCCAGCCCGCCTCGGCGGCGACCCGCACACCCCAGGGCACGGCCTGGGCGGGGTCGGGGCGGGGCCCGGCCGGTACGGTCCGCCGGGGAGCGGGCAGCACCTCGTCGGCGATGCGGTCCTTGGCGGCCGGTTCGGGCGCGGTCTCCCGCTCCACCTCCGTACGGCGCTCGTCCAGGCGCTCACTCATCTCGGTGAGCCCGGCGCCGAGCCGGCCGAGCCACCCTGGCACTCGCGACATCATCCGTCCTCTTCCCCCGCGTCCCCGGGTGCTGGCCACCACGTGCCCGTGGAGTCGTCCGCGTACGACCGTACAGGGCGAAAGCCCCTCTCCATGGACGGGGAGGGGCTGCGCAGGGTTGAGCCGGGCTGTGACCGGTGTGGGTACGGGCCTAGTACCAGTGGTTGGCCTGCCAGAACGACCAGGCCTCACAGGGGCTGCCGTACCGGCTGTTCATGTAGTTGAGGCCCCACTTGATCTGGGTGGCCGGATTCGTCTGCCAGTCGGCGCCGACGGACGACATCTTGGAGCCGGGCAGGGCCTGGAAGAGGCCGTAGGCACCGGAGGAGGCGTTGACCGCCCGGTAGTTCCAGCTGGACTCGTGGTCCACGATGTTGCTGAAGCACTGGAACTGGCCGCTCGCCACCATCTGACGCGCCATCGCCTGGATCTGCGCGACGGTGTAGCTGCTCTGGACCGGGAAGCTGGAGGGGTCGCGGACGTCGTCGCGACTGGCCGCGGACTTCGCCTCGGCGCGCGCCTTGGCTTCCTTGGCGGCCTTCTCCGCGGCGGCCTTCTTGGCGACCGCCGTCTCGGCGGCAGCCTTGCGGGCCGCTGCCTCGGCGTCCTTCTTGGCGCTCGCGTCCGCGGCGATGGCCTGAGCGTCGGCCTGCTGCGTCAGGGACGCGGTCTGCACCTGGGCCTGCTGACCCGCGGGTATGTCCGCGAGGAGCGTGGTGTCGGCTGCCGTCGCCTCGGCGTCGTTGTTCTGCGCGGTGCTGCCCGAGGCAACACCGACGACGCTTCCGACAGCGGTGACCGCGGTGGCCGAGGCCACTGCGAATCCCCGGACCGAAATCCGGCTCACACGGGTTTCCTTCCAGCATCGCCCGCTTCGGTGACCCTGGCGGACGCAATCGTGCCCCTGGCACTGGCCTCCCAACTGCGGGGTCACGGGAGGCACGGGCCCGGTGGGCAACTCCCTTGCGGGGAGCGCCGCGTGGTGCTCGGGCGGCATACGGCAACGCTATGGAGTTGGGGTGTTACTGCTGTGGTGCCGTACCGCTGGGGGTACAGGTGTGCCGTATGCGGGGCCTGACAGGAGTGAGACTCTGCCGTAACCCGACGCCGGGTGGCAATTCCGAGTTGAGTGTGAAAGCTCACACCTCGTTTGTCCCAGGAGATTTCAGGAAAGCGCCCCACACGCCGGCGCCGCCCGGCTAGGCTCTTCGCCTTTGCCGGACGGCGCCAACTGCGTGCGTTTCTCAGATATGACCCTCTTCGAGCATTTCGGTCACAAGGGCCGCGATCTGGGACCTCTCGGACCGGGTGAGGGTGACGTGAGCGAAGAGCGGATGCCCCTTCAGCTTCTCGACCACGGCGACGACACCGTCGTAACGCCCGACACGCAGATTGTCCCTTTGCGCCACATCATGGGTCAGAACGACCCGTGAGTTGGCGCCGATTCGGGACAGAACGGTCAGCAGGACATTCCGTTCCAGCGACTGCGCCTCGTCCACGATCACGAATGCGTCGTGCAGGGACCGGCCCCGGATGTGGGTGAGCGGCAGGACCTCCAGCATGCCGCGCGCGGTGACCTCCTCGATGACCTCGCGGGACGTGACCGCCGACAGCGTGTCGAAGACGGCCTGCGCCCACGGGCTCATCTTCTCCGCCTCGCTGCCCGGCAGATAGCCCAGCTCCTGCCCGCCCACCGCGTACAGCGGCCGGAAGACCATCACCTTCTGGTGCTGGCGGCGCTCCAGGACCGCCTCAAGACCCGCGCACAGCGCGAGCGCCGACTTGCCGGTGCCGGCCCGGCCGCCCATCGAGACGATGCCGACGTCCGGGTCGAGCAGCAGATCGAGCGCGATGCGCTGCTCGGCACTGCGGCCCTTGATGCCGAACGCCTCCCGGTCGCCGCGCACCAGCCGGACGTTGCCCTCCGAGGTGACCCGGCCGAGCGCCTTGCCGCGCTCGGACTGGATGGTCAGACCGGTGTGCACGGGGAGGCCGGCGACCTCCGGGACGTACACGTGCCCCTCCTCGAACAGGATGTCCACCTGCTCCCCCGGAAGGGTCAGTTCGGACATACCGGTCCAGCCGGAGTTCTCCGTGATGGCGAGTTCGGCGCGGTACTCCTCGGCCAGCAGGCCGACGGAGGAGGCCTTGATGCGGAGCGGCAGATCCTTCGAGACGACGGTGACGTCGAACCCCTCGGCCTGCAGATTGCGGGCCACCGCGAGGATGCGTGAGTCGTTGTCCCCCAGGCGGTAGCCGGTGGGCAGCACGCTGGGATCCGAGTGGTTGAGCTCGACACGGACGGTCCCGCCCAGCTCCCCGATGGGGATGGGGGCGTCGAGACGGCCGTTCTTCACCCGGTAGTCGTCCAGCAGGCGCAGGGCCTGACGGGCGAAGTAGCCGAGTTCGGGATGGTGCCGCTTGGCCTCCAGCTCCGTGACCACGACGATGGGGAGCACGACCTCGTGCTCGTCGAAGCGGGTCAGGGCGTTCGGGTCGGCCAGCAGGACGCTGGTGTCGAGAACATAGGTGCGCCGGTCTGGCTTGTGGCGCTTTGTGCTGGTCACCACGGAAGGACGTACCCCCTCGGATGAGGTCGGGGAGCGACGAAGTGGAGCTGGACCGGTGAACGGCCCCCGCAGTCGGCGGGCCGGACACCGGCCCTCCGCGGCTGCTTCCGTGCTGTGCGCGCACGGTCGGGCTGGTGCAAAGGGCCTCCCGGGCGGACGACCCCGTGCCGCCCGCTGAGATCCGACGCCCGTGGTTCGGGTGTCGACCTGACTGGCTTATGCCCTCGAAAATGCGCGGCCATGCAGAAGCGGCCAACAGCGCGCCGGTGAAGTCCTTGTTACATGCGTACCAACCGGGGTATACGGAACGCCCCGCGTTGCGGCCGTTCGACGGGCCGCCGGCGTGCGCGGACGGCCTCTCAGCCGCCGTAACGGCGGTGACGTGCGGCGTAGTCGCGCAGGGCGCGCAGGAAGTCCACCTTGCGGAAGGCCGGCCAGAAGACCTCGCAGAAGTAGTACTCCGAGTGGGCGGTCTGCCAGAGCATGAATCCGGACAGCCGCTGCTCACCGCTGGTGCGGATCACCAGGTCCGGGTCGGGCTGGGCACCGGTGTACAGATGACGCCCGATCATGTCGATGTCGACGGACTCGGCGAGCTCCTCCAGCGCCACGCCCTTGTCCTGGGCGTCGAGGAGCATGGAGCGCACGGCGTCGGCGATCTCCTGCCGGCCGCCGTAGCCGATGGCCACGTTGACCACTATCCCGTCGACGTGCGCGGTGGTCTCCTCGGCGTCCTTGAGGGTGCGTTGCATCCCGGCCGGCAGCAGGTCGAGGGTGCCGACGTGGTGCACCCGCCAGCGGCCGTCGGCGGCGAGGCTGCGGACGACGTCCTCGATGATGCCGAGCAGCGGGACCAGTTCCTCCTGGGGCCGGTCGAAGTTGTCCGTGGAGAGCAGCCACAGGGTGACGACCTCGACGTCGGTCTCGCTGCACCAGCCGAGGAACTCCTCGATCTTGTCGGCGCCGGCCCGGTGGCCGTGGACCGTGCTCGAGCCGGCCGCCTTCGCCCAGCGGCGGTTGCCGTCCATGATGACGCCGATGTGCTTGGGCACCTGAGCGTGGTCCAGGTGGCCTTCCACCCGGCGTGCGTAGAGCCTGACGAGCAGGCCGCGCAGCTTGTCGCGCAGGTTCACGAGTTGTCTGCCCTCCGTACGGCGGTCCCCGGAACCCGAAGAGTACCCCCGCCCCGAGCCGCCTCTCCAAGACGGGCGGCGGGCGCGGCCTGTCGCACGGAGCTCGGGGCGGTCCGCCGGACAAAAGAGAACGGGCCGGTCCGTGGGGGGGAGACGGACCGGCCCGAGGGGGGGTTTCCACCATAACCCTTCGTAAGGGATGGTGGGTGCATCAGCGCGACACAACTACGCTCCGGAGTCGCCCGGCGACGCCCCGGTGGTCATGGAATGCTGGATTCAGGGGTGCCTGCCGGCCGATTCACAGCAGATTCTTAGGCGAATCGACCCGGATGGGGCGAGATCAAGAGGGTTTGGGCCGTCTTGATGAATCGCCGCCCGGTCACCCCGGGGTCCCCCCGACGGGCTACCCCGTCAGCGAACGGTGACTTGACGCTTCCGCTCCGACACCCGAGGGCATCGCAGCACCGCGCAGCCCCCTCCGCTGCACGGTGCCACGCGCGCGGATTTGCTCACGCGAATCACCTTGGTCTGAACCTACGTGACCAGTGGGACGGATGTGAACCGCCGCCGATAACGATGTGGAAACCGTGGGTGAACTGCGAAGGAACAGCGGTGCCGCGACGCCCCCTATATCCCCCACTGTCTCTTTCGTTCAGGCGCTCGGTTTCCGGACGTCGAAGAGATGCCGGGTGCTGTGCGCCACGAACGGCCCCTCCTTCTCCATCCGCTCGTGCAGGGCACGCAGCTCCGGCTCGTACGCCTCCACGGTGAAGCCCGGAACCATCCAGACCACCTTGCGCAGGAAGTGCACGACGGCGCCGATGTCGTGGAACTCCATCCGCAGCCGCTCCGCCCGCAGCCTCACGACCTCGAGCCCGGCCGCCTCGGCGTCGGCGCGCTCCCGGTCGGGGTGCCGGCCACTGCGCACGGCGTCCGGCTGCGGCCCGAGAAAGTGCTCGACCAGCTCGAAGGCACTGGCCGGCCCGACATGCTGGGCGAAGTACGTCCCGCCCGGCCGCAGCACCCGCGCGATCTCCGTCCAGTGCGGGGACACCGGGTGCCGGCTGAGCACCAGGTCGAAGGCGCCTTCGGCGAACGGCAGCGGTGCGTCGTCCGGCGCGGCGACCACGACCGCGCCGCGCGGCCGGAGCAGAGCGGTCGCCTTCGCGACATTCGGCGGCCACCCCTCCGTGGCGGCGACCAGCAACGGCCGACCCGGCTCGGCCCGGCCCAGGGCGAAGTCCAGCACCTCCCCGCCCCCGGTCTGGATGTCCAGCACGGCACCGGCCCGCGCCAGCCGCTCCCCCGCCGACACGGCGTACCCCCACGAGGGCCGCGCCTCGACGGCCCGTCCCTCGAACCAGGAGAAGTCCCACCCCTCTGTCGGCACGGCGGCCCCCTCCGCCACCAGCGCTTCGAAGGACCTGGACCGGCTCTCTGCCACGGATGCCATGCGTCTCATGATCCCAGGGAGTCGCTACCGGGTCCCGCGAATTTCTGTGCCCTGGCCGGCGCTGCCGCCGTCATCACGGTCACGCCCCCCGCCCGCCGGATCGAGCACGAGCAGCACATGCCCGTCGTCCCCGTGCCCTACGGTGCCGACGGGCTCGAAGCCGTGTCTGCGCAGCAGGCGGACGGAGGCGGTGTTGCCGGAGAAGGGGTCGGCGTGGAGCGGCCGCACCTGTTCCAGTTCCAGGAACAGCCCGAGGGCCCGGGTGCCGACGCCTCTGCCCCAGTACGGCCGCCCGAACCAGTACCCGACGAACCGCCGTCCGTCCTCCGCCGTCCAGGAGACGACGCTCCCGGCGACCTCGCCGTCGACCGTGACCGCCCGCACCAGGGAGTCGGGGTCCCCGAGCACCCGCTCCCGCCAGTGCGTGAGGAAGGCCTCGCGCGGCCGGGGGGTGAACCTGGAGCGCCGGACGGCTTCCGGGTCGTGCTCGTAGGCGAGGAGGACGAGCAGATCGTCGTCCACCACCTCCCGCAGAAGCACTTCGCTGTGCTCATCTCGCTGCTCGGTCATGCGTGGAGTGTGCCGGCCCCCACTGACAACGCGGCCCCCGTCTCTACGGCACCAGGGGCCGGACCTCCTCGGCGACGAACCGTACGAAGCCCTCGGGGTCCGGTTCGTCCGCCGTCGGCTGCAGGACGACCGTGTCGGCCCCGGCCTCGGCGATCCGCCGCACCGCCTCGGCGACGGCACCGGCGTCCCCGGCGATCCCGACATCCGGCTTCGACTCCAGTCCCTCGGCGACGAGTTCGGCCCGGAGCCGGGCGGCGGCGTCGGGGCCGGTGGCGGCGAGGAGGTAGACAACCAGCCGGTGGGGCTCGGTGCGCCCCGTTTCCCTCCTCGCCTCCTCGATGATCCGGCGAGCCTGTCGTACGCCGTCCGGTGAGGTGGCGGCGGTGAGGAGGGTGCCGTCGGCCTTGGCTCCGGAAAGGCCGAGGGTGCGGGGCCCGGTGGCGCCGGCGAGGACCGGCACCGACTGGGCGGGGGGCCAGTCGAGGCCGACGTCGTCCAGCGTGACGTACCGCCCGCTCACGGTGAGCCGCTCACCGCGCAAGAGGGCGCGCAGGGCGTCGAGATGCTCGCCGAGGAGGGTGAGCGGCGAGGCGGCCCGCGCGCCGACCTGCCCCATCCAGTCCTGGACGCCGTGTCCGACGGTCAGGACGGCCCGACCGGGGAACATGCGCTCGAGGGAGGCGGCCTCCATGGCGGTGACGGCCACGTTCCTGAGCGGTACGGGCAGCAGTCCGATCCCGACCCGGACCCGTTCGGTCCAGGCGAGAGCGGCGGCGGCGGTGGAGACCCCGCCCTCCAGGAAACAGTCCTCCCACAACCACAGCTCCTCGAGCTGCGCGGCATCCGCGAGCCGGGCGATGCCCCGCAGACGCTCAGGGGGAAGCTGGGGACGGAATACGGCACCGAGTCCAGTCATGCGACTTTCCTAGTCCGCGGTACGACGCCGGGACAACTCCTTTACTCCCGGGGCACCTTCCCGTGGACAGGCGTCCACTGGGACACCCGAAAGGCAGGTACCGTCACACTTCGGAGGTGGCCCAGGGATGGCACGCTGGCGGGACGGACGGGGCAGGTTGGTGATCCACCGGAGCAGTGGCGGGGACGCCGTCACCGTTCCGTTGGAGATCGCGGCCTCCTACCGGTCCCGTACGAAGGGACTGCTGGGGCGTGACTCGGTCGACGGGGCCATGTTGCTCACCCCTGCCAACAGCGTGCACACCTTCCGCATGCGCATCCCCATCGACGTGGCCTACCTCGACCGCAACCTCACCGTCACCGCCGTACGCACCATGAAGCCCGGCCGCCTGGGCCTGCCCCGCCTCCGTGCCCGGCACGTACTGGAGGCCGAGGCCGGCGCCATGGCCCGATGGGGGCTCACGCCGGGCACCGGGGTGAGCGTCGAGACGTAGCGGCCGCGGGCCGTGGCCCGGGCCCTCGAGTCAACCACTCGGCAACCGCGCTCAGTTGCCACCACGCAGCCCGCCGGTCAACACTGGAGATCGCCAAGTCGTTACAACGGGGGTTGCTGACTCATGGCATGGCAGGAATGGGAACAACTGAAGAGCCGGGCCGCTGAGGGCGAAGTCGCTCATCTGCAACTGAACCACGCTGCGGACACCGCCTCCGGTGCCGGCGACGCAGACCTCGTCGTCCATCAGGACGACCTGGGTGCCGTCGGCCACGAGGCGTTCCAGCTCCACGCCCGCCTTCACGACCAGGTCGACATCGCAGGTGCGGGGGCCGACGCCCATGGAGCGGGCACGACGATGCAGGCCGCGGCCGCACTGAAGAGCCACCATTTCGCGATGGGGTCGAGTCTCGAGACGACCGTCTCCGTGTGGACCTCTCAGGTCACGTCGGTGCTCCAGGCCTTCGCCCACATCTCGAATCACCTGGACTACTCGAAGAAGCTGCACGCGCGCGACGACGACACGATCGCCGCCGAGTTGCGCGGTCGGGACGGATCGGCGGTCTCGGTGTCCGTGCTGAACAGCTACTTCAAGTGACGGGGGTTGTGGCATGAACTACCACGATCTGCTGGACGTGGATCTGGGCAAGCTCGGCGCTGCCGTCGGCACTTGGGACCAGGCGGTCAAACATCTCGAGGGGCTGTCCAAGGATGCCCACGACGGGCTGAAGGCGAAAGCCGACAACGCCCGTTGGGCCGGCGTCAACGCGACGGTCACCCGTGAGTTCGTGGACAGGACGGCCAAGGAGTGCGCCGACCTGCACAGCGAGGCCATGAGTATCCGGAGCGTTCTGGACGACGCCCACCAGGAACTCGTAGGCCTCCAGCGCCGCGCGAAGAGCTTGGAGGGGGAGGCGCGCGAACACGGCTTTCTGATCGTCGGCGGCGAGAACGGCACGGTCAAGGTCATGCCCGCCATGTGCACCGTCGAGGGAAAGGAGGAAGGCGAGAAGGCCAAGGAGTTGATGCAGTGGTACGCCGACACGCTCACCGATCTGGTGCGTCATGCCGCAGAGATCGACGCCGCTGTCGTACGCGCGCTCAGCCGCAGCCACGGCAACGACCCCTACAACGCGGGCCACGCCACGTACACCTCCCTCGACGAGGACATGCTGCCGCGGGCCGAGAAGCTCGCCCGACTCGGTGACGACGCCAACCCGCGGCAGAGAGCGGAACTGCGACGGCTGTGGGAGTCCCTGAGCCCCACAGCGCGAGCCGAGTTGTGGACTCAGCACAAGGATGACCTGATGTCCGCGGGAATCTTCGGCGTAACGGTCAAGCAGATAGCTCCCGACGACGGCTCCGGTCCGTACGACGTCGAAGACCCGGGTGCGCACGACTACTGGGTCCTGGCCGAAGCCAAAGGCATGTCGAACATGGGCGACTTCATCAGCTACACGGACGCCGCCCGGAACATGGACCACTACCTCAGGGGCACCGGAACGCCCCTCGACCTCGACGTGGACAGGATGATGCACGACGACGCCCGTCTTCGTACCGTGGCCGACGCCTCCCTCACACACAACCAGGACCGCTGGCGCCAGGAAGCCCTGGACGCCTATCGGAAGTCCGGCGGTAGGCCTGTGGCGATTCCGGTGGAGACCCCCGGCGTCGGATACACGCACAGTGATCGCAATTGGTATCTGGCGGTCGGCAGCGCGCAAACGAACACCACCGGTGTGGTCACCGTGGAACCGGGAGCCGACGGCAAGCCGAAGGTCAGCCTCGATTACCAGGTCAACGTCTGGGACCGCTACAACTGGGACCCCGGAAAGGCCACCCCGATCGGCCCGACGACCGTGACCGACGCGGACATGGCCCGTCTGCACAGGACGGGACTGGCCAAGGAGTACGACATGAGAGGCAGCGGGACCGTGCGCCACTACGACCTCGGCACCGGCTCGGGCCCGGTACCCGCACCGGCCGACCCCGGGCGGGACGGCACCCGTACGGACATCGGGCGCAACGGAGACGCCCGGTGAGGTACAAGCGCCTGAGCGCCGCCCTGTGCGCTGCCCTGGTCTGCTCGCTGGCGGGCTGTTCGTCCACGTCCCCCGGGTCGTCGGTGCGCGAACCGCAGAGCGGCAAGCGGGTTCCGTACTGGGTTCGGGGGGCCACCCCGGCGCAGGTCGCCCACGACATGAAGCTGACGATTCCCTCCGGGGCCACCGATGTCAGGGCCGCCTACCAGAAGGGGTTCCAGGACGACGGAGTACTGCTCGCCTTCCGGTTGCCCAAAGCCGGCGTCGATGCGTTCATCCGGGAACTGGATCCCGACAGCCCCTTGTCGCACCGTGCGCAGCCCCTCGTCTCGGGGAAGGAGGTGCAGCCTCCCACCACCCCCTTCGCCCACCTCGGGCTCAAGGAGCCGGAGACGCTTGCCGACGTCACCGAAGGTCCGGTGTGCACCGTCTGCGACGGCGAGCTGAACTGGCTGAACGTCGCCGTGCATCCCATCGACGCACGCGTCAGCCAGGTGTATCTCAGCGGCGCCGTTTAGCGACCGGAACGCTCACTCGCCGGTCACTCCTTGGTCCGCGGGAAGGACACCTCGACGCGGCGGTTCTTCTTCCTGCCCTCCTCCGTGGAGTTGTCGGCGATGGGGTACTGCTCGCCGTAGCCGCGCACCTCGAAGGTGATGCCGGGGTTGTTCAGGTCCTGGTCGAGGACGGTCTGTACGGCGTTCGCGCGCTGCTTGGAGAGGACGTCGCCGTGGGCCGATGAACCCAGGTTGTCGGTGAAGCCGAAGACGCGGACCTGGGTCGCGTTCTGCTTCTTGATCTCCTCCGCGATCGTCGCGATGCGGGACTTGGCCTCGTCGCTGAGTCTGGCGCTGTCCTTGCTGAAGAGGACTTCGGCCTGGAGGGCGAAGGTGACGTCCGCGTTGGTGTCCTCGCGGCGCTCGTCACCGCTCTGGTCCTCCACGACCGACTTGATGTCCAGCACCTTCGGCGCGGCGAGGGTGGCGCCTTCGGGGAGCTTCAGATCAGGGTCGGTGGCGTCGATCTTGACGGGGGCGCCGGCCGAGGGTTCCGTGCCCGGCGGCTCACTGGGGCCCGTGTCGTCGGCGCGGGCCAGGGAGAGGTTGGCGGCCGCGAGGAGGGCTGCGGTGGTGAGGGTGAGGGTGAGGCGGGGGTTGGTGGTCACTTTCGCCTCACCCGGAGATAGTGATGTCGGCCGGGGCGAACATGGGCAGTTGGAAGGAAACCTGGTCCGTATCGGCGGGCGGTTCCGGGAACTGCATGAACACGGGCACAGTTTCGCCGGACTTGATACTCGAGACCCCTGTAGTGGTGAGGGGGCGACCGTCGGTGTCGCGAAGGACGTAGTAGCGCTTCTTCCCCTTGGAGTCCACCAGCGTGGCACCGCCGAAGGACCGGCCGTTCCGGATGATCTCGGTCTCGTTGCCACTCAGCTGTGCAGGGATCGTGAGCAGCTTGGCACTGTCGTTCTTCAAGATGCCGTTCACCGTCACGAACCCACCGGTGTCCCGAACAGCCGAGGTGATGTCCAGCAACAGGCCGTTGGGACCCTTCAACTCAGCCAGGGGTTCGTCTGACTTCCCTTCCTGAGCACTCGGCCCGGAGCCGCCCTTTTTCGAGGCAGACGCCGAAGTCCCTGGCTTGTTGTCGTCGCCACCGCCACCGCTGCAACCGGCAACACCGAGGGCCAGACCGGCCGCGAGAGTCAGCGCGACCGTCCCCCTGCGGGCCTTCGCAGTGAACCGAATGCTCATCGCTCTGCTTCCTTCTTGACTCGTCGTTCGCTTGTCAGCCGGCCAGATGGACGTCGAAGAGGTCCTCAGGCTTGGGAAGTTCCGCGGGTTCGTCCGGGTTCAGGTCCCAGTTGCGGTCCTTGCAGGTCAGCTGTGGCAGCGTGTCGCGCCCGACTTCCTCCCCCGGAAGCCTGAACGTGCAGAGCGGCTCTATCACCGCCGTGGCGGAAGCTTTCGCATGCTTGTCTTCCGTTCCGGGGACGATCGAGTCTCCGACTGATTCCTTGGCCCGGACATCGACGCTGTACCTCAGCAGCGCGGGCGCGCAGGATGTCAGCTGGGCATCGTTCCGGGCGGCCAACTGTTCTGCGCGCCAACAAGTGTTGTCCGCCCCTTTGCCATCGAAGATGTCCTGCCACTTGGTGGGGTCGAGCAAGTCCGCGCTCCATGTGGCCGCGAGCTGATCGCGCGTCTTCTGGGCTGCCGCGAGCGCCGCCGCATCAGCCGCCGTCTGGGCGCTGCTTCGATTCACTGCCGCTTGGCCGACTGCCAAGTACGCCAAGGCAAGGAAGAGCAGGCCTGCCACCACCGTCATGTAGATGGGGAAAGCCTGCCCTGCGTCGACGTGTCCTCGGGGCCGCGTCAGCCACCGATAACTTCGTTGATCTTGTCCGTAATGGCGTTGTAGATCGTCTGCCCGATGTCCGTGCCCGTAATCGCCAACACAATCGCCACCACCACCGCGATGATGCCCAGGTACTCCACCGCGGTCTGCCCCTTGTCGCTGCGAGCGACTCGGGACTGCAGGTACGCGACGGTGGTGTTGAACCAGTTGCTCATGGTGGTCCCCTCCGGGTTCGCCTCCGATCCGGGCAACGTACGGCTCGGCGCTCCCGGTGCCACAGGGTCCCAGGACCCAACCCCGGACCCATCGCCTCCCGCGGGCCGCCATCTCAGGCCACCCCCAGCCACTTGGCGGTTGCCTGGGACCTGGTGGAGGTGTGGAGCTTGGCGAAGATGCGGTTGATGTGGTTCTTGACGGTCTTTTCGCTGATGAAGCAGGCGGCGGCGATCTGCTGGTTGGTCATGCCGGACGCGATGAGGTCCATGATCTCCGCCTCCCTCGTGCTCAGTTGGAACCGCGACCGGAACGACTGTCCCACATCTGATTGCAGTTGCGAAAGGTTTTGGGTCGGGAATCTGGCCATAGCGGGCGGATTTTCAGCACCCTCATGTGCAGCTGCATCTGGATGGAGGTAGCTCAGTAACGCCTGCGCCGCCCCCGGCGTCACATGCGGGCGCCCCTCGCTGACATCGCGTACCGCCCGCACCAGCTGCTCGGCGCCGAACTCCCCGTGCACCAGATAGCCCCCCGCCCCCAGCCGCAGCGCCTCCCGCACCGTCTCCGTCTCGTGGCTGTACGTCAGCATCATGACCGGGGCGAGCCGGAGCAGGTGCGGCAACGCCGAGATTCCGTCGACGCCGGGCATCCGGACGTCGAGGAGGACGACGTCGGGGCGGTGGCGCAGTGCCGCCTCGTATGCCTCGCGGCCGTCCGCCGCCTCCGCGACCACGGTGGTGTCCTCGCGGTCGGAGAGGAGAGCGGTGAGGCCGGCCCGGATCACCGGGTTGTCGTCGGCCACCAGGAGACGCAGGGGGGCCGCGGCGGTGGAGGGTGGGGGGAAGGGCGTGTTTCGGTGCTGCATCGGGTTCATCGGTCCTCCTCTCAGGCGGGCTCGGACGACAGGGCGACGTCGAGGGACCGTACCGGTACGTCCACCCGCACCTCCGTCCCCCGAGCGTGCTCCCCGCGTCCGATCCTGATGCGGGCCCCCGCCGAGGCGGCCCGCTCGACCATGCCCAGCAGGCCGAAGTGGCCGGAGGTGCGGAGGTCGTCGAGGGTGGTGGAGGGGGGCAGGCCCCGGCCGTTGTCGTACACCGTCAGGCGGAGTTGGTCCCCCTGGATCCCGGCCGTCACCTCCACCCCCGTCGCGGACGCGTGCCGGTGGGCGTTCTCCAGGGCCTCCGAGGTGATGGCCAGGAGGTGGCGGGCCAGGGGGGCGGGGAGCGGCGGGAGCGGGGTCTCGCCCGTGCGGTGGCAGGCGGCTCGGATGCCCGTCTGTGCCTCGAAGGCGTTCACCCGTGCCTCCAGTTCCGTCCAGATGTCTCTCGGCTTCGCGCCGGCGTCCTCACTGCGCAGGTCCTCCAGCAGTTCCCTCGACTCCGCCGCCGCCCTGCGCGCCGAGCGGGAGACCAGTTCCGCTTGGCGGCGGAGCCGGTCGGGCTCCGGGGTGTCGGCCGAGGCCGTCACCGCCAGTCCCTCGGCGGCCAGGGCCACGCCGTACAGCGTCTTGGCCACCGAGTCGTGCATCTCCCGGGCCAGCCGGGCCCGTTCCGCGTGGACCGCCTCCGTCGCCGCCAGGCGGGCCTGGGCCGCGGTGAGGGCCTGGGTGGCCGCGCCGAAGCGGAGCATCAGGTTGCGCAGGGTCGAGCCCATCGCGCCGGCGATCACGCACAGGCCGGGGAGGAGGAGTGACTCGGCGGGGCCACCGGCCTGGGGGTCCGGTCTGAGGGTGGCGTGGACCAGGAGCAGGATCAGGGACTGCAGGGAGGCGAAGCAGGCCGCGCCGCGCCAGCTGTAGACCAGGCCGGCGAGGAGGGGGGTGCAGACGCTGACGTAGGCGAGGGTGGTGTCGGGGCCCGCCGAGACCAGCGGGAGGGAGCCGACGAGGGTGTCGGCGGCCAGCAGGCTGGGGTGGCGCAGGAGGAGGGGGCCGAAGCGTTCCCAGTCGCGGAAGAGGACGTAGGACACCATGAAGGTGACGACGACCGCCGCCCCGACCAGGCGGACGCCCAGGCCGGGCGCCGCGTTGAGCAGGGCCGAGGGGGCCGCCAGCACGATCATCGCCAGCCGGAAGCCGAACACCTGGCGGCACATCGCCTGCAGCGCCCGCACCTGGATCTTCTCCGAGGGCAGGTCCCCGGAGGCCGCCCGGGCACTCCCCGGAGACCTCGTGGAGGCCCGAGGCGCCCGCCCGGACCGGTCTCCCCGGAGCGGCACCCGCGCCGTCGCCGTGAGCCACCACCGCCCCAGCCACCCCGGTCCCACACCCCCGGAGCGCCCCCGCCCCGCCGCGTCCAGCACGGCCGGCCACCGCCCCCACGACCCCAGCCACCCCCGGACCGCACCCCTGCGCGACCCCCGGCCCACACCCCCGGAGCGCCCCCGCCCCGCCGCGTCCAGCACGGCCGGCCACCGCCCCCACGACCCCAGCCGGCCGAGGCCCGCTCCCCCGAGGGACCACCGCCCCGCCGCACCCAGCACCGCCAGCCGGCGCCCCAACAGCCCCAGCCACCCCCGGACCGCACCCCTGCGCGACCCTCGGCCCACACCCCCGGAGCGCCCCCGCCCCGCCGCGTCCAGCACTGTCATCCCCGCTCACCTCCCCGTGAGCGAGCCGAAGTCCACGCCCGAGCCCAGCAGGAGGCCGGCGCCGAGCAGGAGCATCGTCGCCGGAACCATGAACGTGGTGATCATCAGGGTGGCCTTGGGGACCGCGCGGGCGGCCTTGCGGCGGGCGTTCTGGGCGTCGGTGCGGCGCATGTCCTTGGCCAGGGAGACGAGTGTGTCGACGATCGGGGCGCCCAGTTCCTCGCCCTGCTGGAGTGCCGTCACGAACATCGCCACCTGTTCGGAGTCGTTGCGGCGCCTCAGTTCCGCGAAGGCCTCGCGGCGGCTCATGCCGAGGTCCATCTGGCGCAGGGTGATGCGCAGTTCGTCGGCCCAGGGGCCCTCGTAGCGGGAGGCCACGCGGTCGAGGGCCTGGCGGAAGCCGAGGCCGGCGCTCACGACGACCGCCAGGACGTCCAGGAAGTCCGGCAGGGTCCGCTCGATGACGTCCTTGCGGACGCGGATCGCCGACCAGATGCCGACCTCCGTCCAGAAGGCGCCGAAGAGCAGCAGGAGCAGGGCGATGAACCACTGGCCGCGCAGCAGGAAGACCAGGAAGCCCACGGTGCCCAGCGCGCCGTAGACCGCTCGGCGGGCCGCGTAGCGGTCGATGGTCAGGCCGCCGGGGTTGCCCGCGAGGTCGATCTTGCGGCGGTACTTGGCGACCAGCCGCGGGCCCATCAGGCGCAGGACGGCGGGGGCGTAGCGCATGCCCATGCGGTCGATGACGGAGTCCACGGCGCCGGTGCGCGTGGCGCCGACCTCGAGGGCGAGGGCGAGGTCGCCGGGGAGCCTGACGTCGGCGCGGTACATGCGGATGCCGGCGAAGGCGCCCCAGACGGCGAGACCCATCAGCAGGGCGAGCAGGAGTTCCATCAGGCCGGCCCCCTCACACGTCGATCCGGCTCATACGGCGGATGAGGACGAATCCGACCGCGTACATGGCGAAGGCGATCAGCACGCAGGCCTGGCCGACCGGTGAGCCGGTCATGCGGTCCAGGGCGCCGTCCTTCACCCCGTTCATCAGGAACAGGGCGCCGATGCCGAGGACGGGGACGGCGTACGAGGTCATCGTGACCTGGGAGAGCTGGGTGCGGATCTCGCGCCGGGTCTCCTTGCGTTCCTCCAGCGTCTCGGTCAGGTTGCGCAGCGCCGACACGACCTGGCCGCCGGCCCGGTTGGAGAGGACGAGGGTGGTGACGAGGACGACCAGTTCGCGGGAGGGGAGTCGGTCGGCGAGTTCCTGCAGTGCCTCGTCCAGGGACTGACCGATCGCCAACTGGTCGGAGACCTTGGCCAGTTCCTCGCCGGCCGGGGCCTCGAGCTCCTCGGCCGCCATGCCGATGGCGGTGCGCAGGGCGAGGCCGGCCTGGGTGGCGTTGGCGAGGATGCGGGCCAGTTCCGGGAGCTGGTTGATGAAGCGCTCGATGCGTTTGTGGCGTTGCCAGTTGAGGAACTGGAGCGCTGCCCAGACGCCCAGCAGGCCCGCCAGGGGGCCGAAGAAGGGGGCGAGGGTGGCCTGGCCGATCAGCCAGAGGGCGGCCACCGCGGCGAGCATGTAGGCGAAGAACTCGCCGGGCGTCACGTCCAGGCCCGTCGCCGCCAGCCGCAGTTCCAGGCGGCGGCCCAGTGCCGTACGGCGCAGTCGGCGGTCCAGGGTGCGGAAGCGGCGCCGGCGGCCCGTGGGCAGCTCCTGGCCGGTCTGGGAGAGCCGGTCGACGAGGGCGGCGCGCTGGGCCCGGCCGGAGGCGTAGGTGTGCACCCCGATGACCGCGAGGAGGCAGGTGAGCAGGGCGACGCCGGTGGTGAGCCGGACGAGGGTGGTCAGTTCCATGGGGCGGCCTACCTGGCTTCTCGGGTGGCGAGCTGGTCCGCGGAGTGGGCGACGCCGAACGCCTGCGGGAGGGGCTGGCCCGCCATGTAGAGGCGGTCGGCGGTGCGGCGTGGGAGGGGGTGGTACTCGAAGGTGCCGTAGACCCGGCCGTCGGGGGTCATGGGCCGGGCGTGGAAGCGGGCCGCGGTGGCCAGCCGGTACGGTTCGCCGCCGTGGCTGTCCAGCAGCGCGATCTCGGTGATGCGGCGGGCGCCGTCGGCGAACCGGGTGAGCTGGACGATGACGTCGACGGCGCTGTTGATCTGGTCGTGCAGCGCTACGAAGGGCACCTCGACGTCGGACATGGAGGCGAGGGTCTGCAGGCGGGTGAGGGCGTCCTCGGCGCTGTTGGCGTGGACGGTGGCGAGGGAGCCGTCGTGGCCGGTCGACATGGCCTGGAGCATGTCGAGGGACTCGCCGCCGCGGACCTCGCCGACCACGATGCGGTCGGGGCGCATGCGCAGCGAGTTGCGGACCAGGTCGCGGATGGTGACCTGGCCCTTGCCCTCGACGTTGGGCGGGCGTGACTCCAGGCGGACCACGTGGGTCTGCTGGAGCTGGAGTTCGGCGGAGTCCTCGATGGTGATGATGCGCTCGTGGGCCGGGATGAGTCCGGACAGGGCGTTGAGGAGGGTGGTCTTTCCGGTGCCGGTGGCGCCGGAGACGATGATGTTGAACTTCGCCTGCACCAGTCCGGCCAGCAGGAACACCATGGGCTCGTCGAGCGAGCCGAAGCCGACGAGTTCCTGCAGGGTGAAGGAGCGCGGGAAGCGGCGGATGGTGAGAATGGGGCCGGTCAGGGACAGCGGCGGGATGATCACGTTGACGCGTTCGCCGGAGGGGAGGCGGGCGTCCACCATGGGGTTGGACTCGTCCACCCGGCGGTTGACCGTCGAGACGATGCGCTCGATGGTCTGCATCAGCTGGTCGGAGGAGACGAACCGGAGGGGCAACTGCTCGACGCGGCCGCCGCGTTCGACGAAGATCGCGTCGGGTCCGTTCACCATGATCTCGGTGATGGACGCGTCTTCCAGGAGCGGCTCCAGGATGCCGAGGCCCAGCGCCTCGTCCACCACGCGGCGGATGAGCTGGGAGCGCTCCACCGTCGACAGGACGGGGCCCTCGCGGCTGATGATGTGCCCGAGCACGCGCTCCAGCCTGGCCCGGCGCTCGGCGGCGGCGAGCGAGCTCATCTCCGCGAGGTCGATCTCCTCCAGCAGCTTGGCCCGGTACGACGCGACCAGATGCCCGTCCTCGCCCCGGCTGCCGTGCTCCTCGGGAGTGCTGATGCGTGCCCGCAGGCTCATGGGTTCGCGTCTCCTCGGTCAGTGGTCGAGCGGCATGGTGGCGGACTTGGTGGCGTCGCCGAGGTCCCAGACGATCCGGGGGATGTGCACCCTGGCGGTGACGGTGACGGAGTCGTCGCCGCCGGCGGAGGAGCAGCTCACCTCGATGCCGCCGCTCACCGCGTCCGCGCAGGCCTGGGCGTAGGACTGGCCCAGGGAGGCCGCCCGCGCCCCCGCCCGGGCCGCCGTGCCGGCCTGCTCGGCGGCGTAGGCGACCGCACCGATCTGGAACCCGGCCAACCCGACGATCAGCAGGACCGGGATGAACCCGAGGTACTCGATGGCGACCTGGCCGCGATCGCGCCGGCGCCGCGAGGAGTCGTACGGCATCTCAGTGCTTCACCTCCTCCACGGCGCCGGCGTGGCCGTGCACCGTGACGGGGAAGTCGATGGAACCGGGGAACAGGACGGGGACCTTCAGGGCCACGTCCGCGGTCACATAGCCGGTCCCGTCGCACCGCTCCACCCGGGCACCCCCTCGCCACGCCCCCGACAGATGCCGGAGCGCCGCCCGTTCGCACACGCCGAAGCGCTCTCCCCGCGGTGCCGCCGTACCGGCCCGCACGCCCTCGTCCGCAGCATTCCCCGCGAGCGTGTAGGCGTACCCCACGAGCACGCACTGCCACATCAGCACCAGGGTGAGGACGATCAGCGGTGCCATCCCCAGAAACTCGATGCTGACCTGCCCCCGGTCGCCTCCCGGTCCTCTCCTCACCCCTCACTCCTTCCGCCGCCGGAAGCCGACCGCCCCGCGGCCGCCGCCCCGGTGGGACGCCTCGGGGGCCTTCGCCAGGCCCAGTTCGCCGGCGAGGGCCCACAGGGCCTGCTTCACGGTGGACCTGCTGTCGAGTTCGTGCAGCCGCCCCGCGTCCACGACCGACTGCAGTTCCTTGAAGTTCGCGGGTACGGCCGTGCGGGCCAGGGCGGTTCCGGTGATGCGCTGGACGAGCGCGGGCTGGATCTCCGTGCCGCGGGAGTGGCGGTTGACGAGGACCGTCGTCTCCTCCGCCTTGCGGATCTGCAGCCGGTCCCACATCCGTACGGTCCGTTTGGCGGCGCGTACGGCGACCACGTCGGGCGTGGTCACCAGCAGAGCGGTGTCGGCCGTCTCCACGGCGACCGCGCTCGCCCCGCCGAGCTGCGCCCCGCAGTCCACGACGACGACCTCGTACCGCGAGCGCAGGGCGCCGATGATCTGGCGGGCGGCGCGGTCGGTGACCTCCTCGCCGCGTTCGCCCTCGGCCGGGGCGAGCAGGAGTGCGAGGCCGGTGTCGTGACGGAAGACGGCGTCGGCGAGGACGCGGGGGGAGATGTCGGTGATGGCGGCGAGGTCGACGACCGAGCGGCGGAACTGGACGTCGAGGTAGGAGGCGACGTCGCCGGTCTGCAGGTCGAGGTCGACGAGCGCGGTGGGGCGGCCGGAGGCCTGGGCGGCGAGGGCGAGCTGGATCGCGGCGAGGGTGGCGCCGACGCCGCCCTTGGCGCCGCTGACCGTGACGACCGTACCGCCGGCGCCGCCGAGGACGTCCGTGCCGCCGTGTCCGAGGTGGCGGCGGACGCCGGTGGACCACTGGGCGACGGCCTGGACGCGGCTGGCGAGTTCCTCGTACGACAGCGGGAGCGCGACCAGGCCGCGGGCGCCGGCGTCCATGGCGGCGGCGAACAGGCCGGGGCTCGCGTCGGTGGTGACGAGGATGACGCCGACGGCCGGGAAGCGCAGGGCGACGTCGCGGATCAGCTCCAGCGCCGGGACCGGTCCGATGCGCTCGTGGACGACGACCACCTCGGGCAGTTCGTCCACGGACTCGGCGGCGAGGCGGGCGAGGGTGTCGACCAGCTGGGTGGAGTCGGCGACCGGGGGCTGCGGTTCGGCGTCGGGGAGCTGGCTGAGCAGGGTGACGAGGGAACGGACGGCGTCCGGGTCCGCGCCGGCCGGGAGGATCCTGGTGGGCATGCGGGCCGCCTCTCACTTGTCCGTCGCGAGTTCGTACGTGCGGTCCTTGTCCGGGACGCTGGTCTCGCTGCCCGGGGCGACCAGTGCGAGACGGACCCGCTGGGCGAAGGACTCGGCGTAGGTGATGCGCTGGGCGTCGAGGGTGGACAGCGCGAAGGTGATCGGGACGGCCTCGGTGGGCTGCTGCTGGTTCTTGCCGGTGTCGGGATCGAGAGCGGTGATCCTGCCGACGTCCAGGACACGGGCGTTGGTGACGATGATCTTCGACTGGTCCGGGTCGCCGTCCTTCTTCCCCTCGAAGGTGGCATAGACGTTGACGCGCGCGCCCGGGGTGATCTTTCCGGCGACGCCGGTCGCCGCGTCGATCATGATGGCGACCTCCTGCTGGCCCGGCTGGAGGGCGGGCTGGTCGACGATCATGTCGGTCTGCAGCAGGGAGCCGGCGCGCAGCGTGGTCACGGCGATCTTGCCCTGGATCTGCCGCAGGTCGGTGACGGCGTTCGCGGACAGCCACCGCCTGGGCATCCTGATCTTCTCGAACTGGCCCGTGTCCAGCGCGGTGTACGGCTTGACGTCGGACCGCACCCGGTAGGCGGTGACCTCGGGGCCGACCTTGGAGTTCGCGTCGTGGACGACGGAGAGCACGCCGGCGAACGCGCCGAGAGCGCACAGGACCGACAGGATCAGCAGTATCACGCCGCGGCGCTGACGGGAGTTCATGAACCGTGCAACCTCATTGGGGGAATCGGTCGAGCGGGATGTGAGTCATGGTCGTGCGGGTCGGGCGGGCGTGCGCTGCTCCAGGGCGCGGGGCGCGGGAGGCTCGTACGGGGGCGGGGTGGCGGAGCAGAAGACGCACCGGTCGCCGATGACGTCGAGGCCGCACCAGTGACAGGCGGTCTGCCGTACGGAGGTGACCAGTTGGTAGAGGACGGAGAGGTCGGCGAGGTAGCTGCAGAACTCGATGACGCGGCCGGTCCCCCACCAGTCGGCGGACTCGGCGGGCAGCGGGGTCTCGCGCAGTCCGTGCGCCGTCCACTCCTTCGCCAGGCCGGAGATCCAGTCGCTCTGCAGCTGGCCCTTGGCGACGAGCATCCAGGTGCCGAACTCGGGGCCCTTGAGGGTGGCGCCGGGCGCGACCCTGACGAGCTGCGGCTCGGGGTGGGCGACGACGGCGAACTGGCTCCCGGGGATCCAGGACTTGGCGTGCGCCCTCAGCCCGACGGGCACCCGGTCCAGCCGGGCGACCGAGCCGAGGACGGCGCCGGCGTGAACGTAGTGGGTGAGCAGCCGCCCGGCGGAGGCGAGCACGCCGGGGCTGAGGTCACAGGAGGCGAGCTGGCGCAGCTGCCGGGCGAGCACGGCGATGCCGAGCGGGGGCAGCTCGGGCCGGAACAGGGCGATGCGGTCGCTCTCCAGCAGCGCGCGCAGCGTGTACAGCCGTCGTACGACGGGCTCGGGGGTGGCCTCGGAGCACACGACGACCACGTATCCGTACTGCTCGGTCAGCGCGTGCAGTTCGGTGAGGGTCTGCTCCAGCGGGCGCCGGTCGAGGTCCCGCAGCACGACGGCGGGCATGGTCCGCTCGTCCTGCGCCGGCAGTGCCATGTCGGCACTGGTCACGGCAATGACAGTTGGCACGCGCAGCTCCCCGCTCTTTCACACCCCTCGGCCCACCGGTGTCACTCCAATGCGCCAGGACGACTTCATTGCGTGACTACCTGAGCACTGTAACCACGGCCCGATGACCGGAGAACAGCGTTTGTGTAGCTCATGTGGAAGTCCTCGAGCACAAGTCCGCTAAATCCCGACAGTTTGATCGTGTGCGCGTCGGCAATTTTGGTCTGGACCTCTTGACAGCCGGATTGGCCTAGACCAACTTGTAGGCCAACGGTGGCCACCGTCCTCACTCACCCCACCTCCCCACCGACTCCCCCACCGGAGGTCCCAGTGGACCGCGCCTCAGGCACGCCCAGACCACGCAGACGACGGACAGCCACCTGGTCCGCCGCCACCGCCCTCGCCCTCTCCGTCGCGGGCCTCGCCGCCGCCACCCCCGCGTCCGCCGCGGACGTCAACAACGCCAGGAACGCCGGCTTCGAGTCGGGCCTGACGAACTGGACGTGCTCGGCGGGCAGCGGTACGACGGTCTCCTCCCCCGTCCACTCCGGCGCCTCGGCCCTGAAGGCGACCCCGGCCGGCCTGGACAACGCCCAGTGCACCCAGTCGGTCGCGGTGAAGCCCAACTCCACGTACACGCTGAGCGCGTGGGTGCAGGGCGGCTACTCCTACCTCGGCGTGACGGGCACGGGCACCACGGACGTCTCGACGTGGACGCCGGACACGACGTCCTGGAAGCAACTGTCGACGACGTTCACGACGGGCGCGTCGACGACGTCCGTCACGGTCTACACCCACGGCTGGTACGGCCAGGCGGCCTACTACGCCGACGACATCTCCGTCTACGGCCCCGACGGCGGCGGTGGCACCGACCCGGCCCCGACCGTGCCCTCCGCCCCGACGGGTCTGTCGGTCTCCGGTACGACGTCCTCCTCGGTGTCCCTGTCCTGGTCCCCGGTGTCGGGGGCGACGGGCTACAACGTCTACCGGGGCGGCACCAAGGTGACGGCGGTGACGGGCACCTCGGCCACGGTGACCGGCCTGTCGGCGGCGACCTCGTACAGCTTCCAGGTGACGGCGACGAACGCGGCGGGCGAGTCGGGGAAGTCGGCCGCGGTGACCGGGACGACCTCCTCGACGAACGGTGGCGGCGGAGGCTCCCTGCCCAAGCACGCGGTGACCGGCTACTGGCAGAACTTCAACAACGGTGCCACGGTTCAGAAGCTGTCGGACGTGCCGTCGGCCTACGACATCATCGCGGTGGCGTTCGCGGACGCGACCTCGACCCCGGGCGCGGTGACCTTCAACCTCGACTCGGCCGGGCTCGGCGGCTACACGGTCGACCAGTTCAAGGCCGACATCCGGGCCAAGCAGGCGGCCGGCAAGAAGGTCATCGTCTCCATCGGCGGCCAGAACGGCACGGTGTCGGTGAGTGACTCGACGTCGGCGACGAACTTCGCGAACTCGGTGTACGGACTGATGCAGACGTACGGCTTCGACGGCGTGGACATCGACCTGGAGAACGGCCTCAACGCGACGTACATGACGCAGGCGCTGCGGTCACTGTCGGCAAAGGCGGGCTCGTCCCTGGTCATCACGATGGCGCCGCAGACGATCGACATGCAGTCGACGTCGAACTCCTACTTCCAGACGGCCCTGAACATCAAGGACATCCTCACGGTCGTCAACATGCAGTACTACAACAGCGGTTCCATGCTGGGCTGCGACGGCAAGGTCTACAGCCAGGGCTCGGTGGACTTCCTCACCGCCCTCGCCTGCATCCAGCTGCAGGGCGGCCTGTCGCCGTCCCAGGTCGGCCTCGGCCTCCCTGCCTCCACGAGCGCGGCGGGCAGCGGCTACGTGTCCCCGTCCGTGGTGAACAACGCCCTCGACTGCCTGACCAAGGGCACGGGCTGCGGCACCTTCAAGCCGGCCAAGACGTATCCCGACCTGCGGGGCGCGATGACGTGGTCGACCAACTGGGACGCGGCGTCGGGGAACGCGTGGTCGAACTCGGTGGGGGCGCATGTGCACGGGCTGCCGTAGCGGCGGCTGCGCACGATGACGACGCCCGGGCCCGGCGGGGCCCGGGCGTTGCCGTGTCCGTGGGGCGTTTCCGGCCAGACGTCGTCGCGGGCGCGTGTTTCGCGTTGCACCTCGCAATGTGCTGATGTGATGATCCGACTCATGGCAGGCCAGGGGGGCGCCTCCGACTTGGCGGGGCGAATACGCAGGTCACGGCTGACCGAGTACGCGGAGATGGCGGAGTCGAGGGATACGTCAGCACCGACTCGGGGTGAGCAGCAGACCGCTTCTTTGCCAATGCGTGTGGATCCGTTTGCCATTGCCGGTCTTGCTGCTCGTGGGCGCCGTGGATTCATCTCCGCGCTGGGTGGGTTCCGTCGGACGGGGGAGGAGGGGTCGTGACGAGTCCTGGTGGGGGCGGTCGGCCGGATCTGCGGGTGCAGGGGCTGGGGTTGATCGCGGCGGGGATCAACAAGGCGCTGGGTGAGCTGGATTCGCTGGGGACGATGAAGGGCTGGGCGGGCGCGGGCCGGGGTTTCACCAATCTGGAGATGGACGGCATGGAGGTCGGTGACGACCAGTTGGGGGCGATGCTGCACACCTTCTGCGAGCGCTGGCAGTGGGGGGTGCGTGACCTGATGGCGGAGGGAAATGCGTTCGCGGAGGCGATGGGGCTGGCGGCGGGCACCTTCCATCAGACGGACGAGTACGTGAAGGGCTCGCTGAAGGTCGCCTACAACTCGGTGGTCGGTGACCCGTTCGCCTCCAACGAGAAGGTGGCTGGCGAGAGTCTGGATCAGATCAACCACGCGGCGGCGACGACGGGTTACGGCGAGAAGGACCGTGAGAATCTGATCCACACGGTGAAGGAGACGGGGCGGGGTATGGCCTGGGACGTGGCGACGGCCGAGGTTCCGGGTGACCCGATCGCGTCCGCGGTCCCGGATCTGACCGGGGCGGCGGGTGATCGTGATGCGGCGTTGGAGAAGGTGCTGGGTCCGCGGCCCGAGGGCGGGGACGGCAGCTGATGTCGATCACGGGGAAGTTCAACAGTGTCGTGGGGTCGGTGAAGTCCGGTTACGACCACGTCAAGCGGGCCACGGGCCATGTCATCGACGAGGGCGCCCATGGTGTGGGTGACGCGCTGGACTGGGCCGGTGCGCACGGGGCGGCCGACAAGGTCGACGACTGGGGGGATGACACCGCTTCCAAGCTGGGTGCGCACGTCGATGAGCAGCAGCTGGGTGAGACCGAGGATCCGAAGGAGCTGATCCACGGCGATGCGGGGAAGTTGCGGGAGACGGCGACGCATCTGCAGCACTTCGCGGTGTCCTTCGGTGTGGTGGCGCAGGGGATGCGTGAGGTCGACTCGGCGCAGTGGACGGGTGAGGCCGCTGACACCTTCCGCAAGAAGTTCGCCACGCATCAGGTCAAGTGGCGTCAGGCGGCCCAGGCGTGTGGTGAGGCGGCTGGAGCGCTGGAGGCTTTCGCGCACACGGTGGAGTGGGCGCAGGCGCAGGCGCGGGAGGCGATAGCGAAGTACCGGGAGGGCAGCGCGGCCTCCGACGCCCATCGGCAGAAGGTGCAGGCGTACAACCGGGCGGTCGAGGCGGGCAAGGACGATCCCGGGCCGAGGCCGTCGGAGCAGGATCCGGGGGATGAGGCCAAGCACGCGGCCCAGGCGATGCTGGAGGCGGCCCGCCGTCAGCGCACCCAGCTCGCCGGGGAGGCCGCCGCGCGTTTCAAGGTGGCGTTGCAGCATGCCCCGCAGGAGCCGTCGGCCTGGAACCAGGTCAAGCTCGATGGTGCGGATGTGTGGGATGCCGCCAAGACGGAGGACATGCGGTTCTTCGGCGGTGCCATGCGCGGGCTCGGTGACTTGAACAACCTGGCCCGCAACGCCAACCCGCTCGACCCGTACGCGATCACCCACCCCTATGAAGCGCTCCAGGCCAAGGTGGAACTGCTGAGCGGCGCCGTCCACATGGTCACCCACCCCACCGAGACCGGCGACAAGCTGTGGAAGTCCTTCCTCGAGGACCCCGGCGGGGTCGGCGGCGAACTGGCCCCGCAGTTCCTGCTGCCGGAGGCGGGGGCGGAGTCGGCGGCCGTCGACGGCGCCCGCCTCGCCGAGGACGGGGTACAGGGGGCCGAGGAAGCCGCGGCCGGCGAACGCGCGGCCGCAGACGGCTCGGGCGGGAAGTCCGCCCGGGAGACGGTGGACGACGACCCACCGGCGCCCTCCCACAGGCAGAACAGCACCGAGAGCAGCGGCACCGACCCGATCAATCTCGCCACCGGCAAGATGTACCTGCCGCAGACGGACGTGACCTTGCCCGGGGTGCTGCCGCTGGTCCTGAAGCGGCGTGTGGAGTCCGGCTACCACTTGGGCCGCTGGTTCGGCCCGTCCTGGTCCTCGACCTTGGACCAGCGCCTGGAGATCGACGCGCAGGGGGTCGTCTTCGTCACCGAGGACGGCCTGCTCCTCGCCTACCCCCACCCGGCTCCCGGCCTGCCCACCCTCCCCAGCCACGGGCCACGCTGGCCCCTGGACCGGGTGGACGGCGGCTACACGGTCACGGACCCGCAGACCCTGCGTACTTGGCACTTCGCCGACCGGGGCGAGGGCGACCTGGCGGTGCTGGAGCAGATCGACGACCGCAACGGCAACTGGATCACGTTCGAGTACGACGCGGAGGGCACCCCGCTGGCCGTGGTGTCCAGCAGCGGCCAGGGCGTCCGCATCACGACGGAGTTCGGCCGCATCACGGCCCTCCAGCTCACGGCCACCGGCGAGGAGCTGAAGCGCTACGGCTACACGGACGGCAACCTGACCGAGGTCATCAACTCCTCCGGCCTCCCCCTGCGCTTCACCTACGACGAAGCGGGCCGCATCACGTCCTGGACGGACACGAACGACCGCAGCTACACGTACGAGTACGACGACAGGGACCGCTGCACGGCCGAGGGCGGCTCAGCAGGCCACATGACCCTGAGCCTGGCGTACGAGGACCCGGACCCGCAAACCGGTCTGCGGACGACGATCGTGACGACCGGTGAGGGCCATACGCGCCGCTACCTGGTCAACGACGCCTGGCAGGTGATCGCGGCAACCGACGCCCTGGGCGCGACGACCCGCTTCCGCCGCGACCGCTACCACCGCCTGCTCTCCCAGACGGACCCGCTGGGCCACACGACGACATTCGGCTACGACGACGCGGGCAACCTCACCTCGGTCGTCCGCCCGGACGGCCGCGAGGCGAGAGCGGAGTACAACGCTCTCGGCCTGCCGGTGAAGGTGGTCAACCCGGACGGCACGGTGATCCGCCAGACCTATGACGAGCGCGGCAACCGCACCTCGGTGACGGACCCGGCTGGGCAGACCACGCACTTCACCTACACCGACGCCGGCCACCTGACAGCCGTGACCGACCCGCTCGGCAACACCACCCGCATCGTCTGCGACCGCGCCGGCCTCCCGGTGCAGACAACAAACCCTCTGGGCGCGACGACCCGCTACGAACGCGACGCGCTGGGCCGCCCGGTCGCCATCACCGACCCCACCGGCGCGACGACACGGCTGGAGTGGTCGATCGAGGGGCACCTGACCCGCCGCACGGCCCCCGACGGCACCAGCGAGACCTGGACCTACGACGGCGAAGGCAACTGCACCAGCCACACCGACCCGCTCGGCGGCGTCTCCCGCTTCGAATACACCCACTTCGACCTACTGACCGCCCGCACCGGCCCGGACGGGGTGCGCTACGAGTTCGACCACGACAGCGAACTACGCCTGACCAAGGTCACCAACCCGCAGGGTTTGACCTGGACGTACGAGTACGACCCGGCCGGCCGCCTGGTCACGGAGACGGACTTCGACGACCGCACACTGACCTACACCTACGACCCCGCCGGCCGCCTCATCTCCCGCAGAAACGTCCTCGGCGAGGAGGTGTCCTTCGACCGCAACGAACTGGGCCAGGTGCTGCGCAAGGACGCGGCGGGCCAGGTGACGACATACGCCTACGACTTCACCGACCAACTCGCCCAGGCAACCGCCCCGGACGGCACCACCCTCACCCTCCTCCGCGACCGCTACGGCCGCCTGCTCTCGGAATCGGTGGACGGCCGCACGCTGACGTACACGTACGACGAACTGGGCCGCCGCACGGGCCGGACGACCCCGACCGGGGCCACGACGACCTGGTCCTACGACGCGGCGGGGCGCCGCACCGGCATGGTGGCCTCAGGCCGGCCCATCGACTTCACCTACGACGCATCGGGCCGCGAGCTGTCCCGCCGAATCGGCGAGACGATCACCCTGGAGCACACCTTCGACGCCCTGGGCCGCCTGACCACCCAGTCCGTGACCGGCCCCGGCGACCGGACGGTGCAGCACCGGGCGTACACCTACCGCGCCGACGGCAACCTCATCGGCATCGACGACCACCTCTCCGGCACCCGCGGCTTCGACCTGGACGCGGCAGGCCGAGTGACGGCGGTCCACGCGGCCGGCTGGACGGAGCGATACGCCTACGACGAGGCAGGCAACCAGACCCAGGCCTCCTGGCCCTCCAACCACCCGGGCGCGGAGGCGACAGGAGCACGCACATACGCGGGCACCCGCATCACCCGCGCCGGCAACGTCCGCTACGAACACGACGCACTCGGCCGCATCACCCTCCGCCAGAAAACCCGCCTGTCCCGCAAACCGGACAACTGGCGCTACGAATGGGACACCGAGGACCGCCTCACCTCAGTCACCACACCCGACGGCACCCGCTGGCGCTACACCTACGACCCCCTGGGCCGCCGCACAGCCAAACTCCGCCTGGCAGACGACGGCGAAACAGTAGTGGAACGCGTCGACTTCACCTGGGACGGCACCACCCTCTGCGAACAAACCACAACGTCCCGCGACCTCCCCAACCCGATCACCCTCACCTGGGACCACCAAGGCATACGTCCCCTGGCCCAGACGGAACGCATAACGGCAGCCGAAGCCTCTCAGGAGGAAATCGACTCCCGCTTCTTCGCCATAGTCACCGACCTCGTCGGCACCCCCAACGAACTGATCGACGAACACGGCAACATCGCCTGGCACACCCGCAGCACCCTCTGGGGAACAACAGCCTGGGCAGCCAACAGCACCACCTACACACCCTTACGCTTCCCAGGCCAGTACTACGACCCGGAAACCGGCCTCCACTACAACTACTTCCGCCACTACGATTCGGAGACTGCCCGGTATGTAACCTCGGACCCGCTGGGCCTGGATCCCGCACCGAATCCTGCCGCATACGTGACCAACCCATATGCGTGGATCGATCCCCTCGGGCTGGCTCCCTATCCTTCTCGCGTCGAGGGAGGCGGCTGGGACCTAAGAGGCCATAATCCCCTCAGCATCGTTCCCGACGATGCTGAAATGCGGATATTGAAACCTGACCCGAATGGCGGAGCACAGAAGGGGGTCGAGTACAAGTGGACAGACTCTGAGACGGGAAACGTAGTCCGCCTCCGGATTCACGACATTGATGGAAGGGCGCCGGCGGGCTCGAATGCGTCTGAGGGTGACGTCTATCGCATATCGATCGGGGGAAGGTATCAGGACGAGGAAGGGAACCTGTATCACAGGCAGGTCAGCAATGACAGGAGCCCGAACTATGATCCGGATGCGGCCAACAAGACTCACATTCCTTGGCCGAGTCAATTCCCGCTTCCTTATTCGTAAAGGCAGGAGATGAAGTGGATTCTCGCGAATTTGTCGACATGATCCGGAAAATCGTCGATGTCCAGCCGTCCACGCGGGAACGTGGGGCCGACGAGATCACTGACCGATTGAGCGCCTACTCGCCCGCCCAGGCCGCAGCCTTGGCTACGCTACTTTCGGCCGCTGCAGTCTCCGAGAGCGAAAACTCGGCACTAGAGTCTCAACTTCACGCCATCCTCGAACTGGCATCGACCGGTCACGTGGACCTCGATCACATTTCGCAACTGCATGATATCAGACTGAGTGGCCTACCGGTACAAATCCGTGAGTATGTGGCAGACTTGCTTGGTGGCTGATGAGATGTCCGATTGAGGTTCCGGCCATGAGTCTTCCATTTCGCGTCAAGAATTGCTGGATTCCAGGTGTCGAGGTGGGTGTTCGCCGCACCGAGTACAATTGCCCCCTTCCCCAGCAGCACTCCGCCCCGACCGATCAAACTCTTGCCGTTGACACGAGGGCTACCGTTGCCAGAGTTTCCGCAAGCCATTAACACCGAGCGGCTGATGAAGACGACACAAAGCAATGCCACGTAAATTACGCATGGAACTCATCCATATCATTCGCAACTCATCGACGCTAGGCTGCCGGAGGCAGGATCATCAACCGATCGCGCTGTGACCTCGGATGACATCACTGTGAGCCGAACATGCCTACCCGCCTGAGCGAGATTCTGACCACCATAGGGGCGCACGAAGGCCCCGGCTCCTACGACGCGTTTATGGAGGCGCTTGGCAGATCGCTTGCCAGGCTCTCCGTATTGTTGCGGTGCGCTGAGGTTGCCGTCGATGTCTCGGAGCTTGGCTCGGACCAGGGTATCCGAGCGCGGACGACCTGGTGATGATCGACGGCGACGAGCGCGTCCTCGTCCTAGATCACGAGGAGCGGTTCTTCCTCACGCGGGCCGATGCGAGACTTCAGATCAATCTGTGGAGGAGCGGCACAAGTCGAGTGCCACGTGCGTCGTCCGGTGCCTGAGTGGTGTTGTGCGCGTTGGGCAGCAGTTCGAGGTCGGGCCGGACGGCGGCACGGGTGACGGCGCGCCGCTGGTGACTCTCCAGGCAATTCTCAAGTACGAGCGGCCAGTCGACTTCGTGCCTCCGCCCCACAGCGCCAAGGTCCGGCTGTCGGGAGATGCGATCGACCTGTTGCGGAAGGGTGCCGTCATCACCGCCGTTGTGAGCGCCGTGCCCCGCTGAAGTGGACGTAGAGGCGTCGCATAGCATGATCAGGCGAGTCAAGTTGCCGCTGACGGCCATCAGTTGAAAAGGGCAAACAATGTCGTTCGGTCCTCCGCCCGCAGGGTTCGGGCCTGCGGCTCCGCTGCCCTCCGGGCCGCCGGCGTCGACGCCCCAGCCCTCGGCGCCCCCGCCCTCGGCGCCCCCGCCCTCGGCTCCGCCTGCCTGGACTCCGCCGACGAGCGTCGAGGAGGCGCTGTTGGAGGCCAAGTCGCGTGAGGACTGGGCGGGGTACTTCGACGTTCTCGCCGACAGTCGGCTGTACTTCGAGATACGGCGTGACGCGGCGGATGCCCGGCCGAGCAAGACCGTTCCCCTCTTCGGGCACGATCCGCGGGTGGCCGGTGGGCGGATCTGGGCCGTGTACACGGAGGGGATGCTGCCCGCGCCGGAGCCACACCGAGTGTTCAGTTGGCAACAGCTCGGATGGTTCGCTCGAGTGTGGGCACCGCATGATCCCGCCTTCATCGT
The DNA here is from genome assembly GCF_055572275.1 of Streptomyces sp. NPDC030798. Taxonomy (NCBI): domain Bacteria; kingdom Bacillati; phylum Actinomycetota; class Actinomycetes; order Kitasatosporales; family Streptomycetaceae; genus Streptomyces; species Streptomyces sp. NPDC030798. The sequence goes on along the minus strand of NZ_JBVIDR010000005.1, from coordinate 8,156 downwards.
GATCAACCCTGGTACGCCCTGCGAGGCGTTCCTTCCTTCTGCGCCGCCGCACTCCGCCGTGTGGGCTCAGCACAGCGAGCGGGCTACTGCTCCGCTGAACCGGACCAGAGTGCGCGCGCTTCGGCTCGGCGGCCCCCTGGAGGGACCCGTCGCTCGGGGCCTCGCCTGCGGCGCACCGCTGTTCGTGCGCTACGGGCTGCCGTGGAACGCCATGGCCTATCACGGCGACGGCTACACAGCAGAACGCGAGATGTTGCGCGAGTGGTGGGGTGTCAGCAGCCGCGAGGAATGGCAGGAGCAGCAGCGCGCCCTGCTCGACCCCGACGGCGCCAATCCCGTCTGGGAGTTCGCCCTCAACGTCCGTCGGGCCATCGCCCGGGACTTCGGCGGTCATGTCGACACCGCCTACTGGCGCGAGACCGTCGCCCGGGTGCTGCGAGCCCGTTCAGAGGGCGAGACCGTCATCACCCCGGACGGCGTCACCACCACTCCCACCGTCCCCGAGGCCGAGACCGAGGCCCGGATCAAGGGCGTCCAGCATCTTGTCGGGCGCATCACCCGGTACGAGGCCCGCTTCCGCGCCGACGGCATCCTCGACGGCAACCGGTTCGTCACCTCCGTGGACGCCTGGAACTTCGGACGGGCCTCCGGCATGGCCCGCTGGGGCCTGGGCTCCCGGTACTGCTCACTGAACGAAGCCGAGTCCGCCGTCATCGAGGCCGGCCGGGCCGCCGCCCGGTCGTACAAGTCCTGGCAGGACTTCGCCGCCGGGTACATCCTCGGGCGCTGCCTGCACTTCGACGACGAGGAGTTCGGGAGCTGGTACACCGACATGGTCGAGGTGCATCAGGTCCTGATGTCCGATCCTGAGAGTCCCTGGCTCACCGTTTCGTTCCAGTAGCCGTCGAGGGTCGTCAGCTCGCCGGCGCCAGCTCGCACCATACGTACGTGCCCCGGTTGCCGAAACGGGACGACGGGTGCGCCGCTCCCCGGAGGGGTCAGCGCGGCCGGTCCCTTGATGTGGCGTACGGCGTTGGAGACCAGCTCCGCCGCGAGCAGCTCCGCTGTGTCGACCAGGCCGATCAGTCCGTGCAGCGTGAGGATCAGACGTTGGGGGGTTGGTGATCGCGGGCCTCCGACCAGTGGACCTGCGCCCTGATGGAGGTGATTTCGCCGGCGCCCGGTGTCCGTGTCGACCGGAAGGTGACCGGCTCGGTGCTGGGAGGGACGACCGTGGCGGCCACTTCAGGTCGGCACGGTCGTCCCTGGCCTCAGGCGGAGCCTTCCTCGAAGTAGGCGTCCAGGACTGCGTCCAGTTCTGATTCCCACTGCTTGAAGGCGGACCTGGCCGGAGCCTCGATCTCGATCGGGTACCAGCGGCGTTCCGGGGTGTGGACCGTGATCGTGAAGCGCTTGCCGAAGCGGGCGGACTCCGTTTCGATCGCGGCGATCTCGTCCCAGCGGAACTCGCAGTCCTCCTGGTCGAGGGTGAGACGGACGCCGCGGTGGTCGGCGGTGAACTTCGCGCGGCGGTCGGCCGCCTCGAAGGTCGGGCCTTCCGCCTCTGCGGGGGCCGCCTCTTCGGAGGACGGGTCCTCGGGCGCCGCCTGGGCTTCCGTCGCCTCGGCCTCCGGGGCAGCCCGTGTCGCCCCTTCCGCCTCCGGCGTCGACGCCTGCTCGGCGTCCTCCGGTTCCGGCGCCGGGGGCGTCAGGCCGGGGATGTAGGCCGGGTCGAAACCGGCGCCCTTGACGGGCTCGGCCTTCAGGGGCTGGCTGCTCGATCCTATGCGCTGCTCCACGCGGGAAGTATGGACGACATTCCTGTGTCGGAACCAGTCGGATCACGCGACACGGCAATTCACACCGGTCACTCGTCCATGAAGACGATGCGGCGGGTCCGGCCGCCGTCGCCCGGTACGGGGGTGACCGCCGCGCGGCCCGCCGGTACCGCGCGTTCGCGGCCCCAGGCGCGGATCTCCTCGATCTGCTCGGGGTTGCTCACGCTCAGCGGGCGCACCTGGGCGAAGGTGTCCATGACGTACGAGTCCTTCAGCTGGGCGATGCCGCCGCGGCGTACCGCCTCCTCGCCGACGTCGTGCAGCGCGGCCTCGATGTCGGAGCCGGCGAAGCCCTCGGAGAGGTCCACCAGGCGGTCGAGCTGCTCGGGGTTCGGGTCGGCCTGGAGGTAGCGGCGGTGGTAGATGTGGATGATGTCCTTGCGGTCCTGGGCGTCGGGCAGGTCGACGAAGAAGAGCTCGTCGAAGCGGCCCTTGCGGAGCAGTTCCGGGGGCAAACTGCGGATGTCGTTGGCCGTCGCCACGACGAACGCCCGGGACTGGGACTCCTGGAGCCAGTAGAGGAACTGGCCGATGATGCGCTGCGGGACGCCGGACATGTCGTCGCGGCCCGCCAGGCCCTTCTCGATCTCGTCGATCCAGAGGACGCAGGGCGCCACTCGGTCGGCCATCGCCAGGGCCTCGCGGAAGCGGCCCTCCGACTCGCCCAGGTACTTGCCGTGGATGCTGGCCATGTCCAGGCGGTACAGCGGGAGCCGCCAGTCGTGGGCGATCGCCTTGGCCGAGAGGGACTTGCCGCAGCCGGGGACGCCGACCAGGAGTACGCCGCGCGGAGGGCGCAGCGCGGTGTTCCTGAGGTCCCTGGAGATCATGTCGTGCTTGCGTTCGAGCCAGGTGCGCAGGCCGGTCAGGCCGCCGATGGCGTAGTCGCTCTGCTTGAGGTGGACCCGCTCCAGGCCGGTGAGGTCGCTGAAGATGCGGTCCTTGGCCTGGGCGAGGCCCAGGACGTCCTCGCGGCGGATGGCGCCCTTCGCGGCGATGGTCGCCATCAGGTTGACGCACTCGGCCTCGGTGACGCCGTTCAGGAACTCGGCGGCACGGCGCGCGTCCTCCTCGGTCCACTCGATGGGGATGTGGCCGTGGTGGTCGCCGAGGAAGCCGCTGAGGATGCCGTACATCTCCTCGGAGTCGGGCAGGTCCAGGCGCAGGCTCATGCCGAGGCGCTGCAGGCCGCTCCAGATGGGGGTGTCGGTGATCAGGACGATGCTGCCCATGTTGCTGTCCGCCAGGCGGGCCAGTTCGGCGAAGTGGCGGGTGACGGGGGTGTCGGATTCCAGTTCGTCGGGGTCCACGAAGACGACGGTCGCGTTGGCCCGGCTGCCGAACTGCGCCGCCGCGAAGTCCATCGCGCCGGCGAGGGAACGGTCGTCCTGCACCGGTGCGTTGGTGCGCAGGTCGCGCAGGCCGGTGGCCCGGGTGTAGATCCAGAACGGCATGCTGCTGCGCCGGGACTGGGTGGCCGCCTCGCGCAGCAGGCGCAGGGCGCGCTGCTGTTCGATGGTGCGCATCGCGATGACCGGGACGCGGGCGGAGATGTAGCTGTCGAGGTGGCTGAGGCTCTCGGCGTAGTTCGACATTCTGGTACGGGCCTTCTCGGGCTGCGGGGGCGGTGGGTGCGGGGCGCTGGGCGGGCGGCGGGGCCCTGTTCGGCCTCACCCGGGCACGATGCGCCGTCTCGGGGGTGCGGCGGGGTCGTAGGCCCACGCGTCCCGGGTGGTGGGCGGGGCGACCGTGAGGGTCGCGGTCAGCGCGTTGTCCCGCAGGGTGCGGCGGCGGCGCTCGACCAGGCGGGGGTCGGTGCCGCGCCGGATCTCGCCGTCCAGGTTCCGCTCCAGCTGGGCCTGCACCTCGGTGATCTCGTGGTCGACCAGCTCGGTCAGCCGGGGGCGCAGGGACTCCGGGAGGCCGGGGTGGGCGGCGAGGGCACGGATGGCGTGCAGGCCGGTGCGGGCCTGGGCCAGCTCACGGCCCCAGCTGAACTCGTCCCGCGACTCGTTCAGGGCGCGGACCAGGTGCTCGGCCCAGGTGACCAGGCGGGTGTTCAGGGCGCCGGTGAGGTGCTCGGTCAGGCGGACCCAGGTGTCGGTGTCGTACTGCTCCTCCCGCAGCGCGGGGAGGCCGGCGGGGTCGGCGGGTTCCATGGCCGCCCAGCGGCGCAGGAAGCCGACCCAGGCCTGGTAGGGGCCGCCGTCGCCCCAGAGGCCGGTCATGCGGTGCTGCCCGTGCTGCCCGGCCGGCGTACGACGGTCTCGCCGGGCGGCAGGGGCTCCCAGTCCGGCAGTCCCTCCACGACCTTGCGGAGCCTGCTGGTGACCCGCTCCTGCTGCGGACGGCGCTGCGCGGCCCAGGGGGACGACTGGGACCGGGCCGCGTCGGCGGAGGCGGCCCAGGGGGAGGCTGCGGCCGAGGGTTGCGGGGCGGGTTGCTGGGGCTGGGGGGCAGCGGCCCACGGGGACTGCGGGGTGGCCGGTGCGGCCGGTGCGGGCGCGGACGCCCACGGGGAGGACGGGCCCGTGGCCGGCCCGGCCGGCCCGGCCGTGCCCTGCGGCGGGACCGTGGCTCCGGGCTGCTGCGGGCCCGTGGCCGCCCACGAGCGCGGGCCCGGTGCCGTGCCGGGTGCCGGCGAGGTGGCGTGGGGGTCGGGCTGCTGAGCGGGCGGCGGTGGCGTGCTCATCGGGCGCTGTCCTCCTGGGTCTCGGGCGCGGTCGCGGTCTCCTGGGCGTCCCGGGGTCCGGGCGAGGGCTCCTGGCCGGCGGGCGGCTGCGGGGAGGCGTCCGTGGGTGCGTACGCCGCCGGGGCAGCATCCTGGGGCGCGGGCGCCGCCTGCCCGGGATACCCCTCGGACGCGACCGCCTCGACGACCGACGGCTCGGCGCCCGGCTCCCAGCCGCGCGACGGCTCGACCACCGGCTCCCGACCACCCGACGGCTCGACCACCGGCTCCCAGCCGCCCCGCCGCTCGGCCGCCTCGTCGTCCGGTGTCTCGGGCGCGGTGGCCTCCTTCCGGACCACCCGGCCCTCGAACGGTGAGGCGCCGCCGCCCGCCGTCGGCAGGGCCGCGATCAGTTCGCGCACCTGCGCCTCCGCCTTGTCGGCGGCCGTGAACTTCTCGTACCAGTCCGTCAGTTCGGCCGAGGCGCCCCGCAGCTGGTGCAGGGATTCCGTCTTGGCGCGTTCCAGCAGCTCGCGCGCCGCGTCCTGGGCCCGCTTGGCGGTCTGGGCCTGGTTGCGCAGGACGAGGCCCCAGACGAGGCCGACGATCGCGGCGGAGCCGACCGCGAAGAGGGGCCAGGAGCCGGCCAGGAAGAGGAGGATGGCGGCGACGACGCCGACGAGCGGGGCCACCTTCTTCAGCCAGGGGAAGGCAAGTGCGTCGATGAAGGGACCGGTGTAGTGGTCCCAGTGGTCGCTCAGCGACTTCTCGAGGGTGGCGAGCGGCTGGGTGAAGGAGCCGACCCAGGCGGGGAGCTGGAACAGGGCCGAGCCCACGGAGTGCGAGGTGGCGAACTGCGCCTGCACGTCCTGAGGTACGGCGGCCCGGTAGTCGCGGGTGTGGGCGGCGTGCGCCTGCTGGAACCACTCGTGGCAGGCGGCGACGGACAGCCGCTGGGTGGCCGGTGAGGTGCCGATGGCGCCGGGGTTCAGCGCGGCCGTGGTCTGCACGGTGAGGTAGTCCAGCGTCTCCTCGTACGAGGCCGCGTCCGCGTCGGCGGTCCGGCGGGCGGCGACGAGGTCGCCGTCGTGGTCGACCACCGCCTGGTTGAAGGCGAGGTCGCGGCGCAGCGGCAGCTCCTCGTTGTCGTACTCGGAGACCAGCCGGTCGAGGATGTCGTCGACGGCGTCCTCGATGCGCTCGGACGGCTGGAACTCGCGGTCCATGATGGCCCGGTACTTGTCCAGGACGGCCTGCTGGCCGCGCGCGGAGGACAGGACGCCGTCGAGGGTGACCCATTGCGGGGAGACGGCGGCGAGCCGCGGGAACTCGGCCGACTGCGACGGCGCGCGCAGGGACTCCAGTTCCTCGCGCCAGCGCCGGACCTGCTTGGCCTGGGCGTCGGCGCTGTCCATCAGCTGGGAGCGCCAGTCGGCGAGGGTGCGGTCCAGCAGTTCGCGGCCGACCGGGCCGAAGGCGCCCTGGGCGATGGCCTCCAGGATGACCGCGAACTCGCGGCCGAGGGCGGCCGGGTCCTGGGCGAGGAGGTAGTGGCGCAGCCAGCGCACGGCGGCCTCGGAGCGGCCCTGGCGGCGCAGGACGAGGGCGAAGAACAGCGAGGTGCGGTCGGGCGAGCGGCGGAAGGCCTCGTCGACGGCGCGCTCGCACAGGCCGCGGTCGTCGGCGGACCAGGAGGCGAGGGCGACCAGGGCGGGGGCGAGCCAGTAGCGGGGGGTCTGGAGCATGAGCTGGTCGCCGACCATCCGGACGTTGTCCTCGGAGACCAGGCCGATGTCGAAGGCCTGGAGCATGCCGACGGCGGTGCGGCGGACCGTCTTGTGGTGGCCGAACTCGTGGTCGATCTTGTCCTCGATGGCACCGATGCGGGTCTCGGCGCGCTGCACGTTGGCCGTGGCCTGCGCCTGCTGGACGAAGGCGAGGAACTCGTCGCGCAGTTGCTGGAGTTCGGTGCGGGTCTGCTGCTGGTTGGCCTCCACGGTGGAGACCTGGCCGGAGACGGAGCCGACCTGTTCGCTGAGTCTGATGACGAGGTTGCTGACCTCCTGCACCTGGCGGCGCAGTGTGTAGTCGACCTCGGACATGCGGAACTCCGTTCGCGTGCTGCGGGATGAGCGGGCGGGGCGGGGGTGGGTCGGGAGGGTCGATCAGGGGCGGACGACCGTGCCGTCGTCCAGGACGGGGAGCAGGAGGCCGTCGTCGTAGACCTCGATGTAGGCGTAGCCGCCGGAGCGGGCGAGCATGCGGGCGGCCGAGAACGGCTCGGGCATCGGCTCGGCGGGAGAGAAGTGCCGGACGACGACGTGGAAGAGGTTCAGGTGGTGGTCGACGTAGGGCGGGCCGAGGAAGCAGCGGGCGACGAAGCCGAGCGGGACGGTGCCGTACGACGTCGTGTACTGCTCCCGGACCCACTCGGCGAGCGAGCGGCAGGCCTGCTGGTCGAGGCCGGCGTCGAGCCGGCCCACCGCGTCGAGCAGCTCGCGGGAGCGGGGTGTGTACCGCTCCGGGCCGACGGCGGCGGAGGGCGGGCGCGCGGCCGAGGCGGGTGCCGGATTCGCCGGTGCCGTGCCCGGGCGGGCGGCCGGGCCCTGGTGCGGCGCGGGCGCCGGCTGGGCGCCCAGGCCGGACGGTGCCGGCCGCACGATGCGGCGCGGCCGTTCGGTGTACCCCATGTGTCCCCCGAGAGTCATGGGTGGTGAGCGGTTGTGCGATGCACGGAAAAGGAAGGTTAGTGACGTCACGTCAAGAGTGCGACTCCTACCGCCGATTCGTCATCAGGTTTGGCTTTGGCAGACTGCCGCGCATGGCGAGGATCAAGGCGCTTCTGGTGGGCATCGACGACTATCCGGCCTCCGTGGCCCAGCCGCTCGGCGGGTGCCGCAACGATGTGGCCGAGGCGCACCGGCTGCTGACCGACCTCGCCGGTGAGCGTGCCGATGTGCGGGTGCTGGTGGACGCCGAGGCGACGGTGGACGCGGTGACGGACGCGGTGCTGGGGCATCTGGGCGCGGCGGGGCCCGGGGATGTGGCGCTGCTGTGGTTCTCCGGGCACGGCACGCAGGAGGTGGCCACCGGCGGGGATCTGCTGATCGAGGCGACGGGGCTGAACCAGGCGCTGGTGTGCGTGGACGGGCCGCTGCTGGACAAGCGGCTGGGTGCCCTGCTGGACCGGGTGGCGGCGGGCGGCGCCGAGGTCACGGCGGTGCTGGACTGCTGCCATTCCGGGGGTGCGACGCGGGAGGGGGAGCTGACGCCGCGGTATGCGCCGCCCCGGCCGGACTGGGAGCTGGGCGGTGCGCGGGCGCCGGGCGGACCTGCCCGGCATGTGCTGCTGGCGGCGAGCCGGCTGGACGAGCCGTCGTACGAGGGCTGGTTCGACGGGCGCCGGCACGGGGCGTTCACGCATGCGCTGGTCGGCGCGGTGCGCGCGGCCGGGTCCGGTGCCACCTGCCGGGAGCTGCTGGCGGGGGCGGCGGCACGGGTGCAGCGGGCGGGCAGCACCCAGCATCCGGTGCTGTGGCCGGACCTGCCGGGCGGCGGGGGGGGGGGGGGGGGGGGGGGGGGGGGGGGGGGGGGGGGGGGGGGGGGGGGGGGGGGGGGGGGGGGGGGGGGGGGGGGGGGGGGGGGGG